>SXKJ01000204.1 GCA_005778115.1 Planctomyces sp. | reverse complement strand
GTAGGGTGGGTCGAGTCATCGAGACCCACCAGAAATCGTCAACAGTTTGGTGGGTCTCGATGACTCGACCCACCCTACAAGTGAAAACTACAAGTGAAAACTAACTCGATCGACGCATGAAGTACGGCATTAGGTCGCAGCCTTTCTCGAAACACAAGCGCGACTCGGCGGCGACGGCTTCGTCATAGGTCGGCATCCCGGCCGAGTTGACTCCCGAGCCACAGATAGCGAACGGAACGTAACCGTGGCTGTGGGTTTTCGTGCGGAGAAACGTTGGGTGGTCGGGGCTGATGAGGATGCGGTAGTCCCCTTGCGAGTGCAGATAGTCGTGGATCGGAGCAACGATGTCGGCGTCGATCCGTTCGAGGGCGGCGACCTTCGCGTCGGCGTGGCCTTCGTGTGAGGCTTCGTCGGTGGCTTCGACGTGGACGACGATGAAGTCGATGTCCGGTCGTTGCAACTCAGCGACGGCGTAGCGGCCTTTCGCGGCGTAGTCGGTGTCGAGATAGCCGGTCGCTCCGGGAACTTCGATGACTTGCCAGCCGAGTAGTCGGCCGATGCCGCGCAAAAGATCGACGGCCGTGATGACGGCTCCGCGCACGCCAAAGCGTTCCATGAACGGCTTGAGCGCGGGGGCTTTGCCTTGGCCCCAGAGCCAGGTTTGCGTGGCGGCGTTGTCGCCGCGAACGCGATTCAATTCGACGCTGGCGAGCACATCACGGCTCCTGGTCATCAACTCACGCAGCAATTCCGAGCCGGTGCCGCTGGGCAAGTACGGGTCGATGACTTGATCGGTGATGTCGTGTGGCGGAGTCGTGTTCGTATCGGCGGCGAAGGGAGAAGGCTCGCCCCGGCCGCGATAGATCAGCAGGTTGCGGTAACTGACTCCGGCGAAGTATTTCCAATGCGCGTCGCCGCACGCGGAGCGCTGCAAGGCTTCGATCAGTTGCTGGCCGACGTCGTTCGGAAGCTGACCGGCAGTGAAGCTCTTCATGCGATTGTCGGCGACCGTCACGAAGTTGCAGCGGATCGCCCAATCGTTCGGGCCGAGCGAGATGCCTTGCGCGGCAGCTTCGAGTGGTGCTCGGCCGGTGTGATAGACGAGCGGGTCGTAGCCGAAGAGGCTCATCGTGCCGACGTCGCTACCGGAGGGGAGGGACTCTGGGACATTGTTGGCTCGGCCGACGAGTCCGCGCCGAGCGATCTCGTCCATGTTCGGGATGTGAGCCGCCTGCAACGGGGTCTTCCCGCCGAGCGACGGCTGCGGCTCGTCGGCAACGCCGTCGGGAATGATGAGAGCGAACTTCATGGGGGATTCGGAGGATCGTCCGCCGAGGGCGGATTGCCCGTCCAATTGGAATAAAAAAGGTTGGGCAAGAATGCCCAACCTACGTTTGGCTTACGCGAGGGGCGGGACATTAACGCGGCGGGCGTTTTTCGTCAGCCGCACTTCGTTCCCGGATTCGTTGAAGGCTACGCCGTCCATGAACGTGTACATCAACAGCAGGCCGCGGCCGGAAACTCGATTGACATTGGCCGGGGCCGTCGGGTCAGGCAGCTCTTTCGGATTGAAGCCCGGACCCTCGTCGCGGATCGTGAACTGTGCGCCGGCGGGAGACAGCGAAGCTCCGAAGAAAATCCGGCGGTCGCGATACGGCAACTCTTTCGCGCGGGTGCGAGCGGTCTCATGGTAAGTTGGCTTGTCGTCTTCTCGTAGCTTGGAGGACAGCTCCAGGTTGCCGTGGAACATCCCGTTGAGCAGCACTTCTTCGAGCGCCACGCCGATCCGCAGTCGTTCGGCCTCGTCGAAGAGTCCCATCGCGCGCATGGTTTGCAGCATGTAGGTGACGACGGCCGCCAACAGCGGAAGTTCGTTTTCCAAGGTGAACTTGAAGTCGGCTTGTTCGGTGCGATGCACCAGCAACCGCGAGACATTGCGGTCGTCATCGGCCGCACGCAGTACCAGTCGCACGGTCTCCAGCAGGTCTTGAGCCAGTCTCCGCTTGGGGACGTAGCTGGCCGCGCCTCGCTTCAACGCTTGAACGGCGTGCTCTTCGCTGCCGACGGCGGTCATGATGATGACGGGGATCAGCGGGAAGTCGCGCTTCATCGCTTCGACCAACTGCAGGCCGTCGATGTTCGGCATGACCATGTCGGTCACGACGAGGTCCGGCAGATGCTCTTCGACAGACTTCAGCGCGGTGGCTCCGTCTTCGGCGAACAGCACTTGGCAATCGGGTTCCCGCTCCAGCAGACCGCCGGCGATGCGGCAGTCCATGGCGGAATCATCGACTACCAAAATTGTGGTCATGATCAGGCTCGCGGCTTGTCCGTTTCGTCGCCTGACTCACCGAGTCAGGCTAAGTCTTCGCCAGATACTCTTGCAACTCGGCCCGAAAGGCTTGCATCACAGGCCGCACGGATTCTAGCAGTTGTCCAGCTGCGGTCAGATTACCGGCCAAGGCAAGCGTTTCCAATTCCTGAGCCGGCGCGACCAGCGGTTCCAGCCCAAATGTACGACACGCCCCTCGCACAGAATGCGCCGCGCGGCGAAAGACCGGAGCTTCTTGTTGAGATAACCCACGCTCAAAGTCCTGCATCCAACGTGGCCAATCTTCCAAGCAGGCTTCGACGACTTCACGCAACAGGCTTCGGTCGCCTCCGGCCACTGAGAGTGAAAGTTCCCAATTCACCAGTCCATTGGGCTTCTGGCCATTGATCGAAGGAGGAAGACCGGCAGCACTCACTTTGAGCGGGATGGCGCTAGCCACCGGTAATTCGAGAGCGACGTATTCAGGTGAATGACCGGCGGCTAGCGCCGAGCCGCTCACAGAATGCGTGCCATTGGGAGGCAGACCGGTGCTCGCGCGAGCGGCGGGGTCGGGAGACCCACGCCGAGCGCCGGTTGGCGAGCCGGAGGGCGTTAGTCCCCGGACCTGCGGCTCGTGGCTCGTCCGGGGGCTGATGCCACCCGGCTCACCGGTTTTATGGCGGACAAACACCGCGTTGGGGAAGTTCGCCTCCAACGTCTCGTACATCAGATCCGAGCGAATCGGCTTCGTCAGATACTCATCCATGCCAGCGGACAGGCATCGTTCGCGGTCGCCGGACATCGCCTGAGCGGTCATGGCGATGATCGGCACATGCGAGCCGGTACGTGCCTCGCGCTGTCGAATCACCTGCGTCGCTTCGAGGCCGTCCATCTCTGGCATTTGTACGTCCATCAGGACACGGTCAAACGGCTGGCGGAAGAATAAATCGACTGCCTCGCGACCGTTGTTCGCGAGGACGACGGAATGCCCACGTTTCTCCAGCAACGCAATCGCCAGCTTTTGATTGAACAAGCTGTCTTCGACCAACAGAACTCGCAACGCCGTGCGGGCGACCTCGACGGTTCGCGCGGGAAGGGTGGGTGCAGGTTCGTCCCCGGCTCCCAACCGCAGCGACATCAGAGTGTCGAGCAATTCCGATTCGTTGACCGGCTTGGTGATCGGCGCGGTCAGACCAGCTTGGTCGCACCGAGCCAATTCCGCAGCGCGATCGGCCGAACTGAGCAGGATCAGGAGATGTCCGGATCGCCCCGCATACTCCGCGCGAATCGTTTCCGCCAATTCAAAGCCATCGACGTCCGGCATCTGCGCGTCGATCAGCGTGAAGGCGAACGCGTTGTCAGCTCCCTTCACTCGCTTCAATGCGGTCAGTGCCTCTTTCGCTCCGGCCACCGCCATTGGACGCAATCGCCAGGAGGACAACAAATCCATCAGTTGCTGTCGGCTGGTGGCGTTGTCATCGACGATGAGGACACGCAACCCATCCAGCGGTGCGGGACTGTCCGACATAACCGTCAGTTCCGAAGCGGATGGCTGCACATGGCTGGTCACGAAGAACGTGCTGCCGTGTCCGGGTTCGCTCGTCAGCCACACGCGGCCCCCCATGAGCTGCGCGAGCTTCGATGTGATCGACAGTCCCAATCCTGTGCCGCCGTACTTGCGGTTGATCGATGTGTGAACTTGCTCGAACGCCTCGAAGATCGCGTGCTGCCGGTCCTGAGGAATTCCGATGCCGGTGTCGGCCACGTCGATTCGCAGTTCCATCAACGAGACATCACGCGAGGAGACCGCGATGCGCAACACGACCTCACCAAAATCGGTGAACTTGATCGCATTGCTCAGCAGGTTCATCACGATCTGCCGCAACCGGACCACGTCGCCAATCAAGCGGTCGGGGACGTCGGGGCGAATGTCGCCGACCAACTCCAAGCCTTTGCGATGGGCCGCCAGCGCCAGCGTTTTGAGGGTGCCGGCGACCATCGTTCGCAAGCTGAACTCAACCGGATCGAGTTCCAGCTTGCCCGCTTCGATCTTGGAAAAATCGAGGATGTGATTGATGATCGACAGCAGCGACTCGGCCGATTCCGCGACCGCCGACAAATTGTCGCGCTGCTGCGGGGTTAGCGGCGAATCGAGCACCAATTCCGTCAGTCCGATGATCGCGTTCATCGGCGTCCGAATCTCATGGCTCATGCTCGCCAGAAAGACGCTCTTGGATTGATTGGCCGAATCCGCTTCTTCTTTCGCCCGCAGTAGCTGCGCCTCTGCCTGCTTCTGCTTGGTCATGTCGAGCACAAAGCAGATGCACTCGCTGGTTGAGTTATCGAGCATCGACACACCCAGCATGACCGGCACGCGACTGCCGTCCTTGCGAATGTATTGCTTCTCCCAAGGCGGAGAGATCCCTGTCCGATTCAACGATTCAATCGCTTTCAGGTCGAGCTCTCGAAACTCCGGCGGCGTGAGTTTGTCCCAGCGCAGCCGGCTAGCCAGGAGATCATCTCGCGTGTAACCGGTCAGAGTCAGGTAGGCGTCGTTCGCCTCCAGCACGCGGCCCGACAAGTCGGCCAGCATGATGCCGATGATGTTCGCATCGAACAGCTTCTTGAATCGCGAGTGGCTGCGCTGCAATGCCTCTTCAGCTTCGACGCGCGGAGTGACGTCCCAAAACATTGTCTGCGTTCCGACCACATTTCCTTCCGAGTCGGTCGCGGGTGCCTTCATGACTTGCACATGGAGTCGTTGACCATCCGGCAACCGATGTGCCTCGATGTCTTCGACCACGAGCCGATCGTGCATGACGCGCTGGTCGTCTCGGCGATATTTCTCCGCCAATTCCGGCGGGAAGAAGGCGAAGTCGGTGCGGCCAACCAGCTCATCCAGTCGCTTGTGCAGTTCGTCGCAGAATCGCTGGTTGGCAAAAACAAAATGGCCTTGCGCGTCCTTCCGAAACACGTTGATCGGCAGCGATTCGATCAGCGAGCGGTACATCTCCTCGGTCTGCCGCAGCGCGGATTCCGTCTGCTTGCGTTCGACGGAGTAACGAATCCGGCGTTCCAACATCTGGACGGTCAACCGATCTTTGATCAGGACGTCCTGCGCGCCGACCCGCAGTGCGGCCACGGCGGCATCGTCGTCCTCCCAGCCAACCATCATCAGCACCGGCGTCCGCGGTGCGATCGCCTGCAAGTCGCGCAGGGACTCGACGCCGTAGCGGTCTGGCAGAATCGAGTCGAGCAGAATCACGTCCGACGCAGCCGCCGCCAGCGTCGCTTTCGCCTCTGCCAAACTCGCCGCGCAACTGACCCGCATCCGACACCGCGAGGCCTGCGCGAGCAACTCGCTCAACCGCCGAGCTTCCGCGGGGTTGTCCTCAACGAGCAATACAGAAAGCTCGGTGCCCAACATGATGATTGCCGACGTGTGCGAACCGAGGTGACGAACTCAGGGAGCGGACCAACGCGGGAACAGCATCAGCAAGCCACTCGCAAACGTCAAGCCGCGACCTCAATCATCCGCTGCGGCGGGTGAGGATTTCCATCTGTCACTTGGCAACGCCGTGGTTTCGCCACCAACGTAGTTCATTCGCTCCGCGTTCGGCGCAGGCGACGATGTCCAGCCGGCCGTCTTTGTCGAGGTCGGCAAGGATCACGGTGACGGCGTTGGACCAGTTCTCTTTGATTGAGTGCTGTTTCCATCCGGTCTTAGGGTCGCCGGTATTCTCGAACCATGCGAGTTGTCCGGTGGGACTCCAGGCGGTCGCGACGACGTCCTGGTCGCCGTCGTCGTCAAGGTCTCCGGCAACCGCCTCGAAACCTTGAGCGAAGCCGCCGGCGATCAGGTGCTTCTTCCATTCGGCACCGAGACCCGGCTTCCCGACGTTTTCGTACCACGCGACCTGGTGCGATTCGGGTGAGTTTGCTCCGACGGGAGCCACGATGCCGAATGCCATCAGCACGTCGAGATCACCATCGCCGTCGATGTCGGTGGGATGCCCGTGAGTCGGTGCAATCGTTTTGTCGTCGAGGATCGTCTTCTTCCAAGGCTCGGTCGCCGGCTTGCCGGAGTTCGCGAACCAGATGATTTGATTGCCGGTGCGCGACGTGCCCATTAGGTCCGGCTTGCCGTCGCGATTGAAGTCGGCGACGGCGATGGTGCGCGTCTCGCCGATCATCCCTTCGATCTCGTGTCGCACCCACTTCTCACCGTTGCCGGGAGCGCCGACGTTCTCGAACCAATCGAAGCGATTGCCGAACCGCCAGCTTGAGGCGGCGACATCCAGGTCGCCATCGGCATCGAGGTCCGCCAGCGCGACGTCATACGAGCCTGGCACTTCTTTCGGCTCGGCGACCCGACGCAGCTTCCACGGTTGAGCGATCATCTCCTTGCCCGGATTCTCGAACCAGCGGATGTCCCACTTCAGGTTGTCCACGATCACCACATCCGGCCGGCCGTCGCGGTTGATGTCGCCGATGGCATGTCGTTCGAGCCGGATCGGCTGATCCTCGTGCCCTGCGTACTTCTGGATGAACGAGTGCTGGAAGTTTCCCTTGCCGTCGTTCCGCAGCAGATACAGATTGCTGTTCGGTTCGGCGTCCGAGCTGGTCAGGTCAAGATCGCCGTCGCCGTCGAGATCAAACGCCGCGCAGGCATATGAGTACGTGTAATTGCCGAGCAACTTGTGCTCGGACAGTTTGAGCGGCCCGGCCTGTAGATTGGGACTCCGTCCCGATCCGCTCGCCTCAGAGACCGCAACGACAGGCTCCCCCTGCGGATCGAGCAACGTTGCGATGACCTGCACGTAAACGCGATGTCCGAAGTCATTAGGATGATTCACGCCGTTGCCGGTTTGATCCCAATCCTGCTTGAGTTCCAGAAAGCCGGTCCAGATCGAAGTCAGGTCTGCGAGCGCCACGCCCGGCTCACAGAGTTCTCTCAAGGCCTCGCGATACTGCGGAAACGCTTCGTGCTTGAGCCTGATCCAATCGCGATTGCCGAGCATCGACGCGACGAGGATAAACTCGCAATCGGGGAGCTTCTCGCGAATCGCGGCGATCATCTGTTTCGTTTTGGCCTGATAGTCTTTCGCGTCTCGCCCGGCCGAGTCGTTCATGCCGAACGCGAGGATCACCAGATGCGGCTGCCCCTCGACCACCTTGTCGATTTGCGTCAGCCCCCAAGCGGTGTCGGTCCCGCCGACGGCGAGATTCTTCATCTCGACCTTGCCCGCGAACCGTGCTTCGAGATGCCGACGCAGCAATTCCGGATACGCCGGCTGATACGGAGCCGCGTCGTACAAGGCCGATGCATTCGCTCCCGCCGAGATGCTGTCTCCCAGCGTGACGATCGACAGCGGTTGCTTGTTGAGCAGCTTGAACACGGAACGGGGGAGTGCCCGCGCGTCGAACTTCGGCACGGGAGACTTCCACAAACCAGGAGCGTGCCGATAGGTGATGCAGGTCTGCATCTCAGCGTATTCGAGTCGTCCGCCGAAGAAGATCTCGCCGTTGCCGTCCCGATGGGTCAGCTCGTACTTCTGCGACTTCGCCGGCCGACGTAGCTCTTGAGTTGTGCGCGACGGAATGCGCGAACCGGCCGGCAGCACGATCTCGCGCGACTCTGGCCTCCAGGCGAAATCCTTGCCCTGTTCATAGGAGACATCGCCGACCGAGTTGCGAACGGCCAACACCTCTTTTACGGGAAACAAGACGGAGGCTCGCGACTCGCCCGTCTTATCATCTTTGATGAACAACACCGACTCGCCAGCGACGACGTCCCCTTGCCAGAACGGCCGCAAGAGTTCCGGCACATAGTTCCAAGTTGGCTTCGCCGGTTCGTCCGCAATGAGGGAGTTGAGCGATGTGACAGCGAGGGCCAGGACGCCGATGAATGTGGTCCGCAACATGAGTGCTCCTTCGCGGGTGGGTGGGCGAGTCGAATGGGTTCCGAACGAATGAAACCCACTATAACTGCCCCGGCGATCCAGGAGACATTCAGGCGAACGGGCGGCGTCAGCCCCCCGGTAGTGTTGCTGGTGGGCAGAATGACCGGGGGGCTGACGCCGCCCCGCTCGCCTGCACTGTCTGGCTATACCGGCACGAGCACTACCTGTGGCTCGGCCACCAGGATCGGTTCGAATTCTGGGGCGCTCGTGACGTTCGAGAATTGTCCGCCGAATTTGGTTTCGGAGTCGGAGACGAGGCGGGCGAATCGCGTCAACGGGAACAACTGCGTCAACTGTCGCATGGCGCTCGCCGACAAGGCCCGGCCGGACCACCGCAGGTGTTTCAGGGACGGCAGGTCGCCGTCACGGATTTCGGAACTCTGAATCACTTCGGAGAGCGATCCGTGGTTGGTGAGCCATTCGGTGATTTCTTGCGTGCGAACGAATCGCGCAAGTTGTCGTGGCCGCCCCAACAAATCTTGTGGAACAATGTGGAGTTCGGCCCCAGCCGCGAGCGTCGCAAAGGCTTCCGCCACCGCCAGCGGCGAATGCAGCGGGAGGCCGACAACGCGATCGAATTCCGTGAGTCGCAACCCTGATCGCGCGGCGAGTAAGGCCAAGACTTCCGCATGGGAAACGACAATTGGCCCGTGTGGCGCAGAGACCAGGGCCTGGAACACCGGTTGACTCGCGGGGTCGTTGACGCCACAGGCCAATTCTCCGCAGAAGTAGAATTGCAATGCGGGAGCGTGCGTTGTCGCCCCGCAAGCCGGAGCTTCAGGCGACTCACTGAGAATGCTCAGGCCGGTGAATTCCGTGGCAAAGTAGTCTCCCTCGATGGGCAAGGCTTCCAGCGTCCCAACGCGGAACGGCAAGTAATCGTTGTCGAACAAATCGTCGAGCAAGGATCGTGCGAAACGCGCCGCCAGGATCAATGTCGGCCGGCAATCATTGAGCTGTTCGATCACTTGTGCGGCCGGTGTCCTCACGTCAATCGGCACTGCCACACAGCCGGCCTTCAAGATACCGAGCATCGCCAACAGGGCGTTCGCCGAGTTAGGAATCAACACGGCCACTCGGTCTCCGAATTGGCAACCGTGCCCACGCAGCGTGTGTGCCAGTTGATTCGCGACACGGTCGAGTTCGCCATACGGAATCAGCTCGCCCTTCCAGCAGACGGCGATTCCGTCCGGGCGAACCGCGACCTGAGATGACCAGAGATCCTGCAGGAGTTTCGGCATGTTGATGTCCTCTCGTGACGCTCGCGGCCAGCGTGCGTTTTATGGCTCCAGCACGCGGTTCGCGTGCGTGACCAAGTGGATTTGTTTGTGTTCCAATTCGATCGCCCTCGCCGCATGGACGTCGGCGGTCTTGGCGTCGTGTTCCGCGCGTAATCGCGCCAGCGCCAACGGTGACTTGTTCCAAATCTGCAATGGCCCTTCACTCTCAAACAGAGAGAGAAATGCTCGGCCCGTCGCGAAGGAGTCGAGCAGTTCTCGATCCGGCGAATGAATGAGCGTGTGCGAACTGCGGCGGCGAAGGATGCAGTTGCGGTCGACCAACGTTTGCAGAAAGCGAGGAATTACCCGGCCACTGACGGCGACCGCGCCACGTTCGACCGCCTGGTGCAACAGATGATCGAATACCATTCCCATGGTGTTGGGCCGCGCGACGATCTGCGACACATGCACGATGCGAGAATCGGTCATCTGCGAGATGTGCCATCCCAGCGTTTCGCCACGTGATGACTTCACCAACACCGGCTCGCTAGCTCCGGCGGAATACATGAAGTCCAGCCGTGACCAAATCCAATTAATCGTCTCGCGGTCATAGACCGGGCGAAGTTCGTCGATCTCGCTGAAATCCGGGAAGAGTTCCAAGAATCGCTCAGACGTCAGCGGCTCGGATTCGACATTGGGCATCGGTGCGAGTTGCGTGAGGCTGCGCGTAGCGCCGCGAAACACTTTGTCGGTGAGCGCGGCCAACGGCTGGCCCATGCCAGTCAACTTGCCGAATCGCCGCTTGCGCAGCAGCGACAGCGCGAACTGCGCGGGACGCAGCACTTTCATCCACGTCAGCCCGTACCACGACGCGACCGAGCCACCCAAGCCTGTCCAAATTTTGCGAGACGTCTCGTTGGCGATGTCGGAGAACAACAAATCCTGTGGCCCGGCCATCAGCTTCTTGAGCAGCTTCACGCCCAGCATTTGCGAGCGATACGCGGGATCGACGTATAACTCGCAAGCGACCGCCGCGCGGATCGGTCGGCCACGAAATTCCATGTGGCGAGCAATCCGCCCAATCATGCCGGTTAACTGGCCGTCGTCGCCGACACTGACCAGTCCCGGCAACTCAGGGTCCGCGTGTGGCGTGTTGACGAACAGTCTCGGCAGCAAGTTCTCGATGACCGCGCTCAAGTGTGGCGACGGTTCCACGTGCGGGCCTTGTTCAGTCGCCAGCAAACGCGGAATCTGGGGGACGTCATCGATCGTCAGTGCTCGAATCATGCGGCCTCACTCGCGAATGGATCTGCGAGCGTCGTAAGGTAGCACACAATTCGAGACCGAGTCTCGCAGACGTGCGGCTACCAGCCGGTTTTTCGCAACCGGCACGACCAGCGTTCAGGCCGAGACCGTCATGTTGCTTTTTGGCAACATCATTTTCTCCACGTAGGGTGGGACAAGCTCGCTTCGAGCGCCGGCCCACCAGCGATCGGCTGGAGTCTTTGCGGTGGGCCGGCGCTCGAAGGGAGCTTGTCCCACCCTACCGATTGCACGCAGTCCGAACAGTCATCGTCCAGCCGGCGAGTACTCGCGCAGCGGTTGGCGGGACAGCGCCACGGTCGTGGTACGTTGCAGGTCTTTGATTTCGTCCGTGAGTTCTTGCACCTGCGTCTGGCCGACGTGAATCGCAAACTCGAACGACATTCGCCGAGTCGCTCCGGGAGCCAGCGTGAGCAAGCGGCCGTTCGCCCGCTCGAAGCTCCGCAGGTTCGGAAAATTCGTTCCCGGTTCCAGCCCGGTGACATAACCATCCGCCTCGGCGGTAGTGTTCTTCCAGAGCGTGAAGCAAGGCAACTCGGTGAGTGGCATTCGCAAGCTGATCGCCGCATCACCGGCCGCATTGCGCAGGGCCACCACGCCGCGCTGCTGAGCATCACCCACCAGGCGAAAGTAAAATGCTTGCTCGGCATACGCAGCATCTGGCGCGGCGTACTGGTCGTAATTCTCGATCCCTTCGGCGGCGTTCGCGTCGCGCGGACAGACTTCACGCACCGGAGCCAAGAGGCGTGCGCCGGGTTCCAAAAAGGGGCGACCGATGTTCGTATGATACAGCAACTCGAACTCCGCCGGCTTCGCGGACAAGTTCGTGACTTCGTCGATGATCGTGAAAGAATTTGAACCGGCCGTCGTCTCGATCGTGGAGGTCAGACGCAGACACGGCCCGAACATCGAGCACTCGTCAACGATCCCCGTCACCGCGATACGGCCATGGTGGTCGGGATCGACCGTGACTTCGACACGATGTGCCGGCAGGTTGGCGATCTTGCCATGCAGAGTCAGCTCCCCCAGGATCGGATGCGCCTCAAATCCGGCATCCCGGCCCGGCGGCCCCATGAACGAGAGGCCGCAGCGGCAGATCAATTCGTTGAATCCCGCCAGCCAGCCGAGACCACCACGCTCCGTCTGATTCACGAACGCAGGATGCACTGGCTGCTGCACCGGCGAGTTCCATCCAATCGGAATTCCTTGAAAGCTCCCTCGCCACACTCCCATGCCACGAGTCGGCAACACTTCCAGCTTCAGCGCTCCGTTGTCGATCTCGACCACATCCACGCCGTCCGACAATCCACCGCGCAATCGCCGCTGCCGCACGGCCCAATTCTGCAGGCCATTGAGTGGCAGCGTGGCTCCCGTCAGTTCGAAGCGATCGTGCCAGACTTGGCTGGCGACGTCGGTGATCACGCGGTGTTCGGCAGGCATGGTGGACTCCGGAGAGGTTTCAAATCTGACGGCTGCATCGAGGTCGTTTCTAAACCAGCACGACGCGCAGGCGAGTGGTTGTTTTCCGAGATTCCGACCACTCGCTGGCGCGTCGTGCTGGCTTTGAGACCATTACGACGCAGTTTCGAGATTCGGGATTCGAGTTTCAACGCCGTCGTGAACTTGAACGGATTTCGGCACCGTTCGTCGGTTCGCCTGAAACGCCGTGAGAACTGCCAAAGACAGGGTCATTAGTCATCGCAGCGGTCGTGATTTCAGCCCCGTGCCTTGTTGGGAAATTCTGATGGCTCGCGCTTGGACGTAGGCGTAATTTGGTGGCAATAGTTTTCGGGCCATGCTCTGCGCCGGCGCATGCCGGTTCGAATTGTCTCGCGGCCAAGATTGTCGTTCCTCACAAGCGAAGGCTTCGCACGATGCGCTTTTCAAGTTGGTTGGAGACGGTTCGGTCAGGGATGAAAATTCGTCGTTCGCTGCGAGCACGCGCGGCTCGGCCGAGTCGCAACGCGGAAGCTCGCGCGGCCGAAACGTTGGAGACGCGAACGCTGCCGACGGTCTCCGTGTTCTTCCTGGCGGGCTCGAACACGTTACAGGTGAACTCGGACAGCGGCGATGCGATCACGGTGCGGTCGAACGCCACCAATGCTGAAGTGCTGGCAAATGGCGTTGTGGTCAATTCCAGCTTCGCGCTCGACACAATCGAGCAGATGAATATCACCGGCGGCGATGGCAATAACGTGATCGACGTGTCCGCCGTGTCGCTGAGCACGTTTCCCAACCTGATGGGGATCACGATCAACGGCGGCGACGGAGCCGATTCGATTATCGGTAGCGATCTCGACGACTTGATCAGCGGCGGCAACGGCAGCGACACGATCAGCGGCGGCATTGGCGGCGACGAATTGCACGGCAATGATGGCAACGATTCAATCCTCGGCGGCGGCGGAAATGACACCATCGGCGCGACGGGCAGTTCGACGCGTGAGGACGGCAACGACACGCTCGACGGTGCCAACGGCGATGACCTGATCAGCGCGGGGAGCGGCACCGACAGCGTGACCGGCGGAGTCGGGGATGACAACCTTCTCGGCGGCTCGGGCGACGATCGGATGTTCGGCAACGACGGCAATGACGTGATGAATGGCGAGTCGGGCAATGACTCGATGCTCGGCTCGACCGGCGATGATGTGATGTCCGGCGGCGACGGCAACGACACGCTCAATGGCGAGGATGGCCTCGACGCGCTCAACGGCGGCAACAACAACGATTCGCTGATCGGCGGCAACGACAACGACACGCTGAATGGCAACGCCGGCAACGACACGATGACCGGTGACGCGGCGAACGACTCGCTCCTTGGCGAAGCCGGCAACGATTCGCTGCTGGGCGTGGATGGCGAAGACATCCTGGATGGCGGAAGCGATCTCGACACCTTGGATGGCGGAATCGGCAATGACATCCTCCGTGGCGGAACTGGCAACGATTCGCTCACCGACTCTACGGGCAACGACATGCTCAGCGGCGGGACTGGCAACGACGTGCTCAATACCGGTTTGCTGCCGACGGTGGGCGGAGCCGGAGAGAACGACACGCTGTTGGGCGAAGATGGAAACGACACGATCACCGGGGGTGGCGGCGATGATTCCCTCCGCGGCGGCAATCAGAATGACACAGTCAATGGTGGCGAGGGCAACGACGAACTGTACGGCGACGCCGGCAACGATTCGCTGAGCGGCGGCAACGGTGTCGATTCGCTGGAAGGTGGTTCGGGGAGCGACACGCTCAACAGTGGAGCCGGCGACGATGTCCTGACCTGGATTCCAGCCAACGGCAGCGACACGTTCCAGAACGGCGGCGGGTTCGATGCGGTCAACGTCACCGGCACATCGGGGGGCGACACGTTCGCGGTCTCAAAGGTCAGTTCAAGGATGAGGATTACGAGCGGCGGTCAAAGCCTGACGCTCGATCGTTCGATCACCGGCGTGACGATCGACGGTGCAGCAGGTAATGACGTGGTCAACATCGGCAATCTGTCGGGCATCTCGCCGATGCTGCTGCTGGTCAATGGCGGTGACGACGAAGACCGGATCACCGCGGCGGGATTGTCACTGGGCAGCGTCCTGCTGCGAGTCTCCGGCGGCGACGGCGATGACACGATCACCGGTTCGGCCAACAACGACTTCCTGGATGGTGGCGACGGCGAAGATTCGCTCGTCGGAAACAGCGGCAACGACACGCTACTCGGCGGTCTGGCCGATGACACACTCAACGGCGGCGTCGGGAACGATTTCGTCGATGGCGGTGCCGGCCTTGACCGCATGACCGGCGACGCGGGCAATGACATCCTCAATGGCAATGACGATGCCGATTCGATCGACGCCGGCGACGGCAACGACACCGTCTTCGGCGGCAACGGCGAAGACACGATCGCAGGTGGACTGGGAGTCGATTCAATCAACGGTGAATTCGGAGCGGATTCGATCACCGGCGGCAACGGCAATGATTTCCTGGACGGCGGCGAAGGGGACGACATCGTCCGCGGCGAAGTGGGCAACGACCTGATTCACGGCAGCGATGGTGACGATCTGCTCGATGGCGGACTCGGCAACGACACGCTGATCGCTGGAGACGGCGACGATAACGTGATCGGCGGCGACGGCGACGACGCCATCAATGGCGGCGATGGCTCCGACTCGCTCAACGGCACCGCGGGCAACGACGTGATTATTGGCGGCGATGGCAACGACACGCTCTACGGCGGATCTGGCCTCGACACGCTCTTAGGCGGCGAAGGGGACGACACTGTCGTCGGCCAAGGCAACGCGGACACGCTGCAAGGGGGCGGCGACGACGGAGACGTCATCATCGCCGATTCCGACTCCGAGATTGACGAAGCGTTTGTCCTTCCGTCTGATGTGCTCGCGCGGTTGGAAGCGTAGAGGTCGTCTCAAAGCCAGCACGACGCGCAAGTGAGTGGCTGCCTTTGCAACGATTTGGCCACTCGCTTGCGCGTTGCGCTGGCTTTGAAACTGCCTCTCGTCGAAAATCGCATCATGCCCGCGAATGAACTCGATCGACTGCTGGTAGCTCAGATTCGGCGCGGCGAGCCGGGTGCGTGGGAAGAGTGCATCGCTCGCTTCGAGGGTCGCTTGCAAGCGTTTGTCGAAAGCCGCCTCGGCAATCGAGCGACCAGCGAGGATGTCGTCCAGGAAACGTTCCTCGGCTTCCTCATCAGCTTGCCGAATTACGACGACGCGACGCCGCTGGAGAGTTTTCTGTTCTCGATCGCGGCCCATAAGCTGACCGACGTCCTCCGCCGCAACGGACGGCGTCCGGAACTGGCGTTGCTGCTGGAAGACTCGGACGGCGGCACGCGCGAGCCGGCCGGTTCCGATCGCGCCGCCTCCAGCTTGTTCCGCAGCGTCGAGCGTCAGACCCACGAGACCGCCGCGCTCGGAGATGCGTTGCAGCGTCTCATCTCGCAATGGTGGGAACGGGGTGAGTTCGAGCGGCTCAAGTGCATCGAACTGTTGTTTGTGCTCGGCTGGAAGAACAAAGAAGTCGCCGAGCACCTCGCCATCACCGAACAAGACGTCGCCAACCACAAGCACTTCGTGGTCGCGAAACTCCGCGAGTCCGTCGCGAAGTTCGGCCTGGATGCCGAGCGGCTGACCAAGCTGGGGCTGGATGAGTGAGCGGCCAGGCGCTAGCCGCCGGTGTTTCTTCGGGAAATGTTGATCCCGAATTGCCGGTGGCTCGCGCCATTCCGCTCACAAAGTGAGTGCCATTGGGCGATAGCCGTAGGTTTTGTCATTGGTTATCAACACCACTCAGCGGCGCTTTACGACACCGGTAGCTGGCGCCATTCTGCTCAAAGTGCTACGGCCCGTAGATGCGGCACCTGGGGAGTGCATCGTGCAGCCGGTTGAATCCCGCTTTGGTCACATTCGTCTGTTCGAGCCACACGGTTTCCAAGCGGTTCAACGTCGCGACATGTTCCAATCCCGCGTCGCCGATCTGCGTTTCGCGTAACGCCAGACTCTGCAATTGCGGCAGCGCCTTCAGGTCGACCAGCCCGTTGTTGGTGATCGACGTCTTGGCGAGGTTCAACACACGCATGTCCTTCCAATTCACAAACAACAACATCCCGGTATCGGTGATCTTCGTGCCGCTCAGATCGAGCCGTTGCAGTTTCGTCAGCTTCTTGAGTTGTTCCAGTCCATGATCGCCGATCGCCGTGTCACTTAAGAACAGCGATTCGAGTTGCGACAATCCGGCCAGCGAGGTGAGTGCTTTGTCGCTAATCGCCGTTCCGCTCAGATCGAGCGATTCGAGGCTCGAAATCGACGCGAGATGTGCAATTCCCGCATCGGTCACATTGCAGCGGGCCAGGTCGATCCGCCGCAGCGTCTTCAGTGTCTTCAGCGATTCGAGGCCGGCGTTCGTGATCGCGGTCTCCTCGAAGTTGATCCCGATGATCTCCTCTTTGTCGTTGGTCTTCACCTCGGCGACGGTCGGCAAGGCCTTAGCGATGTCGTTCTTGTGTTCGGCCAGCGCCTTCACCAGTGGATCAGGCGAGTACACGATCTCACAGTTCTTCAATGTTTCGTGCAGCCTATCGAGTTCCTTCTGTGGCAGAGGGACGCCATTCAGCCGTAACCGCTTCAGCTTGGTCATTCCCAGGAGATGCTCGAAGCCGTTGCTGACGAACTTGCAATCGCTGAGGTCCAACTCGGTGAGATTCGTCAGCGGCTTGAGATTCACCAACCCTGCTCCGTTGATCGACGTGTTGTCCAGCCAGAGCACTTCCAACTGCGTCAGGCCGCTGAGTGCCTTCAACCCTTGCCCGGTGACTTGCGTACCGCGCAGCCCCAGTCGCCTGAGTTGCCGCATCTGCGGAGTCAGTTTCGTCAACTGATTGTCGGTCATCACGGTGTTCGTCAGATTCAATACAGCGAGCTTCTTCAGCCCGACCAGATTCACGATTCCCGCCCCCGTCACTTTCGTGTTCGCCACGTCCAGCACCGTGAGATTCGCCAATGACTTGAGCTGCGACACTCCTTCATTCGTGACATTGCTCTGCGCGACATACAGCTCCTGCAACTGCAACATCTCGGAGATCGGCTTGAGTCCGTCGTCCCCCAGAGGCGTGCGATTCAGCGACAACACCACCAGCTTCTTCAACCGGGAGAGCGACTTCAGACCATCCGCCGTGAACTTGCCGCCGTGGATCGTCAGCCACTGCAAATCGACTAGCGCGGCGATGTGTGCCAATCCGGCGTCGGAGATCGGAGCATCGAGAATCCGCAGCACGAGCAGCTTTGGCACTTCACTCAGCGCCGCCAGATCGCCGTCCTGCACGCCAGCCAACAGAGTCACTCCGGTCGCATCGCGCGAACCGTGCGTGAAGGCCAAGTCGGTGTTCGGCAACGCGGCAGCCGCTCGCAGCGCACCGGCCGTCGTCACGCGCGTTCCGCGAACGTACAACGTCTTCAACTTCTTGAGCGTGAAGAGTTCCTCAAACCCCGCATCACTGACGGCCGTTCCATCCAGCCACAGTTCTTGCAGTTCCGACAGACCGTGCAGGTGCTTCAGTCCGGCATCAGTCACTTTCGTCCCCATCACGCTGAGCTTCTGCAACGACTTCAACGTCGCGACTTGTTCGAGTCCCGCGTCCTCAAACCGTGCGTGGGCGACGTTGATCGCCACGACCTGCTGCGATTTCTCATCGAGCTTGACCTGACCAATCGCATTCAGAGCAGCCTTCATGTCGCCACGAGATTCCGCCAGAGCGATCAACAGCGGATCGGTCGGATAGGCGATCTCACACTTCGGCAACGCCTGCTTCAACTCGGCCGCCTGAGCAGCGCTGACCTGCGTGCCGATCAAATCCAATTGCTCCAGTTGTTTCAGATCTTTGAACGGATCGAGCGATCCGCCTCCCACGCGAGTCCACCCCAACGACAGTTGCTTGAGATTTTGCAGGCCACGCAACGACGGCAACCCTTCATCCGTGACCGCCGACTCGCGCAGGCTGAGCAATTCCAACTGCTTCAACCCAACCAGCGAACGCAGCCCCGCGTCGCCGACCCCCGTTTGATCCAGCCACAAAGATTTCATGCCCCCCAGCTTGCCGATCGAATCCATCGCGCGATCGCCGACACGTGTCCGAATCAAACTGAGCGATTGCAGCTTGGCCAGTCGTTCGAGCTTTTTCGCGCCGTCATCGGTGATCGACGCCCCCGCCAGCGTCAGATTCTGCAAATCGTTCAACACATACAACACGTCCAGCGCTGCATCGGTGGAGGTCGGAGGCAACGCCAGCGATTCCAACTTGATCAGCGACCGCAGCGGCTCCAATCCCGCGTCCGTCACCGGAGTCGCGTGCAGCGAGAGAGCCGTCAACTCCACATGCTTGCCCAGCACCGGCATGTCCCCGTCCGAGGCCGCCGCGTTGAGCGTCAACACGCCTCCCGCCCACAACCCTTTCGGAAACGCGATCGACGTCTCCTTCCGTCGCTGAGCCAAATTCAAGACTCCATCAATCGTCACCGCCGTCTGCGACAGGTCGAGTTCGGTCAACCCATCCAGCAACGCCAGCTTGACCAGCCCGTCGTCCGTGACTTTCGATTCCATCGCCCACAACACGCGCAGCTTTTTCAACTCTTCGGCGACCGCTAGCGACTCATTCGTCGCGGCCGGCGGCAGTACGAGCACTTCCAGTTCTTCCAACTTTTGCAGCCCACGCACCCCCACATCGGTGACCTCCGTCTTAAACAGATTGACCGCCTTGAGTCCTCGCAACTCGCCAGCCAATCCGATCACCCCCGCGTCACTGACATTCGTGCCGACCAAATTGAGTACCTTGAGCTTGCTCAACCGTTTGAGCTTCTCCAGTCCCGAATCGGTGGTCGCCGTAATGCCTAGGTAAAGCTCTTCGAGCATCTCCAAGTCACCAACAATTGCGAGCGCCGCATCACTGATCTTAGTCCCCCGCAGATCGAGCGCAACGACGCTCTTCAACGACTTGAGCGGCTCCAGCGACTCATCATTGCAACGCGGATGATTCAGCAGATTGACGTGAACCACCTTACCGCTCTCATTGACCTGCACCGCCGCGCCGAAGTCTCGCAGCGTCTTCGCGGCCGCCGCTTCGATCTCCGCTTGTGTCTTGGCCAACTCTTCAGCGGATGGCTGCGGCTCCACTTTCGGCGGCAACGCGGCCGGCCGAGCCACAGGAATTGGAACGGGGGGCGGGGGCGGCGGCGGATCTTTCCCGCAACCGGTGAGCATCAAGCTCAGTCCGCAAGCAACGGCAATACAACCAACTTTCAGATCGGCCAGGAGTTTCATGTCCGCTCATCCTTTTGCCAGCAGTTCTACCTTGCCCAACTGCCCCACACGCCGCTTCGCTTATCTTACTGGAGCCGCGCCCGTCAGGAAGGGGTCGGCTCGTCCCGCTTCCTGACGGGCGCGGCTCCGTTCGTCATCCGAGCGACAATCGACGAAATTCGATCATGCCCCTGCCTCGCAAAGAACACCACCACGTCGTCGGCAACTCCGGTGCGAGCACCGGGAAGTACGCATCGACAAGTTTCAGGTCCGCTACCGCAGGAACTCTCAATTCGCTCTCGGCAACGGGCCATTCGGCAGACTTCAACAGCACGAATCGGCTTGCCGGCCAGCGGATCGCGACCCAGCCTGCGAGCGAATCGCTGGTCACATCCCACGAGTGCGTTAGCGGCGTCGTCACATCCGGCGCGGTCTCTTCGATGCTGACGAACGACATCAAATCCAGCAGCGGCACACGGCCTCGCCGCCAGGCCGACTCCGCCGCGGCACGATTCGAGACCAGTTCCAGTTCCGGCATGAGCGTCAGCAACAGCCGCTGATTGAGTCGAATGGAATCCATCGCCAGCCAATTCGACTGCTCTTCATTCAAACCGTGAGTCGCATGCCACTGCCGCACGACATCAGCGGCCGCGCCTCCACCGCAGATCAAGAGCGGCTGGTCGCCAGCAAGCTTCGCCGTCACCGCTCGCAAGCGATCCGGCAGATCCGCGAGATCGAGCAGACTGCCGCCAAGTTTTAGGACAGCGACGCTCATGGCGGTTCGTAGTTCCGCCTTCAGGCGGTGCGTTAGACGATCGCAGACCGCCTCAAGGCGGAACTGCTAACTTAGTCGATGATCTTGTTGATGCCGTACTCGACGATGCCGCGAGCACCAGCCAACTTCAGTGCGGGGATGATTGTGCGGACTAGCGACTCATCGACGATCGTATTGACGTCCACCCAATCGGGATCGGACAGCGACGAGACCGTCGGCATTTGCAGCGCCGGCAGTTGCTTGAGCACATTGGGCAAATCCGTCCGGCGGACGTTCATCATCAGGCCGACTTTCCCCTCGGCATTCAGGCAGCCGGCGAGCATCAGCACGAGGTTGTCGATCTTGTTTCGCTTCCAAGGATCGGTGGCCGCAGTCTTGTTGGCGACGAATCGAGTTGTGCTCTGCAACAGCTCTTCGACGATCCGCAGATTGTTGGCTCGCAGCGAGCTGCCGGTCTCGGTGACTTCGACAATCGCATCAGCCAGCTTCGGCGGCTTGACCTCGGTAGCGCCCCAACTGAACTCGACCTTCGCGGTCACGCCGTGCTTTGCCAAATACCGAGTCGTCAGGCCGACCACTTCGGTGGCGATCCGCTTGCCTTGCAGGTCTTTCACCGATTTCACCGGCGAGTCATTCGGCACGCAGAGCACCCAGCGTACTGGATTGCGGCTGACCTTCGAGAACATCAACTCGCAGATTTCAACGACATCGGCGTTCGTCTCCTGAATCCAGTCGAAGCCGGTAATGCCCGCGTCGAGCACTCCTTCTTCAACGTATCGAGCCATTTCCTGAGCGCGGATCAACATGCACTCAATCTCTGGATCGTCGATCGTCGGGTAATAGCTTCGCGACTGAAACTTGATGTTGTAACCCGCGCGCTGAAACAGTGCGGCGGTCGCCTCTTGCAGGCTGCCGGCGGGGATGCCGAGCTTGAGAATCTTGTCTGACATGTCGAACTTCTCGATTTTGTTTGGGAACACGAATCGGCGCTAATCTTCGCTAATTCAAAAACTGCGACTTTCTGAATTAGCGAAGATTAGCGCCGATTAATGTTCTGAATTGCCTTTGTCTATTTCTTGTAAACCACCTTCGGATCGAACACGCGATCGCCGATGACGGTGACGTTGCCGGTCGCCGGGTCGACGCGGCGGAAGAAGCAACTTGTGTAGCCTTCGTGGCAGGCCGCTCCGCCGATTTGATTGACCTTCACCAGCAGCGTGTCGGCGTCGCAGTCGAAGTAGATTTCTTTCAGCTCTTGGACGTTTCCGCTCTCTTCCCCTTTGCGCCACAGCTTCTGGCGACTCCGGCTGTAGTAGCAGACGCGACCGGTTTGCAGAGTCTCCTGGTAGGCCGTTTGATTCATGTAGGCCAACATCAAGACCTCGCCAGTCTTCACGTCTTGCGCGATGACCGGGATCAGCTCAGATTTCGAGAAATCAGGTCCAGCAGACACGAGAAACTCCATCAGTAGGCCAGCCTTTCCAGGCTGACTCGGTTAAGTATCGGCGGTGGTTGCTCTTTTCGGGTCAGGCTGGAAAGCCTGACCTACAGGTACTCGTTGATGATGTTCTCGATCATTTCCTGGCGGCCGCTCTCGTTCGGGTCGGGGTTGCCCTTGGCGAGCATGTACTTCTCCAGCTCGGCGAAGTTCGTTTTGCCCTGATCGATTTGCTTGCCGATACCGCTGTCGTAGCTGCGATAGCGCTGCTTGACGATGTCGGACAGCACACCTTCTTTGCGAATCGCGGCGGCGATCTTCAGGCCGCGAGCGAACGCATCCATGCCGCCGACGTGTGCATAAAACAGATCGAGCGGCTCGAACGATTCACGGCGGACCTTCGCGTCGAAGTTCACTCCGCCGGGGGCGAGTCCTCCTTGCTTCATGATGACCAACATGCACTGCGTCGTGAGATAGATGTCGGTCGGGAATTGATCGGTATCCCAGCCGAGCAGCAGGTCGCCCGTGTTCGCGTCGATGCTGCCGAGCGCTCCTTGGATCGAAGCGTATTCCAATTCGTGCATCATCGTGTGCCCGGCGAGCGTCGCGTGGTTCGTCTCGATGTTGAGCTTCACGATCCCTTCGAGACCGTTGGCTCGAACGAAGTTCAAGCAGGCGGCGGCGTCGTAGTCGTATTGGTGCTTCGTCGGTTCCTTCGGCTTAGGTTCAAACAAGAACTGACCTTTGAAGCCAATGTTCTTGGCGTGGTCGTGAGCCATGTGCATGAACTTGGCAAGATGATCAAGCTCACGCTTCATGTCGGTGTTGAACAGGTTCATGTAGCCTTCGCGGCCCCCCCAGAAGACGTAGTTCTCACCACCGAGCATGTGGGTGATCTCGATCGCCTTCTTCACCTGGGCCGCCGAGAACGCGAAGACATCCGCGTTGCAGCTTGTGGAGGCTCCGTGCATGAAGCGCGGATTCGAGAACAGATTG
>SXKJ01000203.1 GCA_005778115.1 Planctomyces sp. | reverse complement strand
GGGTCGAGTCATCGAGACCCACCACAAACCGCGTTTGACTTGGTGGGTCTCGATGACTCGACCCACCCTACGTTGGCACGTCACACACGCACGAAAATCTTGCGGCGATAGAGCCACACACAGACCAGCCATAAGCCAAACAGGCGAGCGGCATGTCCCAGCGGTGTGGCGAACGAAGAGTCGCCGAACAGTGTGTAGGTGATGCCGCGCTCCCAGCCGAAGATTGCGTCGAGCGTCGCGAGGTGTGTCTTCAGCGTGCCACCCATCCAGGACTTGATGAGTTGCGCCATCACATACATCGCGATGGAGTTCATGCCGACGACCACCAGCGGCCACGACCAGAGTCGCCACTGCCGGACATCGATTACCCAATAGAACGCCGCCAGCATCCAAAACGTCCAGCCGGAACTGAACACCGCCCAGCCCGGAGTCCAGATCCGCTTCACGATCGGCGCGAGATGCCAATCGCAATTCGGAATCGCCACCGGCCAGATCGAGGTATCCAGCGCCATCGAAACTCCGAAGCAGACCGCTCCCGCTGTCAGCAGCCATTTCACCTTTTCACCGTCACTGACGCCTGACCGCAGCACGGTGCCGGCCATCAAGCCGAGCAACATCGTCGCGAGAGACGGAATGAAATTCAGCGTCTGATAACCGCCATCGTTGACCCAAAACTTCTGACCTCGGAACGGTTCCTTCTCGCTCGGAAAGATGTTTAAGAGTTTTCGGTCTACGTCAGACGCCGCATTGACGTGTTTGTTCCAATGCGAACCGAAGCCGGAGAACTGAGTCCATTCCTGTTCGGGAGGAGTTTTGTCTTTCACGAGATTGGGATGCCGTTCGACGATCTCCGCGGTGACATCCTCAAGCTGTGACGTCGGAATCGTGTAGTTCGCAAACCAGCCCCAATAGCCAACCAGGATGACCGCGGCGGCGGCAAACTGAGTTCGCAGCGACCGTTCGCGGAAGAGATACAGCAACGGATAGCCCAGGCCGATCTGCGACAAGACATTCATGAACGTGAAGTTGGTTTGCTTCGAACCGTTCGACGAGAGAAACACGCCCAATGCCACCAGCACGAACGATCGCCACAGCACATGGCGAAAACGAACGGCCGCCGATTGCCCTTCGCTCTCACGCCGCGAATACGAAAACGGCAACGCCACGCCGACCAGAAACATGAAGCTCGGCTGGATTAGATCCCAGAAGCCGCAACCGGCCCACGCGACGTGATCGAACTGGTAAGCCAAGCTCTTGAGCAGCCAATCCGGAAACGGACTCGAGCCGGAATCGGCGAGCTTTTTCAGGTTCTCCGGCTTCGCCAGCGCCGAGAATCCAAATCCGCTCGACGCCATCGCCAGCATCACGAAACCGCGATACGCGTCGATCGACATGACACGATTGCCGCTTGATTCAACGTGGCTCTTGGACATGACCGGTCTCCCTTGGGAAACAAAACTTGAAACCGCTAATTGACGCTAATGTTTGCTAATTCGGACTCACTTCATTAGCGCAGATTGGCGTCAATTAGCGGTCCCTTTTCGCTGGTCTGCGGTCCCGGCACCCACTTCGCCGACAGCCACAACAGCAGCGGCATGGCCAGCGCCCATTCAATGCCGATCACGATCATCGCTCCCCAGAACGACCAGCCGAGGCCGATATCGACCGAGCCCCACTTCACGCCGCCGTAGTAGGAGAACGGCCCGGCGATCGCACCCATGAAGGCTCCCATCTGATACCGGCCGCGCAGCCACTTCATCGAACTGTTGAGCGTCGCCGCGAAGTTGGGCCACATCATCACCATCCACAGCGGAATCGGCCATCCCCAATAGGAAGGCTCGTGAAACTTCAAAACCCCCATCAGCGTGATGATCCCGTCGAGTACATAGCCGATCCCCGCCGAGGCCAGCAGCAGTTTGATCTCACCCAGCGGATGCTTCACGTTGACAAGATGCGCGGTCAGCCAGCCGACGATCACCACCGGCCCCGATCCGGGATACTTCATGTTCGACCCGGAGAGCGCGGCAACGAACCCGAAGTAAAACCAGAACCAGTTTGCGAACGGATGCGCGAACCAAGTGACCCACAGCGGGCGAACTTCTTTCCGGTTGGTGTGCGGCGCGGCCGCTTGTTGCGGATCAACACGAATCTGCGGTTCGACGACGGACGTCGCGTCCGCCACGCGTTCGCTGGTCGGCGCAGCGGGAGGTGAGTTCGGGTTCAAAGAATCGGCCGCAGACATGCCGGGGGGTCTCTCGTCTCGGAATCTCTCAGCGAGCGAGGAGGGTTTGTAAGCCGCCAAGCAGATGGTTGCCAGCGGGAGTCTCGTGGCCGACGCTGCCAGCGTCGGTGCCGACGCAAGCTGCGTCGGCCACGAGAACGCTGCTGGCAACGAATTCCAGCAATTGCTACTTTCCGACCGCGATCCTCGTCCGTTACTCAACGTCCCTGTGAAGAAAGTTTGGTCGATGTCTCAGTCCGATCCCGCTGCCGCCGACAGTTCTTCCACACCGGAACGCTCGCTGAATTTCATCGAGCAGATTGTCGAAGAAGACCTGCGCAACAACCGCTACGGCGGGCTTCCCGTGCAGACACGGTTTCCTCCTGAACCCAACGGCTATCTGCACATTGGACATGCCAAGTCGATCTGTTTGAACTTCGGGCTCGCCAAGAAATATGGCGGCAAGTGCAACCTGCGGTTCGATGACACCAATCCCACCACCGAAGACACCGAATACGTCGATTCGATCCAGAATGACGTTCGCTGGGTCGGCTTCCAATGGGACGGCCTGTACTACGCCTCGGACTACTTCGAGCAGCTTTACCAATGGGCCGAGCAACTGATTCAAGAGGGGCTTGCCTACGTCGATAGCCAATCTGCCGACGAGATGGCCAAGCAGCGCGGCACGGCGACTGCCGCTGGGGTCGAGACGCCGTTTCGTAATCGCACAGTTGAGGAGAACCTCGACCTGTTCCGCCGGATGCGAGCGGGCGAGTTTCCCGACGGGGCACACGTCCTGCGGGCGAAGATCGACTTGGCAGAAACGCATCTCATCATGCGCGACCCGGTGCTGTATCGCATTCGGCACGCACACCATCATCGCACCGGCGACAAGTG
>SXKJ01000001.1 GCA_005778115.1 Planctomyces sp. | reverse complement strand
GATGACTTGAGCTTCCGCAGGCTGACGAGCGATCATCTCTTCCGTGATTCCCAGCGACATGCTCCCTCTGTCGCGAAAATCTCGAATTCACACCAGACCATTTTCAACAACTCATCGCCCCGGATCGTGAAGGCTTACCTGCACCGCCATGAAGACGCCTACAGGGGCGCTAACAAGATAGAGCCAATAACTCAACAACTCGACCACCAACACAAGGAGCGCAAGCGTAAAGAACAACCGGCTGTATTTGGCGAATTCACGGACGTCTCGACTCCGATCCAATGTCCAGGTCACTCGCTCCAGCAGATTCAAGCTACGAGCCTCGATCGGTTCTCCGTTCAGAAAATGCTGCAGATCGGCCGCAAGTTCGGCGGCGCTGGCATACCGCTGATTAGGTTCCTTACGCAGACACTTTAGGCAAATCGTCTGCAGGTCGTGATCGATTTTAGGATTGATCAAGCGAGGTGGCGCGGGTTCCGTTTCGCAAACCTGTTTGAGCGTGTCGATGACACTGGCGGCCTGAAACGGCGGGCGGCCAGTGAGTAGGCAGTACAAAATCGCTCCCATCGAATAGACGTCTGAGTGTGGGCCTATTTCGGTCAGCTTCCCGGCGGCTTGCTCAGGCGGCATGTAGCTGGGAGTCCCCAAGACTTGGCCGGTGCCAGTCAACTCAGGGCCTCCTTCCAATCGTTTAGCCAAACCGAAGTCCGTGACGCGCGGGCGAGAATTGTGGGTTGAGGGCCGCGAATCAGACGAGGAGGTCACTCGCTCCGCATTCCTCGATCCTTGACCGTCCATCCTCGGATCAAGGCGTACTTCCATCAGGATATTGTGCGGCTTCAAATCGCGGTGAATGATGCCGCGTTCGTGAGCGTACTGCACTGCTTCGGCCACTTGCCGCACGATCTCCGCCGCTTCACGCGGCGGTAACGGACCGTCGGCCACGCGCTTGGCGAGGCTTCCGCCATCGACGAATCCCATCGAAAAGAAGTGCCGGCCGTCGATCTCACTGACTTCATAGATTGGCACAATCCCAGGATGATCCAGAGTCGCCGCCGCCTGTGCTTCGCTACGGAATCGTTCGATGTCAGTCGCCGAAGCGAGTTGTCCCGACAGAATCATCTTGAGCGCGACAATCCGATTGAGCTTGATTTGTCGTGCCTTGTAAACCACCCCCATTCCGCCACGTGCGATCTCCTGCAAGATCTCATAGTCGCCAAATTGTTGTGCCGGCGACGAGATAGAGGTCCGCCACTCCGAGTGCATAGTCGAATTGCCCGTCAGAGGAGCACCGACTGTTAGAGTCAAACCGTCCTTGATCAGATCAAAACAACAGCCACACGACAGGCACGAGACGTCGTTCGACGTTTCGTTCTGAACCGTGTCCATCGGGTTGTGGCAGTGCGGACAGCGAATTTGCATGGTTCCCGCCACACTAAGAATCCAGAAACCAAGAGACAACTCTCAGCCGGCCCATTCCCAATGACGTCGGGTTCTATAGGCAACTCGATACGTTGCGCGGGCTGGAACATCGAACAGGCGATTGGGGCGGCGTCAGAATGTCTCACGGACGGCCCTGCGAGGTATACAAGACGGCTGTCTGCTGCCGAGAATCGCAATCGTTCAATTGGTGACGATCTCTGACTGAGAGCTTTCAACCGCCATGATAAATCTCACTACGAATCTCGAAGAGGCCAACTCCGCGCGTAGTCCCCAACCGTTGGGCGGAGTGATTCATACCTATCAGCGTTACGACCCGACGAACATTCCTTCGCCGAGACAGCCGCCGCCGGATTTAGTGTCGTCGGCATTTGAGCACATCCTGGCGTATGGCGACTTGAGCGAACTGACCGACGCAGAGTTGGCTCGCGCGGTGCATCTTGATGTGCGGCAGATCGCGGGGTTGGGGCCGAGCCTCGAATCGCTGCGACAGATGTTGCTCGAACGTAAGCGGAAGATTCTGGAGACGTGGGAAACGAAACGTGTTGTCGAGGAGACTCGCAAGACGTTTGAGCGACTGGCCGCGAAGACCGATCCGCCGAACGAGTTAGCGGCGGCGTTTCAGAAGGCGGTCAAGGACGAACAGATTCGAGACCTCGAACGGTTGTGGTATCGCGCGGGCGGTGAGCGGTCGAAGTTTGCTCGGCAACTGCTGCAAGTGGCGGAACGGCTCGGCGAGAAGTATCAGGTCGATGAACTCGCGGCGAAGTACGAGTTCACCGGCCGCAAGCCGCTGTCGGTTGAGACGGCTCTGGAAGTCAAAGAGGAGCTAGAAACGATCGACCGGTTGCTGAAGCAGCTCGAAGAGGCGGCGAAGACGGCGCAGATCGCGATCATCGACTTGGAGGAGCTGTCGCAGTTCGCGGACGAAGAGCAGTTGGAAGGGTTGGCTCAACTGCAACGCCAAGTCGAAGAGATGGTCCGTCAGATGGCCGAACAACAAGGGCTCGAACACGGCCGGCGCGGATTTGAGCTGACCCCGAAGGCGTATCGGCTGTTTCAGGGGAAGCTGCTGGAAAAGATCTTCAGCCAGTTGCAGGCCTCGCGCAGCGGGCGGCATCAAGGTCCGATCGTGGGCGAAGGTGCAGTCGAGTTACAGACCACGAAGGAGTACGAATTCGGCGACTCGGTCTCGCAGATGGACATCCCGCAGACGCTGATCAACGCGATGCTGCGCACGGCGGCGGAACAATCCGTAGGGTGGTTCGAGTCATCGAGACCCACAAAATCTGCCGCCGACATGGTGGGTCTCGATGACTCGACCCACTCTAAGAAGCTATGTATCCAGCTCAAGTCCGAAGACATCGTCATTCATCGTACGCGCAACAACCCCAAGTGCGCGACCGCCGTGTTGATGGACATGAGCGGTTCGATGCGGCAGGGCGGGCAGTATGTCAACGTGAAGCGGATGGGTTTGGCGCTCGATGGTTTGATTCGAAAAGAGTATCCCGGCGACTTCCTGCAATTCATCGAGATGTCGAGCTTCGCGAGGCCGGTGCCGGTCGGCGATGTGGCCAAGCTGCTGCCGAAGCCGGTGACGATCTTCGATCCGGTCGTCCGCCTGCGAGCCGACATGAGCGACGCGAACATCACCGCGTCGATGATCCCGCCGCACTTCACGAACATCCAACACGCGCTGCAACTCGGCCGGCAGTTCTTAATTTCGCGAGACACTCCGAACCGGCAAATCATCCTCATCACCGATGGCCTGCCAACGGCGCACTTTGACGGGCCGAATCTTTATCTGCTGTATCCGTCCGATCCGCTGACCGAAGCGGCCACGATGCGTGAAGCTCTGCTGTGCCAGCGCGAGGGGATCGTCATCAACATCTTCCTGCTCTCAAGCTGGAACCAATCCGAAGAAGACATCCGCTTCGCGCATCGCGTGGCCGAGTCCACCAAAGGGCGTGTCTTCTTCACCGCCGGCCGAGACCTCGACCGGTTTGTCGTCTGGGACTACGTCAACCGCCGCAAGTCGATCGTCAGTTGAAGCAAATCACGAAAGGGAAGTCTCATGAATCGTTGGTTGATTCTGTTGGCGTCGCTGGCCTGCTCATTGGTCATCACGGATTCGTCATCGGCTCTGAGCCAGCGTCCGAACATCATCATCATCGTGGGAGATGACATGGGTTACGCGGATGTCGGCTTCCACGGCTGCAAAGACATTCCGACGCCACGACTGGATGGGCTTGCGAAATCGGGCGTGCGTTTCACAAACGGGTATGTGACTGGGCCGTATTGCTCGCCAACACGAGCCGGGCTGATGACCGGTCGCTATCAGCAGCGTTTCGGGCACGAGTTTAATCCGGGAGGCGGGCTAGACGTTGGGTTGCCGTTGACGGAGACAACGATCGCGAATCGGTTGAAGGACGCGGGCTACGCGACGGCGCTGGTCGGCAAGTGGCATCTCGGCGGCTCTGACAAACATCATCCTCAGCGCCGCGGGTTCGATGAGTTCTTCGGGTTCCTCGGCGGAGCACACGCTTACTTTCCAGAGAAGCGTGGCGGTCGCACGATTCTGCGTGGCACCGAACCGGCCGACGAAGCGGAGTACCTCACCGATGCCTTCGGCCGCGAAGCGGTTGCGTTCATCGATCGGCACAAGGCGAAGCCGTTCTTCCTGTATCTCGCCTTCAACGCCGTTCACACGCCAATGCACGCGACCGACGAACGACTGAAACGCTTTGCGTCGATCGCCGACGAGCAGCGTCGCACCTACGCCGCCATGATGTCCGCGATGGACGAGAACATCGGCCGCGTTCTCGACAAACTGCGGGCCGAGAAGCTGGATGAGAATACGCTGATCGCGTTCATCAGCGACAATGGCGGGCCGACGATGAAGGGAGTCACGATCAACGGCTCGACCAACACGCCGCTGCGTGGATCGAAACGAACAACGCTGGAAGGGGGCATTCGCGTGCCGTTCGTGCTGTCGTGGAAGGGGACGTTGCCGGCCGGCAAGGTGTTTGACTCACCGGTGATTCAGCTCGATCTTTTGCCGACGGCGCTGGCGGCTGCAGGCGCCGAAGCGAAGCCGGATGCGAAGCTCGATGGCGTCAACCTGCTGCCGTTTCTCACCGGCAAAGCGACGGGGCAGCCGCACGAGACGTTGCTCTGGCGATTCGGCACGCAGATGGCGATCCGTCACGGCGATTGGAAACTGGTTCGCTACGACACCGCTGCCGATGGAATGAAATCGGGAGTCACCAAGCACAAGCTCTACAATCTGGCCGAAGACATTGACGAGTCTCACGATCTCGCGGCCGACAAGCCGGATAAACTCAAGGAGCTGGAAACGCTCTGGAATAAGTGGGACGCCGAGCTGGCGAAACCACTCTGGGGTGGATGACCCTGGGCGAATCGACGCATTGATTCATCCGTAGGACGGCTTTGCCATCCGCTGGCAATGTGCAATTGTGAAACAACGACTGCCCGCGGATGAAAACTGCGATTGAAAACTTGGCACGCTCTCAACCACCAGCGGCATTCGAGCACCCTGGCTCGGTTCTGAGCCTGGGAATACGATCCTGAGGCCAAGTTGAAAGGGCGGATCGCTCAAAGACGAGCTTGGCATTGCTTCGTGACCCAGAGGAGTAGTCTGTGATGCAACTTGCTGCACTCAGCAAAGCCAACGGCCGCGAATTCCGGTCGCTGATTTTCGGCGTTAGCTGGGTGTTAGCGATTTCGGCAGGCGTCAATCCGTTTGCCGAAGCCTTCGATTCGCCAGACGCGTCCTTGGCGGTTGAGTCGCTCCGTGTGGAACCAGCAGAGATCGTGCTGCACAGTGCCAATCGGCGACAGCAGGTGCTTGTAACAGGAATAGGCCGAGATGGCCGCAATGTCGATGCGACTCGCGATGCGGAGTTCATTGTCGATGATCCCGCGATTGCGAGCGTCTCACGTGCGAAGGCGCGGGGACTCAAAGATGGCTCGACGAGTTTGCTGGTGAGATTCGGCGGTCGCGAAGCTCGCGTCGCGATCCGTGTTTCTGGCGCGGACGAAATCCGGCCGGTGCACTTTTCAAACGACATCGTTCCGATCTTGTCGAAGCTGGGTTGCAATAGCGGCGGTTGTCACGGCAAGGCTTCGGGGCAGAATGGATTCAAGCTGTCGGTGTTCGGATTCGATCCGGAGGCCGATCGGACGGCGATCCTGAAAGAAGGGCGCGGACGGCGCGTGCAGCCATCCAGTCCTGACCGAAGTTTGATATTGCTCAAGCCGACCGCGCAAGTTCCTCATGGCGGCGGCCGACGTACGACGGTGGATTCGGCGGACTACGAAATGCTTCGCCAGTGGTTGTGGCAGGGGATGCCACTGGGCCGTGAGGACGCCCCGCATGTGGTCGCGTTACGAGCCAGCCCCATTGAGCGTGTGCTCGGTTTTCAATCGCAACAACAGATCCTCGTCACGGCAGAGTTCTCCGACGGAAGTCTGCGCGACGTGACCGATGCGGCGGCTTACACGAGCAATTCCGGCCTCGCGGCCGAGGTCAATGCGCAGGGACTCGTGCGAACCGGCCGAGTTCCGGGTGAGGCGGCGATCACCACGCAATACATGGGACAAGTCGCGGTGGTACGAGTGCTCGTGCCTCGGCCAGCCACGGCAACTGAGTTCATCAAATGGCCGGCGACCAGCGACATCGACGGGCTGGTGGCGGCGAAGCTGCACAAGATGCAAATTGAACCGTCGGGGATTGCCGATGACGCGACGTTCTTGAGACGGTTGTTCCTCGACACGATCGGCACGCTCCCCAAACCGGACGAGGTGCGAGCATTCCTTGCGGACACGCGCGATGACAAGCGCCGCCGCGCGGTCGACGCGGTGCTCTCGCGTGACGAATACGCTGATTACTGGTCACTGCAATGGGCCGACGTTTTGTTGGTCAATCGGGACAAGCTCGGCGACCGCGGGGCATTCGAGTTTCATCGCTGGCTCCGAGACCAGTTCGCTCGCAACCGGCAGTACAACGAATGGGTGCGCGAGTTGATCGTTGCGTCGGGCCGCTCGGACGAGCACGGGCCGGTCAATTTCTACCGAGCGGTGCGGACTCCGGAGCAACTTTCCGAATCGGTCAGTCAGGCGTTTCTCGGCGTGCGCGTGCAATGTGCTCAATGTCATCATCATCCGTTCGAGAAGTGGTCGCAGTCAGACTTTTATGGCATGGCGGGGTTCTTCAATGGGCTTGAACGCAAGCCCGTGCGAACCGCTTCCGATGCGAAGGTCGAACTGGTGTATCACGCCGGCTATCGCGAGACCCGGATGCCGATGACCGACGTGGTGGTGCCGACACGGGCACTGGGCGTAGCCGATGCTGCCAGCATCGGAACCGACGCTAGCAACGTCGGCCACGACCCGCGCATCCAACTCGCCGACTGGCTGACCGCTCCCAGCAATCCGTGGTTCGCGCGTCTAGTCGCGAATCGGTTGTGGAAACATTTTCTCGGCCGTGGTCTGGTCGAGCCAGAAGATGATCTGCGTTCGACGAACCCAGCGACGAACGAACCGCTGCTGGATTGGTTGGCGAAGCAAGTTGTCGAGAATCGTTACGACCTCAAAACCGTGATGCGGCTGATCCTCAATTCGCGTGCCTATCAACTGACGGCCGATCCGAACGACACGAATCGCGAGGACGAGCAGAACTTCTCGCATCACTACGTCCGCCGCATCCCGGCCGAGGTGTTGCTCGACGCGATCAGCGAAGTGACCGGCTCGCCGGAATCGTTCCCCGGCCGGCCGCGCGGCACACGCGCGATTGAGCTTTGGGACAACCGCTTGCCGTCCTATTTTCTCGACACGTTCGGCCGCTCCGAACGGACCAGTCCGTGTGAGTGTGGGCGATCCGGAGAGCCGACGATGGCGCAGGCGCTACACCTGATGAACGCTCCGGAAGTCTCGGCCAAGATCGCGAACTCGACTGGCCGAATCGCCCGATTGCTGCGAGCCTCACCGCCAATCGCCGACGCCGCGCTGATCGAGGAACTGACTCTCGTGGCACTCGGCCGGCTGCCGACAGAGAATGAGCAGCGAGTCGCTCAAGCACTGTTTGCCAGCACGGCTCGGCGCGACGCGGCCGAAGATTATCTCTGGACGTTGCTGAACTCTTACGATTTCCTATTTGTGCGATGAACGTTTCGAATCAGTACCGCGACCGTGAGGGAGCGGCCGACTTGCTCACACGAGCCGCTCCCTCACGGTCGCGGTACGGCGATCTTTTGGAGACCTTGTGATGCTTCCTAACTTCTGTGATGGCCTGAGACGGCGCGAATTCTTGCGAGTCGGCACTGTCGGCGGACTGAGCCTCGCGAGTCTGCTGCGAGCTCAGGCGGCGGAGTCGAAGCCGAAGCGCGATGTGAACTGCATTTTCATTTTCACGCTCGGAGGAATGCCGCAGCATGACCTCTGGGATTTTAAGAAAGACGCCCCGGCGGAGATTCGTGGGGACTTTCAATCAATCTCAACGGTCGTGCCGGGATTGCAGCTCACCGACCTGCTGCCTCGGACGGCTCAGGTCGCCGACAAGCTGGCGATCCTACGCGGCATGACGCATGGCGATTCGGACCACGGTCGCGGCTATCACATCATGATGACCGGCATGACTCCGGGACCGGGGGATTTCAATTCAACGAAGAACAACAACGTGCATCCGTCGATCGGCTCGATGGTCGCGCGGATGACCTCTGGCGGCGGAGCGTTGCCGCCGTACATCTCGGCTCCTTGCTTCCTGCGCAGCGGCGGCCCGGCGTTTCTCGGCGCGAGCTATGCGCCGTTTGTGATCGACGCCGACCCGGCCTCGCCGGAGTTCACGGTGCAAGACATCGTCCTGCCGACCGGCATCACCGACGAACGGAGTCTGCGACGGCAAGAAGCTCTGCGAGCAATCAATCGCTTTGAACGGAAAGTCGAAGACCTCGGCAAGGACGTGCAATCGCTCGACACGTTTTATCAGAAGGCATACAGCCTGATGACTTCGGCGAAAGCGAAAGAGGCGTTCGATATCCGCCGCGAGAAAGAGTCGCTGCGAAACGACTACGGCATGACGAGTCTCGGTCAGTGCTGTTTGCTGTCGCGACGACTGGTCGAAGCCGGTTGTCGATTCGTGTCGATCGAGAACGGTCACTGGGACACACACCGAGAAAACACCAAGAGCCTGCGCGATCTGCTGGTGCCGAGCGTCGATCGGGCGATCCCCGCATTGCTGCGCGATCTCGAAGCACGCGGTTTGTTGGATTCGACGCTGGTGGTGATCGCTACCGAGTTCGGCCGCACGCCGCGGATCAACGTGATGGCCGGTCGCGATCACTGGCCGAATGCGTTCTCGATCGTCATGGCCGGTGGCGGCATCAAAGTCGGCGGAGCAATCGGAGCGACAGACAAGATCGGCGCGGCGGTGACCGATCGGCCGGTCACGCCTCCGGACATGGCAGCCACGATTCTGTCGGTGCTCGGTATCGATCCCGACACGGTGTTGCACACGCCCCTTGGCCGACCGGTGCCATTAGCGCTGGGAGGCAGGCCGGTGACTGAGTTGATTTGAAGAGAATTGAATGCGCATTCGTGAGCCGCAAGGCGCTAGCCGCGGGTCGATGAGGGAAACCCGCGGCTAGCGCCTTGCGGCTCACGACGACCGGCCGAAAGACGTCATACCGTTTTTGAACGGGAGCAGAACGATGAATCTGAGCCGAACTCTATGGTGTGCAAGTTTGACGCTCGCCGTCACTCTGTCGGCTCAGTCTTTGTCAGCGCAAGCCGTCCCCTCGAAGGAACCGTCGAGCACGCACATCTTCCCGGCTGGTGGTCGGCGCGGAACGGTGGTGCCCGTTCGCATCGGGACCGAAGCGATGCCACCGAGTGCGAATCTGCGGCTCTGGGGCGAGGGTGTTCGCGCGGCGGAGTTGCTCGGTGAACGAGTGAAGCAGCGTTACGAACCTTCGGCTCGACGTCCGCCACGCGATGCGGATGGGGTTGGGGCGAACATGAGTTATCCGACGGAGTGGAGATCGGAGTTCGCGATCGCGGCTGATGCGCCGCTCGGCGCGGCGGCGTGGCGAGTGACCTGCGGCTGGGGCGGCACGCGAGTGCGGCCGTTTGTGATCGGTGACTTACCGGAGTTCATTGAAGCCGAATCGAATTCGACAGTCGATCGCGCAGAACGAGTGACTCTGCCGGTGACGATCAACGGACAAATCGCGGGAGAGCGAGACATCGACTGCTTCGTGTTTTCGGCCACGTCGGAACAAGTGGTTATTGCCGATGTCCACGCTGCGCGGATTGGTTCGCCGCTCGATCCAGTGGTGGAGTTGTCGGCGGCCGATGGTCGGAGAGTGCGCGCGGAGGTTCGCCGTGCGGCAGATGACAACGTGCTGTTGTTTCGCATTCCCGTGGCCGGGGATTACGTCCTGCAAGTCGCGAACGTCAGCTTTCAGGGCGGCCCGGAGTTCGTTTATCGAGTGAACTTGTCCGACGTGGGGCAGGTTTCCAACCTGCCCGGATCGGACGGACAGGTTGAAAACCTGCCCCACGACAAGCCGCTCACTCTACCCACAACAATCCAAGGCCGATTCCTCAAGGCGACGAGCGAGGACACATTCCGCATCGCCGCCAAAAACGACGAGTTTGTCGCCATCGAATGCCGCCCCGCGTCGGCCTCGTCGATCGCGATGCCGATCATCGCCCTTGAAGAGGCCACTGGCCGCGCGCTCGCGAAAGCCTCCAGCGCCGAATCGGCTGATCGCGCGTGTTTGATCGAATGGAAAGCTCCTGCTGATGGCGAGTATCAGCTGCGGGTGCGCGATCTTCAGTACGGATCTCGTGGTGGCCCGGAGTTCGCCTATCGACTGTCGGTTCGTCCGGCTCAGCAAGATTTCCAACTGAGCCTCTCGGCCGATTTCGCCAACGTGACTCAAGGGAACCGCACAGATCTCGACCTCACCATTAAACGCTTTGGCGGCTTCACGGGACCGATTGATCTTTCGATTGCCGGGTTACCGGAAGGAGTGACGTTCGAGCCGCCACGCATCGCTGACAACCAGACGAGCCTTAAGCTGGTCTTCAAAGCGATCGACGACACTCGGCCAACCGACGCGACGCTACGCCTCAGCGGCAAAGCGATGATCGCCAATCAACCGGTCGAACACGTTGCGAACGTGGCGAGTCTTGCGGAGGCCGCGATCGCGAACAGTGTGCAGCTCACCGTGCAACACAAGCCGATCTTCAAGCTGACTTGCAACGAGGCGTATCAATACGGGCATCGGGGCACGATCTATCCATACGCGATGCAGATTGAGCGGCTCGGTGGATTCGATGGCGAGATTCACGTGCAACTTTGCGAACGGCAGGTGCAGGATCTCGACGGCATCGAAGTGGTCGAGACGCTGATCCCGCCGAGGGGCACCGAATTCAAGAACCTCGTCTATTTGCCGGAGACGATGCACGCCAGCGTGCAGCATCACTGCCGGCCGTACTCGCAAGCCTGGGCCACGTTCACGGACAAATGGGGGCAGCGGCAGACGATGCTGTCGATCTGCGACAAACGGAACATGATCCGCACGATGCCGACGGTCGTGAAACTCAAGTCGCTCGATGAGGCCGTGACCGCGCGACTGGGTTCGATCGTTCGCTGTCAGCTTGTGGTGGACCGCACTCCGAACTTTGACGGAGCGATGGAGATCGAACTGGTGGAGCCGGAAGCACGCTCAGGCTTCATCGCCGAACGAGTGCGGATCGAAGCGGGACAAACTCGCGCGGAGGTTGCGATACGTCTCGGTGATTCGGTCAATTTGCCGCCCGACCTGTCGTTCAAGTTTCGAGCGGTCGGCCAACTGCGTGAAGACGTGAAAGTGATCTCCGAAGTGGCGGTTCCCGTCCGCATCGAGCAGTGAGCAGTCCGGGGTCGGGTGTTCGGCTTTTCGGAATTGGCGGGGGGCGAACGGGTGAGCGAATCACGCTTCCTTCCGGCCAATTCCGAAAAGCCGAACACCCGACCCCTCGCTCTACAGTGAGGAAGGGTTTTTGCATGTCGCCTGATGAACTCGGATTCCTCTCAGCCGTGGAATTGGCGGCGCTGATTCGGATGCGACGAGTCTCCGCTGTCGAAGTGATGCGAGCGACGCTCGCTCGGATTGAGCGATTCAATCCGGCATTGAATGCGTATGTCACTGTGCAGGGGGAGGAAGCATTGTGCTCAGCGGCGAAGGCGGACGAGGCAATGAGGTCCGGTCAGCCGATCGGGCCGTTGCATGGCGTGCCTCTGCATGTGAAGGACAACTTGTTTGTCGCCGGTTCGCGGACGACGTTCGGCTCGAAGCTGATGGAGACGAACGTGACCTCCGAAGATTGCCCGGCGGTCGAGCGGCTGTGCAAGGCGGGGATGATTGTCGTCGGCCGGACGAACTCGCCGGAGTACGGTTGGAAAGGCGTGACCGACAATCGCGTGTTCGGGATCACGCGTAATCCTTGGAACACAAAGCTGACCCCGGGCGGCTCCAGCGGTGGAGCGTCCGCAGCCGTTGCGGCCGGACTGGGACCAATCGGGCTCGCCACCGATGGGGGCGGATCATTACGCATCCCGGCGTCGTTCAGTGGAGTGTTCGGGTTCAAGGCGAGCTTTGGTCGCATCCCCAACTGGCCGGGGAGCGGCGGGGCGATGCTGCGTCACATTGGCACGATCACGCGCACGGTTGCCGATATGGCTGTGGCGCTCGACGTGTTGGCCGGCCCCGATCCGCGTGATCTGTTGTCGTTGCCCGGCTCGTGGCCGATGCAGCTTGCGTCGGTTCCGACGCTGGCAGCGTCGGCTACGGGCGAGTGCTTTTCCGCGAACCTCGACTGCGGTATTCGTGGCAAGCGGATCGCATACAGTCCGAACCTCGGTTACGCCCGCGTCGATCCGGAAGTTGCCGCGATTTGTCAGCGTGCGGCCGAACGATTTGCGGATGCGGGTGCAGTCGTGGAAACAGTGCCACTCGACTGGCGCGATCCCTACGACGCTTGGAGCGTCTTCTTCTTCGGGACGGCCGCCGCGTCGCTCGAAAAGAAGTTGCCGACGCAAGGTGAGTTGCTCGATCCTGGACTGCGGCGAGTCGTCGATCTGGGACTCAAGCTGCGTGGTGTGGACTTCGCGAATGCGCTCGCCGCACGACACGACTTCTGGGAACAGGTGCGGCGTGTCTATGAGCGGTTTGATTTGCTGCTCTCTCCGACGTTGCCCGTGCCGCCGTTCGCGGTGGGGCAAGATGATGCCGATCCATTTGAGGGAGAGAAGCTCGGTCCGCTGCAATGGACTCGGTTCACGTATCCGTTCAATCTCACTGGCCAACCAGTGGCGAGTGTTCCCGCTGGCTGGACGAAATCTGGCTTGCCGGTTGGACTGCAAATCATCGGCAACCGCTGCGCCGACTTGCTGGTGTTACAAGCGTCTCGCGCGTGGGAGCAGCTTCAGCCTTGGAATCACAAACGGCCGACGCTGGCCGAGAGCACGCGCCGCCCCGCTCGCCTGATCGTCTCACAAAAAGCCGTGTGGTAAATCACATGGCACTTCACCGTTCCCAACTTCATTTCGAGAAGACTCCTCATGCTGACACGTCGAAGTTTTGTGAGTCTTACGGGCGCGACCGCCGGTGCATTGCTGCTGCCGGAGTTCTCGCGGGCTGGTGACGACTCCAAGCCGCCGAAGGGATTGATCAAGGGGGAGCCGACGGCGGAGAAGGTTGGGGAGCGAGTGCTCGCCGAAGGGGGCAATGCGTTCGATGCGATCGTGGCGGCCGCGCTGACGGCGGCGATTGCGGCTCCGTATCAGACGGGGATCGGCGGCTATGGTGGCTCGGCGATGTTGGCCACGGCGGGTGGCAAGCGGATTAAGGCGATTGATTTCAATTCGATGGCTCCGGAGGCCATGACGCCGGATCTGTTTGCTCGGCTTCAACCGCTGGGGACTCGTCAGAGATATGGTTGGCTGGCGACGGGAGTCCCCGGCATCCTCGCGGGATTGCAGTTGGTCCTCGATAAGTACGGCTCGCGTTCGTTTGCCGAACTCGTGGAGCCGGCGATTCAATTGGCTCGCGAGGGGCTACCGATGACCGGTGGTTTGGCGTCGTCGATACAAGCGTCCGCCGCACAGTTCGCGAAAGATGAGGGCTCGCGACAGCTCTACTTGCGCGATGGCAAACCGTTGCCGGCTGGGGAACGATTCTGCAATCCGGATCTAGCCGACATGCTCGCCACTTTAGCGAAGCGCGGGTCCGTCGAATCGTTTTATCGAGGCGACATCGCGCAGCGGATCGCCGATGCGTTTCAGAAGAATGATGGCCTTGTGACCGCGAAGGATCTCGCCGGCTATCAGGCTCGTGAGGTTCAACCGCTGACTCTGACGCTCGGCGACAGCACGATTCACACAGCTCCGCTGACGGCGGGAGGTTTGACCGCCTTGCAGGCTCTGAGCATCTTGTCGGCGATGAAGTGGAACCGCATGGATGCCGGCGTGCCGCGTACTCATGCACGCATGGAAGCGATGCGATTGGCATGGCGCGATCGACTGACGCTGTTGGGTGATCCCGACTTCTCAGCGGTGCCGACGGCCAAGCTGTTGTCCTCCGAATACGCTCGCGAATGCGCCGACCAAATCATGGAGGCAGTGAAGGCGGAGAAGATTCTGGCTCACGACATCACCCCGAATCCGCAAGGGGGAACGATCAGCCTGAGCGCGGCGGATGCTCAAGGAAACTTCGCCGCGCTGACGTTGACACATGGCGAGAGCTTCGGAGCACGAGCGACCGTCGATGGCCTGGGCCTGACGCTCGGCCACGGAATGTCGCGCTTTGAGATGAATCCGAAGCACCCGAACTCACCCGGCCCCGGCAAGCGACCGCTGCACAACATGTGTCCGACGATCGTAACCCGTGGCGGAGTGCCGGTGCTCGCAGTCGGAGGCCGAGGCGGACGTAAGATTCCCAACGCGATGTTCGAGGTGCTGACACGGTTCGTGTTACTGAGCCAACCGCTGTCCGAGTCATTCGCCGCTTCGCGAGTCCACACTGAAGGGAACGCGACACTGGAATTCGAGAAGCATTGGCCGGAGGGTGAACTGAAATCGCTTGGCGAACTCGGCTACACCATCCGAACCGGCGGCAACGCGACGTTGAGTGCCGTCGCTCAAGAGAACGGTCAACTCCATGCGGCCATGCGATGAACGGGGCAGAGTAGGGTGGGACAAGCTCGCTTCGAGCGCCGGCCCACCAGCATTCGGTCCACGAGTTGGCGGTGGGCCGGCGCTCGAAGCGAGCTTGTCCCACCCTACAAGTTGCTCGCAGCGCAAGACGACCCATTACCCACTGGCCGGCGCAAATCCTCGCCGAGCTAGTTCGTGGCGGATGGTGGGATCGGCCAACAGTTCGGCAAACGCTTGGACGGGAGCACGTTCACGGCGCGCCCGTGGGATGACGAAGTCGTATTGCTCCTGGCGCAACGGCAGGAAGCCAAGTCCCGCCGCGAGGCTAACCGGTTCGATGGCGACGCCCCAATCGGCTCGGCCTTGTGCGACGGCGGCTGCCACCGCGTTGTGCGAGCGAGCTTCGGTGAGATAGCCCGCTGGCCGGGCATTGCCGAGCAGACGATCAATCAACAAGCGGGTGCCGCTGCCTCGATTGCGATTCACGAGGACGCAATTGGAATCCGACAGCGCCGCTACCACGGCGGATTTCAGATCGCGGCCGTCAAAGCGTGGATCGTTGGGTCGGAAGACGATTCCTTGCAGGCGTCCGTAGCCGGGCAATAACTCCAACTCGGCAGTGAGGAACGGTTGGTTGTAGGTGTCGGTCTCCGGGTCGAGTAGATGTACTCCGGCGAGATCACATTCGCCGCGCTTTGCCGCTTCCAATCCACCGGTGCTGCCGACGGATAGCACTTTGCTGCTGATACCTTGGCGATGCAGTTCGCCCAACAGGTAATCCAACCCGACGCAGTGACTGCCGATGACCACCAGATCCGCCGGCCGCAACTTCGCTCCGAGCAGATGCACGGAGACGATCTCGTCTCGTTCCAGGTACTCGCGCTGGCGCGGGATGACCACGAAGCCGTCCGCGCGGCTGAAGGTCGTCACTGAGCCGGAGCCTTTGCCCATCGGATAGGCGATGAAGTCTTGCGCCCCCGGTTGCTCGACGAGTCCGACCAGCAGGTACTCGGTGCGGCCCCTTTCGGAGTTCACGCGCATTGGCAGACGAGCCGAGACCACTTCCGTTGGCTCATCGCGCACGCCTCCCATTCTTCGCAACACAGGCGCAATAAATTCATGAAACGTGAAGATGGCCGACGTTGGAAACCCCGGCAGCACGGCGACCGGCACCGGACGACGACTTTCGCCGTGTTGATCAGTCTCTTCCGGTTGAATCACGGCGAGACACAACGGCTTGCCCGGCTTGAGCGCGACTCCGTGAGCAACGATTCCGGGGCGACCCAACTCCGCGACTGCTTGATAGGAGACATCACCCGCCCCTTTCGACGTTCCACCAGAGAGCAGGATCGCGTCATGCGCCAGAGCACGGCGCAGGGTGTCGCGCATCAACGATTGATCGTCGCCAATGATGCCGAGCGAGATTGGTTCGCAACCCAACTCGCGCACGGCATCGGTTAGCACGGTGCTGTTGCTGTCGTGGATCAGTCCCGGACGCATCGGTGTTCCCGGTGCGATCAGCTCGTCTCCGGTCGAAAGGATCGCGACACGCGGGCGACGGACAACGCTCACTTCTGCCAGGCCCAGAGCGGCCAGCACGCCGGTCTCGCGCGAGGTCAGTAACTCGCCGCCGCGCAGAATGATTTCTCCCTGTCCGATATCAGTACCGGTGAACGTGATGCTGTTGCCCGGAGCGACCGGGCGTTGCACGACCAGTTGGCCGTCGAGAAGGTCGGTGTTCTCGATCATCACGACCGCATCGGCTCCGCGCGGCAGCACGGCACCGGTCGCGATGGAGGTTGCTGTTCCGGGAGCAACCGTCTCGCGCGGCATGATGCCGGTTGCCAATGTCTCGGCATTCAACTTCAAGGATCGCGGCCGATCTTCACTGGCACCGAATGTGTCGGCGGCTTGCACAGCGAAGCCATCAACGTTGGATCGATCAAAACTCGGAACATCGAGCGGCGCAACGACATCTTCGGCCAGCACGCGGCCGAGCGCAGCGGAGAGCGGAACGATCTCGGCTTCGAGCGGTCGCAGATCCAGCTCCGCATGAAAACGACGTTCGGCTTCGTCGCGATCGACGACGTCGAGAAACTGTTGCTGTTGAAAAGAGTCACTCATGTTGGCAGCACTGTTCCCTCTCCCCCGCATCGGGGGAGAGGGCTAG
>SXKJ01000202.1 GCA_005778115.1 Planctomyces sp. | reverse complement strand
TTGCGAACGCACTGGGGGGCTGACGCCGCCCCGCTCGCCGAGAAGATGAGGGGGCACGGTTGGCGGTGCAACGACTATCCGCCGGCGCGGCGATCTCCTTGGCGACGATCGGCACCGGCGTAGGGCTGGTCGCTGACGTTGGATTCCAGGAAACGTGCTAGCTTGCAGAAGTCGCTGTCCTTGCGAATGTAGCGGACCAACGTCTTGAGTGTCGCCTGATCGACCAGTTGCTCAAACGGTACGTACTTCAGATCGAACTGGCCGGAAACCGAGACCATCACCCCGTTAAGACCTTCTTCAACCAACGCGCGATATGCTCCCACGCCTAGCTGGCTGCCGAGAATCACGTCGTAGGCTTGAGGCCGAGCACAACGGGTCTCGTATCCGAATTGCACGCCGTTGATCTTCCGCTTCTTGCCGGTTTGGTCCTGATAGGCCTTGCTGACATGCTTGGCGATCCGCTTGCCGAGATCGACGGCCGAGGACGAAATGTGACCGAACGGATCGCGCTCAATTTCGACGCCGACCAGCAGACTCTCCGGGTAGTACTCGGCCAAGCCTTCGGCGATGACGATGACGCCGAACTCTTTCCCTTCGTGCTCCTCGCGATGACGCATCAACGCGACCAACTTTTCTGCAAACGCATCGACCTTCATGACCTTCCGGGTTTCCTTCTGGCCGGAGACTTTGTTGACGACTTCTTCAGTGGTCAGCATGTCTTCCGTGAGATCTTCCATGCTGATGACGAGGCTGGCCTCGCCGGCGATCGCCGCTCCGTAAGCCAGCCAGCCGGCACCGCGGCCCATCGACTCGACGATGTAATACGCGCGAACGGCTTCGGCATCCGCCAGCAGGTTGCGAATCTCTGCCGCCATCGTTTCCACAGCGCTGAAGTAACCGAAGGTGAAGTCGATGCCGAAGTAGTCGTTGTCGATTGTCTTAGGAACATGTACGACCGGAATCTTCTTGCTGCCGGCGGGCAAGGTTTCTTGGAACTTCGTCATCTTGTAGGCGGTTCGCATGGTGTCGTCGCCGCCGATCGAGATCAGAGCATCGGCGTCGATCGAGCAGAGTGCGTCATAAACGGTCCTGAGCTTCGCGGTCTTCTTGGCGTCCTTCAGGTCATCGGGATGATCGACTCCTTTGCCGGGATTGGCGCGGGCCGTTCCGATCAGGATGCCGCCGGTATTTCGCGTGCGGCGGAGTCGGCTCGAATCGAGCTTGAGGTAGTCGCGGCCCTCTTTCAAAGGCCGTGCCGGATCGAAGTCCACCAGGTTGGAGTAACCGTTCTTCATGCCAATCGCTTCGATGCCGTTCTTGTTGAACGCCGCCGCGCACGTCGAGATCACCGCGTTGGCGGCCGGAGCGGGTCCACCGGAAAACAACATGGCGACTTTGCGGATGGAAGACTTCGCGGTGTTGGACATCGTGGAACTCCTAAGCCGAAGGGTGACGGGGTGAGAGGTGCTGGAGGCCGTTCGCGATTAATCACGGCGGATGGATTGTGGTCAGGCTCAATCGCGTGAGCAAGTTCCGCACACAGAACGATCACACCCGGATTGACCTGATTTCAGCGGAGCGCGTATCAATCCGGTCCACGAGCCACGGCCTTTAGGATCGGGGCCGTGATGACTTTCCGGTGTCGCCGAACGTGTGAGAGTTCGGTCTAAAGTCTCACGACTTCGGCTACGAAACGCATTGTGCATGGACGCTTCCCCAAGAATTCCCCGCCGCCCGCGACTCTCGTTCGGCAAACGCTGTGTGTTTGCCGTTGTACCGGTGTTCGTGTTGTTGATGCTGGTGGAATTCGCGGTTCGCTGCTTCATCTCGGAATCGGCCGTCGCCAAACGCTTCGAGCAGATTGAGCAAATCATCGTGTTTCTCGGAAACGAGCCGGGGCAGAGCCTATTTGAGCCGGACCCCAATTGCTTCTGGCGGCTGAAGCCAAACGTCGTCGCGCCGGCCGAGCGTGGCAACTGGTGGGGGGGTGTGATGTCCAACAGCCAGCGGATGCGCAGTCGCGAGGTCTCGGTCAGCGAGGCTCACGATCGTCTCCGAGTCCTTTGCATGGGAGACAGCACGACGTTCGCGTTCGGAGTGGACTTCGCCGACGCTTGGCCAAATCAGTTGCAGGTGATGCTGGACGTGGGGAGTGAGGAGTGGGGAGTGAAGAGTGGGGAGTGGACCGGAAACAGCGACCAGTCGTCCATTGCCTCCACTCCCCACTCTTCACTCCCCACTCCCCACTTTGAAGTGCTTAACGCCGGCATCCCTGGCCACACGAGCTATCAAGGACGACAACGGCTCGCGGCCGATTTGCAGAAGTGGCGTCCGCATCTGACGGTCATCACGTTCGGCAACAACGACGGCTGGAGATGGGACGGACTAGCCGACAAGGAGCACGCGCTGCCAACGGCCAACTCCGCGATGGAATGGATGAATCACAGCCGCGCGTTGTCTTGGCTGCTCTCAAGCCGAATGAGGTCAACTCAGCAGCAGACGACTCAAGACGAATCCCGCTGGGCCGAGCAGGCGACTTGGAATTACTTCGATCCGAACACGAACTGGACGCCGCGAGTCAGTCTCGAAGACTTCGCCGAAAACTTACACGCGATGATCGACCTGTGCCGGCAGCACGACAGCGAAGTGGCCCTCATCGTCTGGCCCGATCAGCGGCAGTTGTTGAATCAGCCGACTTGGCGGCTGCCGTATCAAGCAGCGACTCGCCAAGTGGCGGAGGAATCCGGCGTCGCCTGTGTCGATCTCGTGCCACCGTTCGAGTCGTCTGCCCATTGGGGCGTGGACCGCTTCCTGCCGCGTGATGTGATCCACGTCGATCGTGCCGGCAATCGGTTAGTCGCGAAGGCGATCGCTCCGTATGTTCGCCGTTTGAGTTTCAAAAGTTCTCGGATTGCTGCGCCGCTCGCGGACTGATCGCGATTTGGAAGTCGCAGCCACCACCGATAGACTCGCGGTGACTTGGGGAGGAACTTGACGTGCTGGCGACAACAGCCGTGTTTGCCGATTGACAGAGGATGAATCAACGTGGGATTGCTGATCGGCATGGATGAAGCTGGATACGGCCCGAATCTCGGACCGCTGGTTGTGTCGGTCACGGTTTGGGAGGTTCCCGGTTCACCGCGAGAATTCGATCTGTGGGCCGCGATGGCGGATATCGCCTCACAATCGCCCAGCAAAGAGCCGCTCAAGTTGCAGATCGCCGACTCGAAGCAGGTATATGCGCCAGGCAAGGGCTTGGCGGCGTTAGAGAAGTCCGTGTTGAGCGCATTGCGATTAGTCGGTCACGAACCGCAATCGGTCGGTGAGCTGAGTGCAGATTTGAAATCTCAAATTTCAAATCTCAAATTTCGAATTCCACCTTGGCTGAACGGTCACGACTTGCTGTTACCGACGGCGGTTGATTTGTCGCTCATCGGGGACATCGCGACGAAGTGGCTTGAATGCTGTCGCCGCACAGGGGTCGCGCTGAAAGCGGTTCGCAGCGAGATCGTGCAGCCGGAGCGATTCAACGCACTCGTGCGTGAGTACGACAATAAGGCACTCGCGCTGTCTCGGACCAGTTTGAAGCTGTTGCGTTCCGTCTGGAACCCGGACGACGAGCAGCCGACGCTCGTGATCTGCGACAAGCACGGCGGCCGGAACCGGTACGACGATCTGCTGGCCGAAGTGCTCGATGATCGCATGGTTTTTTCTGTTGGCGAATCGCGTGAGCGCAGCGTGTATCGCGTCGGCTCGACCGAGTTGCGGTTTCAGATGAAGGCCGAAGCGAACTTCCCGGTTGCGCTGGCGTCGCTGTTCTGCAAGTACGTCCGTGAATTGTCGATGCAGCTCTTCAACGAGTTTTGGGCGGAGCATGTTCCGGGGCTCAAGCCGACCGCGGGCTATCCGGTGGATGCGGTGCGGTTCAAGCAAGATATCGCCAAAGCCCAAGCCCGGCTTGCCATCACGGACGACGTATTGTGGCGTGAACGATAACGTAGCCGTCACGCTCCTCGTGACGAGCCGAATGTGTCTCGGTGTGGTTGGAGGCCGGATATTAGAATTGTCACTCGATGCCGCTTGAACGCTCGGCTCGTCACGCGGGAGCGTGACGGCTACGTTTATGACCATGAGCGACTCATCGGCAACTCGACGTGACTTTCTCGCTGGCCACGTACTGCGCGACGAGATCGTTGCAGTCGGCCAAGCAGCGGGGGACGCGATTCTTGGTGAGGCTGATGAACCTCGTCGCGAGCCGACCAGCGGTGCGACGATCCGACTGGCGACGGCGGCGATGGCGACCGACTTTGCGGTGATCCTCAATGAGGCTTTGCCCGACGATCCTCGGCAGCCGCTGCGGTGGGCGAGCGAGGCGTTGGATCTCGTGCATCTGCTCGAAGATCAAATGAGCGTTTATCGGCCTCACACCGAACTGTCACAGCTCAACCGAGTGGCGGCGTCGCGGTCGGTGCAGGTCGAGGAGCGACTGTTTGAGTTGCTCTGCCGCGCTCGTGAGATTTGGCAGGAAACCGACGGCTGCTTCGATCCCACCTCCGGTCCGCTGATCGCGCTGTGGCGGCAATGTCGAAAAGAGGTTCGCTTGCCGACGGAGTCAGAATTGGCTGAGCGGCTCACGCTGGTCGGGATGCAGCATGTGCTCTTTGAGCCAGACTGCTCGATTGCATTTGACCGAGCCGGTGTCGAACTCAATCTCGGCAGCATCGGCAAGGGGTACGCCCTCGACCGAGCGGCGGAAATCTTGCAGGAACACGACCTGACCGAGTGGCTGCTTCAAGGCGGACACAGCAGCGTCATCGCCCGCGGTGGTCACAACGGTCTGCCCGGTTGGCCGATCGGATTGCGGAATCCGCTGCTGCCGCAACGTCGGCTCGGCACGATCTTGCTGTGCGATCAAGCCCTCGCGACGAGCGGCACGGCGGTGCAGCATTTCCGTTTCGAGGGGAAGCGCTACGGCCACATCATCGACCCGCGCACTGGCTGGCCGACGGAGAACATACTGTCTGTGACGGTTCTCGCACCGACGGCCGCCGAGGCGGATGCTCTCTCGACCGCGTTCTTCGTCGGAGGAGTCGAATTGGCCGAACGATATTGCTCTAATCACCGATCCGTTTCGGCCCTGCTGATCCCGCCACCCACGGGCGGGCAACGGTTGGAGCCGGTCAACATCGGCGTTCCCGAGGAAATCCTGTTCTGGAATGACGAAGCCGTACCGCGACCGTGAGGAAGCGGCCCGGAGCGTCATTCGAGGCCGCTTCCTGACGGGCGCGGTACAGAGTTTACTCTTCATTCGTCATTGAAAGCTCACCGTGACTGACTCGAAAAAACTTTGTTGTGTCTCCATCACGCTCATCGTGTTGCTGCGGCTCTCGATTGGCTGGCAATTCCTGTACGAGGGGCTGTGGAAGATCAACACGCTCAGTACCCCAACGCCGTGGTCGGCCGAGGGGTATCTCAGGAACGCTCAGGGGCCGCTGCGGAATACGTTCCGCAACATGACCGGCGACCCGAACGATCTGGATTGGCTCGACAAGGACAAGGTCGCGGCCAAGTGGGACGACTGGGCCAATCGGTTCGCCGCCCATTACCAGATGGACGACAAACAGCAGGCGGATCTGTCGAAGTTGCTCAACGGAGCGGCGGACTATCGCGTCGAATTGGCCGCGCTGCCGGGAGGAGTCACGATCCCCAAGGAGTTGGCGAAAGCCGTGAAGTTCGACGCGAAGGCGAAACGGCTGATCTGCCCCGGCAACTGGCGAATGCTCGCGAAGGAACGTGAGGCGTTGATCGCACTGGCGAAGGCCGACGAGGAGGCATCAGAGGCTTATCAGAAGTCGGTGAAGGCTTACCGCGACGCCGTGCTCGCGTTGTACAACCGCGCGACCGACCCCAAGTCGATGAGCATCAAAGACCGGCTGGCAGTCGCGATCGTCGGCAACAATGCGGCAACCGACCCGTCCGTGACCGAGCGGACGTTTGCTCTGTTCGGCAACCCGCCACGCGACGTGAAGGTGTATCAGGAGAAGATCGAGCAATACGAAGCCAACCTCGCGAAAGCCAAGAAGCAATCGGCGATGCACTTCCCGCAGGAGCATCTTCAAAAACAGTGGAATGAACTGCAACAACTCCGAGGCAAACTGGTCGGTCCGGTGAAAGCGTTGGAGGCGGAACTGAAAGTCTCCGCACAAAAGCTGCTGTCGGGCGAACAACTTGCTCGCGGCCCGGTGCGTCTGCCGTCCACGCCGATTGACGGCATCAACCAGCGAACGATCTGGGGTCTGACAATTCTGGGCGTGCTGTTGCTCATCGGCCTGGGCACCCGCTTCGCCGCGATCGGCGGAGCAGTCATGCTGACAATGTTCTACCTCGTCATGCCCCCGTGGCCCGGCGTTCCGGAAGCTCCCGGCCCGGAGCACAGCTTTATCGTCAACAAGAACTTCATTGAGGTGATGGCCCTGCTCGCCATCGCCGCGCTGCCGACCGGCCAATGGTTCGGCCTCGACCGCCTGTGTGCGAAGCTCTGCTGCCGGAAGAAGTGCTGCGGCGGCTCGACGACATCGACAACGCCTTTGCAAGTTAGTGGCGGTAAGAATTGAACTCGGCTGCTTGGGACCAATCATGCGCTACGTCGTGTTCGCGATGATCGGTGGCTGGCTCGCCTTTTCTCTCGGAGCGCTCGTTGGAGGGTTATGGGGATTTTTTATGAGTGGTGGCTGGGGATGGCTCGGCGGAATTGTGATCGGGTGGTATTGCGGACTCATTTCTATTCCAATCGGAATGACGGTCGGTCTGACTTATTGCCGAGCGACTCGACACCAATTACCAAAACCGAAGGACATGGCGGCCTTGGAGAGATCGCAGGAACTCGACACACCAGCCGAAGCAAATGACGCCACCTTTGGCGAGGGGTGATGAAACGCGACCGCATCGAACCGACGAACAATTCGATGACGAAAGGGATGCGGTCACAATTTGTGACCGCATCGATTAAGGTCGCGGATTGCGACCTTGAAGCCCATGTACAGTTCGAGAGTTTCTTCATGCCAAACAACTCGAAGCTGATCGCTCTCGAACAAATCGAGCCGCTCATCAAAACGATTCGCGGCCAGAAGGTCATTTTGGACAACGACTTGGCTCGGCTGTACGGAGTCGCGACGAAGAGACTCAACGAGCAAGTCAGGCGAAATATCGAACGCTTTCCTGACGACTTTTTGTTCCAACTCACCGAAGCTGACAGTGAGTCTTTAAGGTCGCAATTTGCGACCTTAAAGACTGGACGTGGCCGCCACGCCAAATATCTCCCCTTGGCTTTCACCGAACATGGGGCGTTTATGGCGGCGACGGTGTTGAACTCGCCGCAGGCAATTGAAATGAGCGTGTTCGTGGTGCGGACGTTTGTCAAACTGCGGCACTTGGTGCTGGGACATCAGGAGTTGGCGGCCAAATTGGATCAGCTCGAACGGAAAGTCGCCGGCCATGACGAGTCCATCCAACAGATCGTGGCGGCGATCCGACAACTGATGGCCGCGCCCGATCCGAAACCGCGAAGCATGGGTTTTCATACGATTCGCAAACAGCCGAAGAGCAAGAATTGAACGAAGGCGCTTGGTACGATTCCAATCCGAGCCATCTTGGAACACTGGAGACGAATTCATGGCTAAGAAGCCGACGAACGCAAAGACCGTCCGGTGGGGTGAGTTTGTCCTGACCGAAGCGGAAATCACACGGCAAATCACCGAGGCCACTCGGCGCGGCGAGGAGGAACTGCTGATCGAACCATTGGCAACTTCGGTTCGCTTTGACCGACCGTCACGATGTGTCGTGATCGAGCTGAATAAAGGCAGCACCCTCTGTGTCCCAGTCGATTTGTTGCAAGGCCTGGCCGGAGCCTCGCTCAAAGACCTTTCGCGAATCGAGATTCCCAACCCCGGGTGCGAGATCGAATGGCCAGCACTCGATCAGCAATTCACAATCCAAGGCTTGCTCGCCGGACGTTTCGGAACGCGACGTTGGATGGAGGAACTTGCCAGGGGAGGCCAATTGACCAAACCGAATCCCTCACCGAAAATTCGTGCCGTCCGACCCGCCGAAAAGAAAGGGCGACGAATTCGCAAAACCACTGCCGCGGCGAAGGTCTGAAGCGACGCGTTTGCCTCGACACTCTCAATAACTTGTAGCCAACAGACAAAGGACAAAATCATGCAATTCACACCAGAACAAAAACAGCTCGGCAAGGACAACTTTAACGAGGCGGTCGGGTATAGCCGGCGCGATTGGCTCAAGGGGGCGGCCGCGGCAGGAACGGGGCTCGGAGCGTTTTACTTCGGCTATGAAAAGCTGAAGGGAGAGCGTGTTCGAGTCGGGTTCATCGGCAGCGGCGATGAAGGATCAGTGCTGCTGACTCAGCATCCGCCGGAATACATGGAGATCGTCGCTGTTGCCGACATTCGACCGACGAACCTGGAACGGGCGAAGCATGGAGACGGAAACGACGACCGCGTCGGCTTGATCAAGAAGCTCGGCGAGAAGACCGCGTTGACGAAGATCAATTACTACAGCGACTACAAAGAGTTGCTGGCTCGCAAAGACATCGAGGCGGTCGTGATCGCGACGCCGCTGATTTCGCACCACACGCTGGCCATCGAAGCGATGAAGGCTGGCAAGCACGTGCTGTGCGAGAAGCTGATGGCCAAGACCGTCACCGATTGCAAGTCGATGATCAAGGCCGCGAAGGACACCGGCAAGCTGCTGGCTGTCGGACATCAGCGGCACTACAGCGTCCTGTACGATAACGCTTACAGCATCATCAAGATGGGGTTGCTCGGAGACATCAAGCACATCCGCGCTCAGTGGCATCGCAACAACAGTTTCCCAGGCCGCGACTCGTGGAACAAAAAGGTCGATCCGAAGGACTTCGCGGCGCTCAAGGACAAGAATACCTATCTCAAGGAATTCGGCTTCGATGACGTCGAGCATCTGGTCAACTGGCGCGTCTACAACGCGACTGGCGGCGGCTTGATGGCGGAGCTCGGCAGCCATCAGTTGGATGCCAGCAGCATCTTCCTCGGCAAAGTGAAGCCGATCGCGTGCAGCGGTTACGGCGGGAAGAATTTCTACGGCGTGAAGGGAATCGGCTCAAAGGACAAGCAAGAGGACAAACGCGAGATCGACGATCACGTCTACGTCACCTTCGAGTTCCCCGGCCCGCACTACGAAGAGGACCAAAACGACGTCGCCGTCGTGACGTACTCGTCGCTGAGCACGAACCGTCTCGAACCCTACGGCGAGCAAGTCATGGGGAGCCGCGGCACGCTGGTCGTGCAGACTGAGCAGCAAGCGATGCTCTTCAAAGAAGCGAGTCCCGAGACGGGGGCCGGTGGCGTCGAGCAGCGGTTGTATGTGATCAACGGCAATGACAGCGGCCCGGTTCTGAGCGCCTCCGCCAGCCTCGCCCCCACGGCGAGCGCCGCCGCGGCCGGAGCGACCGTCGAGAAGATCAGCCGCGGCTACACCGAAGAGATGGAGCACTTCTGTCATTGCATCCGCAACAACATCAACGCCCCACCAAAAGACGGCGGCCTCCGTTGCAACGGCACCGTCGCGATGGCCGATGCGATTATGGCTCTGACCTCGAACCTCGCGATGAAGCACAAGAAACGAATCGCCTTCAAACCCGAATGGTTCGATCCTGAAAATCCCGCCGCGCCTGAGACGGATAAGGAAGTCGTAGGTTAAGGATTGCCACAAAGAGCACAAAGAAACGCAAAGAGTTGAGCTGCGGACGGTCCGAACGTTTTTTGTGATCCTTGCGTTCTTTGCGGCCATCGAATGAGCTTTCCCCGCCGCTCGGAAGTTATCCGGGCGGCGGTTTTCGTTGGAGGAGTTGCTCATGACACGCTTGGCTCAATGGTTTTCGGCAACACGACCGAGTGGTTGCTTCAAAAGTCTTGATTATGCGGATTCGCGGTTTCGCCCCAACGGGGCAGCAATAAACCAGCCCAGGGCAAGCGACCAACGGGAGCGTCGCCCTGGGTTGATGAATCATTCCAAAATCAAAGCCCTGAAGGGGCGAAACCATCGCAAGCATCCCAATGGTGTCGCCCTTTCAGGGCTTCGAAACTTTCTGGATGTCCCAACCCAGGGCGTTGCCCTGGGCTGGTTTATTGCTGCCCCGTTGGGGCGGAACCGCAAGCCCGCTGCGAGTTGGACAAGATCACGGATTATGAGGCCACTACTCGTCGTGCTGATTTGGTTGGCAGTCGCTATTCCGCAAGCCAGCGCGACCGAAGTCGTGCTCGAGACTCCAATGTCTCCACCCGCTTGGGCGTTGCTCGAGCGAGAATTGTTGAAGGCCAACGCCATCGCGTGCCAAGAATTCTTTCAGCGGTACTTCGACGATCGCGGCTATCTCGAATGTGTTGAGCGTTGGGGGGGCGACGACGGGCCGGATGATGCGATTGAGAATTTGCAGGACTGGCCGACGCTGCATGCGCTCGGTGGGCCGGATGTCGTGCGGGAAATGGTGGCCAAGGCTTGGGAGGGACATCTCCGGCAGTTCACGGCGGCAAAGACCAAGGAGGTCGAGTTCGCTCGCGACGGGATGTACTACCGCGAATTCCCCGTGATGATGGACTGGCTGCACAACGGCGAGGGGTTGTGCGTCTTTAATCTGATGGGACTGTCGGCTCCACACGCTCCGAAGTTTGCCGATCGAGTTCGCCGGTTCGCCGACTTCTATGTCCCGGCGGAGGACAACCCGCTCAATCAGACGGCGTCGGCGAATTACGATTCCAAGCTGAAACTGATCCGCAGCATGTTCAACGGCAGTCGTGGGCCGTTGCTCCGCAAGGCGACGGCGCTCGATTGGGCGGGCGATCCGATTGAAATCGAAGGCCGCTTCAAACCGGGGCATGGCGAGCGGACATTTGCCGAGATGCTCAAGCATTTCGAGGAATACACTGACACGCTCGGCGATCATCCACAGAATCTGCTGGCGACGTCGTTGGCGTTCAATGCGTTCGCGCTGACTCACGAGGAGAAGTACAAACGCTGGGTGCAAGAGTACGTCGATGCGTGGTGCGACCGAGCGGCCGCGAACAACGGCATCCTTCCGTCAAACATCGGCCGCGATGGGAAGATCGGCGGCGACGTCGGCGGCAAGTGGTACGGCGGCACCTACGGCTGGGGGTTCACGGTGACTGATCCCGTTACGGGCAAGAAGGCTCATCGCAGCACGGTGCGGCTGAGTCTGACCGGTTTCGCTAACGCATTGCTGCTGACCGGGAATCAGAAATACGTCGATGTCTGGCGGCGGCAGATCGAGGCGGTGAATTCGAACGCGAAAGTCGTCGATGGCAAGAAGCAGTATCCGCAGATGTTTGGTGATCAGGGTTGGTATGACTTTCAATCGTCACCGTGGGAGCCGGGCCTGTTGGAGATCGCCTATTGGTCGATGCGAGACGATGACCTCGCGCGAGTCGCCGCCCATCCGTGGATCGCTTACCTGCAAGGGAGATTGCCCGCGTATGCCGAGTCCGCGTTGCGAGCGGACTTGAATCGTATTCGTCAGCGAGTTGCCGCGATGCGACAGGACACCACAACGCCCGACACGCGCTTGTCCGACGACCCGATGAAGTTCAATCCGTGCTCGGTCGACAGCTTGGTGCATCTGGTGCTCGGTGGGATTGATCCCGGAAAGATCGGCTCTCCGCTGCACGCTCGGCTGCGGTATTTCGATCCGCAGCACGGCCGGCCCGGATTGCCGTCCGATGTCGCCGCGCTCGTCGATCGACTGACGGCCGATGAAGCGCGTGTCACGCTGGTCAACGTGCATCAGACCGAACCGCGAACGGTGCTCGTGCAAGCGGGAGCCTATGGCGAGCATCAAATCGAGTCTTTGTCGCTCGACGGTCGATCGCAGCCGGTCAACGATCGCCGAGTCGTGGTTCACCTGCCTCCTGGCTGCGGCGGGACACTGACGCTCAAGATGAAGCGTTATCAAAACGTGGTTCGATTCGACTAAAAACGTCTGACAGAATGGAATCTCAGTCGCGGGAGCGACTGAGCTACGTAGGCGAGTCGCTCCCGCGACCTGCATTCCGAGAAACGAGCATCGAGATGGGGCGCTGGCCGAATCAACGTCGTTCGCAGTGGACCACGTTTGGAATCATGTTCGTGCTCTTTCCGTTGCTGTGCTGGCTGGCGTGGTGGTTCGTGAAACGTTGATGACGCTCATTCGTAAGCGGAATCTGGCGAGTTGGCGGCAGCGTCAACGGGGCGCTCACTTCGCTCTTTCAATCCGCGTAGCACGACCAGCCAGAGCGTGCCGATGAGTACTCCGCTGACGACCAATGCCCAGGCACCGTCGCGGCGCAGTCGAGCGGCCAGGGCATCAACCGGACGTAGCACGGCCGACTTGCGTTCCTGCACGATCGCGAACCAACCGGTGTCGCCGACTCGGCAGAACGCCGCGAGCCACTCGCCGCCGTATTTGTTCTGATCAAATTGGCCGACGGGGTCGATGTAGTCGCGCATCTGAATGACGATGGGAGCTTCCGTAGGTTCGTCGGAGGCCGGTGTCGGTCGCAATTGCGAGATGACCGCGTCGGACAAACGCAGCTTCCGAACTTCCTCGTTGGTGATCCCCTCGCGGCGTTCTTCGCTCATCCAGGGGTGATCGAGCAACTGCCAGTTGCGATCGTCGATCAGCACGATCTTGCGCGTGCGGTCACCGTCATCGTCGCCGTTTGCCTCGTGACGATTGCCGGGGACATACGGCGACAGCAACTGCCCCAATTGCATGGATCGGCCGAGAACGCCAATGACTCGTTCGTGCTTCTCGTCCCAGACGGGGACGGTCAGCGAGGCAACGTTCTGCCCGGTCGCTTGGCTCTTGTACGACAGCGACAAGTGCGGCTTCGTGATCGGCTGCATTCCGGCGGGGACGGTGTCCCGTTCAAACTCGCCCATTCCGTGGAAGTAGTCGCGGTGCGACCAATTCTCGTCGAGCGTGCTGTCTTCTTGCGGCTCGCGCCAACGTTGAAAGCCGCGAGCGTCGGTGAGAAACCAACTGCGGTCGCTGTTGAGTCCCAATTGGTGTTGCATTGCGTCGGCACGCGCCTTCGCCTGAGCCAACGACAAGCGCAGGTCATCGCGATCGGACCAATCGCGGCTGGCTGCGGCCTTGATTGTGCTTTGAAGATCGGGATCGCGGGCCAACTCTTCCAACTCCGCTGTGCGTTTCTCCAATTCGCGAGCGACACTGCGTGCGAGAATCTCCACCGTCAGTACGTCGCTCTCCAACGCACGCGTCGTGACATTGCGGGCGGCGGAGTCCACGGCATCGCGCATCGAGTCCAGATAGAACAGTCCCAGCGCGAGCATCAGCAACACAGGACCAAGTCCACCCAACGCCAGTAACGGCCGGAACGACCGGGATCGCTCACGTTGCTCGAGCGCGTCGAGAACCATTTGTGCGTTCGCGAAGCGTTGTTCTCGATTCGGTTCCAAGCAGCGATCCACGATTTCCGCCAAACGCCGATCGACGCCACGCACACGCAGATGCAGCGAAGGCTTCGCTCCATCCCACACCAATTGGCGATACGCGGCCAGACGATCTTCCAGCGAGACGGCCGCCTCGATCCGACGTTCGTTCTCTGGCGTGCGATGCGGCGGCGCGCCGCAGATCAGGTGATACAGCACCGCTCCCAGAGCGTAGACATCCCAGCGAGCATCCGGCACGGCCTTCAGATCCGCCTGTTCGGGAGCCATATAGAACAGAGTCCCCAGCGCGGGAGCCTGCTCGTAAGACAATCGCGACTGTCCGAAGTCGCACAACCGCGGTTCGAGGTCCGCATCGAGCAGCACGTTGGCCGGCTTCAGATCGCAATGCAAAATGCCGCTGCCATGAGCATGGACCAGCGCCAGCAAAATTCCCTTCGCAATGCGAACGGCTTCGCGAACCGGCAGCGGCCCATCGGTCAGCAATCCGGCCAGCGAGCCACGCTCCAGATACTCCATGACGTAATACGGCGGATCGCTGTCCCATCCGACTTCCAGCAAGCCGACGATATTCCGCGACGTGTAGAGGATCGCCAGCTTCTCGACTTCGCGGCTGAGCAGCGACCAGTCCAATCCGCCCCGATGCGAATACACCTTCACGGCCACCAGCTTCCCGGTGTTCTTCTCACGCGCCTGCCAGACCGAACCATACGCTCCTTCACCCAAGCAGCGCAGGATTGTCAGTCCCGGCACGCTGACCACCGGCGTGCGGCGGCGGCTCAGAGACAGCGACTTCGCCAATTCGGCATCGTCTTGCCGTTCGGTGCCCCCGCTGACTCGCGGTACTTCCGAGGTTGAGTCGATCGCGTCCATATTGAAGAGACCTATCTCAAACGGGCTCTCCGCCATTCGTGTTGAAGACGAATTCGTGAGCCGCAAGGCGCTAGCCGCGGGTCGAGGAAAAGAACCCGCGGCTAGCGCCTTG
>SXKJ01000201.1 GCA_005778115.1 Planctomyces sp. | reverse complement strand
GAGGAACTGCGGCTGTTTTACACGTTTGGCTATGGCATGAACGCGGTCCTGAACCGACACACCGAGGAACTCTTGCAGCAGTTGCGGCAACAATTCACCGAGACTTCGCAGCCGCAACGGGAGTTCGTCTGCTGGCCATATCGATCCCGCAGTTGGTCGGCTCCGCGCTGCACGATCGTGAAGGTCGAGGTGAACTCGGAAGGGACGAACCGCCGCGTCGTGGTCACCAATCGTCCCGGTGGAGCGATCCTGCCGGGTGGCACCTACGACGAATACGCCAACCGTGGTGAATCCGAAAATCGTCACAAGGAAATCAAAACCGAACTGCACGGCGACCGCTTGAGCGACCATCGCTTCATGGCCAACTACTTCCGCTTGCTGATGCACGGGCTGGCCTACAACCTGCTGGTTCGACAACGTCAGTGGATCGCGGATCCTCCCGCGCCGGAGCCGGAAGTCTCGACCGATTCTCCACCGCAACTGGTCCCCGCCGCGGAAGCATTGCCGATCGAGGCGCTGCCGGGCCTGCGCCGTCGTCGGTACTTCAACGCCCGCCGCCGAAAAGACCCGCTGGGCGAAGGTCACATCAGCACCTGGCGCACCCACATCATCAAAGTCGCCGCCGAAGTGGTCGTCTCCACCCGCCGCATCGTGATCCGGCTCTCTTCGAGCTGGCCGTCTCTGAAGCTGTTTTTGAAAGTCGCGCAAGCCAACGCGACCTTGGCCACCACCTGACTCGTACCGCTGTCGCAACCTCGAACCCCGTCCGCCGATCTCACACCAAACCCTTGGGGGAAAGGGGGAGATTTCTCTCGCCTTCAACTCAACCACCCACACTCCGCACAGGTGACTCGTGACATTCGCTTGCCGATGGCCGTCGGCTGCTGTTTGATGCGCTATGAATAATCCCGGCTAGCGCGATCGCGGCAAATTGAGTAAGACAGGCAATCACAAGGAGGGTTGCCGATGAAATCGTATTCGATGGATTTGCGAGAGCGTGTGCTGGCGGATTGTGATGCGGGGCTGGAAGTGCGGCAGGTGGCGGTGAAGTACCGCGTCAGTGAGTCGTGGATTCGGCGTCTTCTTCAGCGTCGGCGAGAGAGTGGCGAGGTGGCTCCGCGCAAATCGGGGCACGCGGCCGAGCCGAAATGGTTGGCTCATCGCGAACGCTTGGAGGAGTTGGTGCGTGAGCAGCCCGACGCGACTCTGGCGGAGCTGCGTGAGCGACTGGGCATCGACATCAGTGTGCCGACGTTGGCTCGCGCGTTGCGAGCATTACAACTGACCTTCAAAAAAAGTCGTGTGTGCCGCGGAGCAAGATCGCCCCGATGTGCTCGAACGTCGCCTCGCCTGGCCAACGGAAGTGATCGGCCTGGATCCACGTCGGTTGGTGTTCTTGGATGAAACGTGGGCCAGCACGAACATGACTCGGCGTTATGGCCGCAGTCGCCGTGGCCAGCGGCTGATCGCGAAAGTGCCTCACGGTCATTGGAAGACGACGACGTTCGTGGCGGCCTTGCGTCACGATGGCTTGACCGCGCCGTTGGTGGTCGATGGGGCCATGAACGGTGAATTGTTCCTGGCCTACGTTCAACAGCAACTCGCGCCGACGCTGCGATCTGGCGACATCGTGGTGATGGACAATCTCTCCGCACACAAGGTCGCCGGCGTCCGCGAAGCGATCACGGCGGCCGGCGCGATGCTGGTCGACTTGCCACCGTACAGCCCGGACCTGAATCCGATTGAGTTGGTCTTCTCGAAACTCAAGTGGCTCGTCCGCAGCGAGTCCCCACGCACCATCGAACGTCTCTGGTCCTTCCTCGGCCAAACCCTCGACCACTTCCCCGCCGACGAATGCCTCCGCTATTTCCGCCACTGCGGTTACGCTACAGGTGCCTGAAAATGGGACTAGCGATTAGACAGGGCCGAAATTGCCGAGGTTGTTGCGGTCTCGGATTCGGACTGGGCACGGCGTAGTACCGCTTGCAGGCGATTGGTGGCTCGTGTTTGGGCCTGCGCCGCGGGATGGACTCGCATCCGGTCGCTTCCGACGAGCTGCAAGTCGAACATCGGTTGGATCGCCTGCCCCTTTCTCAACACGTCTAAACGGACTCGGATGGTGGTGTTCTCCGTCGCCCAACGCGGAACCGATCCGACGAACACATATCGGCCTTGAGCCAGACCCTGCGGAGAGTTCCACACCACCGTCCCGTTGGGCCGAAACCGCAGCGACATGTCGCCGTTGTACCAGCGACCGATCACGGCCTCTTGCGGAGTTTTGTTGCAGCCGCTCACCGTGGCGATCAGCAACGCACACAGAACCACGAACCAGCGCGAAGACTTTCGGGCAGAGGTTGGCGAGAGATGATGGCGTGACATGACGAACTCCAATCACGGACAGGTGGTGCAGGTGTAAGTGTTGATGTGGACCAGTTGCGGCGGCCCGCTGGGGCGCGCGTATCGCGAATAAGACTGGGAAGTCACTTGATACGGATTGAGCGACAACCCCAAGAACGTACTGGCCACGCTGGGAACAGAGATCGTCTTGCGAGTTCGCACCGCGAAGGATTCGACTCCCGTGGGAGTGGCATCGCAATCGAACGTGAAGCCGTTGGCCCCGGTCGTGATCCTCCCCAACAGAATCTCGGTGGTCGCGGAGGGCGATGTGTTGCCGTTGGAGCAGCCACCAACTGCTGTCGAAATCGAGTATTGAATTCCCAAGATCGTATTCGTGTTGAAAGCGTCTTGAGCATCCAGCCGAGATTGCTGTGTGCTGCCCCCTTCGCCCCAAGTCTTCGCACCGGAAAGCGCTCCCGCATCGAGTGCGTTTTTCAACTCCACGCGAGCCACCCACAAATTGCCGGCATCCACCAGCATCACCAACAGAGTCAGCATAACTGGCATCGAGACCAGCACCCAAATGGTGGCGATACCACTGCGTGTCGAGTGGACTGGGGGAGCGAGACTGTTCGACGCCGCGAGCGATCGGGACCGAAGGCCGTAGGCTGCGACGTTTCGCGAACTCAGGCTGGACAACATCAGGGATATCCTCGACGACCTGCGCAAAGAATCAATTCGCTGCGCCGAACCGCCGCACGAACCCGTCGCCGTCAATTGCACGGAATGCACCGTGTCAGGGTCGTTTGGAAAAATGTTGTTCGGCACATCAAAGTCGGCATTAAACATGGTCCCCGCCCCCGCGCTGGGGGACGTGCCAGTCTTGTTTCAAGTTAGAGTCAGCCCTGCCAACGGCGTTTTCGTCTCAATCGTTAATTGGTCTCGATGCGGTAGGTTGTCGAATGCTGAACGATGCGTCCCGTGATGTCGAAACCCAGCGTGCTCAGCACGTTCGGCACGTTGCCGACCAGCGGCACGCACACGGTGACCCGAACGTAGGCCTCGCCGGCAGGCGGTTCACCCGCCGGCAGAGTTACTGGCCCCGTGGCCGAGCAATTACATGGCGTCGCCGTATCCACCTGCAAGGGGTTGCTGACGGAAGCGTTGTGTTCGAGTCGCACCTCGCACGACGCCGTCAGGCCGGCGTTGGCGAGAAAAACATCAATTCGACTTTGTAGGTTATTGGCGGTTGCGGACTGATTGATATTGCTCAAGTTGGGCGACGTCGCAGTCACGCGAGTCACTTCCGCGGCGATTTTCGCTCCGTAGCGGCTGGCCAATGCAACCTGTTGGTTGACCTGCTGCAGGATCGCGAACTCGACGACCGCCATCAGCGCGGTCACGAAGACGGGCAGCCAAATCAGCAACTCGGCGATGACAACTCCACGCCGCCCTAGTGGGACGGCACGAATTGACGAACGACGAAGGGAGCCAATTCGAGAGCGGTTCATGCCACTGGCACAATGCAGCATTCGTGCCGACGGCACCACACACCTTAATGCGCTTCGTTGAGGGCTGGGATTCTGCGTCGCAGTCGCCAACCAACCGATTCTCCTGGGAGACAGCCGCATCCTTCGGTTTACACCCAGGAGCGTGGTGGCTCGCCGCCTCCTCAGTTCATCGTGGCCGGTGATTCTCGATTCCGTCAAACCCTCGGTCGTAAGAAGTTCCGCTCGAAATGTCTCCCGACACAACGGCGTTTCTCGGCCACTCGCATCCCGATACCCGCGAACCTTGGAGTACGGCGGTGAGCTGCCACACTCCAGAGTTCGCGGCACGTCGATTGCATTTGCTGCTGGCCCGTTTGGTTTCTCACGCTCTTCTCCCTGCGAGGCATTCCATGATTTCCCTTCGTCGTCGCCAACGGCCTGAAGTAGCTCGACGCGGATCGGTGTTTGTTGAGTACATCCTGCTGGTCACGATCGTCGGCATCGGCGTGATCGTCGGCTTAGCCGTGGTCCGCGTGGCTCTGGTCAACGAACTGCAAGACCTTGCGAACGCCATCAACGCGATCATCTGAATCGAGTTGCTGGGGTCGGGTATTCGGCTTTTCGGAGTTGGCGGGAAGAAGGCTTGGAATTGCAGATGACACTTACATCCCGCCAACTTCGAAAAACCGAACACCCGACCTCGGACGCTCAGTACCGCACCGATGCGAGGCGCGGTGCGGTTGTGTTGGAGTTCATCATTGCGATGCCAGTCCTGTTCACGGCGTTTCTGGCGGTCTTTGAGTTTGGGATCCTCGCGCTGGTCATCGAGAACGGCGCTCACGCGGTCAGTGAGGGCGCTCGTGAAGGAGCCAAGTCGTGGGACAGTACGGTTTCGTTCGATAACAATCCGGGGGGAAACTACGACCCCACGGGGGACAATGATATTGCCGATCAGATTGCTCTCGCAGTGGATGCCGTGCTCGGCGTCTTCAATCTGGAGGTTCGGCAAAACGGCGTTTCCGATGACCCCGCCAAGGCCAACGTGCTGGTTGTGATCGAACGCGGTGCGAGCACTGCTCGGCGAGGCGACAACACGTTGACCTGCAATCGGACTGGGCCAGTTCCGGGAGTCAACGAGATTGTCGTAACGCTGTGCTTTCCGATTGCCGATCAGACCGCTCCATCCACCGGCTTGGGGAATCCCGTTCCGAATTGGCTGGTCCCCTTCGGTTTCAATCTGACGTCCTATCGCTTCGAAATGAGTGCTCGTTCGGAACTGGAATGAGCGGACTGGCGTTACCCATTGGAGTTGTGGAATTGATTTTCGGCGAAAGACCGGCGGCTAGTGTCGTACCGCTGACTCGCCACCACGGAAATCAGGAGTCTCTTGATGGACAGCGTCGTTCAGGCATTCTTCGTGTGGTGCTGCCAGTTCGCCGTGGTCTCGACGCTGTTTCTGACGACGTCGTACTGGCTGCTGGGCCGCTCTCGGCGTCGTAAATCGGAACGTGACCGCCAAGCCAATCAGGCGGCACCATCCCCCTTGCAGGAGAGTCAACATGTCGCGCACCGGGCTTGAACTGTGGTTGTTTTTGAGCGGCGTGGCGGTCTTCACGCTCACCGCCGCCTTCTTGGATCTGCGGTATCGCCGAATCCCAAACGCGCTGTCGGTGGCCGGGTTGGTGGTCGGTTTGGTGTTTCGCATCGCGACCGAGGGTCTGCCCGGATTGGGTGACGCTGCGGGTGGTTTCGCGATCGGGTTCGGCAGCCTGCTGCTGCTGTGGGCGATGGGCGGCGGTGGTGGCGGTGATGTGAAATTGATGGGCGCGCTGTCGGTGTGGCTGGGAACTCGACAGGCTGTGCATGTGCTGATTCTCAGTTCTGTCCTAGCCTTCGTCTTCACCGCGATTCGTGCAGCAATCAGTCGGCCGATGTTTGAGCCCTCAACTCCCCGGCCTCGTCGGAAAGTCGCGGTCGCTTTCGCCGTCCCGCTGGCCATAGCCACCTGGACGATGATCGGAATCAAGCTGATGTAGTACGGTCCTGAGCCGGAACGCCCTCGCGTACGGTTTGTGGATTCATCGAGAGCCGGACGCGAGTGCGTTCCGCGCTGATGGGCCCAAGAACGCAAAGGCCACACACATGCTCCCGCCGCTGGTCTTTAAGCCTCATTTTCGTCCCCAAGTTTGGGGAGCGACACGCTTGCAGCGGTTGCTGGGAAAGCCGTTGCCGCCGGGTGATCGCATCGGCGAATCGTGGGAGGTGAGCGCTCACCCGCTGCACGTCAGCCGCGTGGCGGAAGGACCGTTCGCGGGAGCCTCTCTGACACAGCTTTGGGATTTGCATCGCCGCGAGTTTCTTGGACTGCGAAGCTCCGCTGCCGCACGTTGGCGCAACCGCAACCGTTTTCCGTTGCTCGTCAAACTGCTCGATTGCCACGAGCCGCTGTCGGTGCAAGTTCACCCTGACGATCAAGCCGCCGGCGAATTGCTGGGTGAGCCGAATGGCAAAACCGAAGCCTGGTTCGTGTTGCACGCGGAGCCTGGCTCGCGAATTTACGCCGGGCTGAAGGACGGTGTCTGTCGTGGTGACCTCGAACAGCAACTTGATCGAGGCGACGTGACCGACTGCTTGCACTCGTTCGAGCCGCAGTCCGGCGATGGTCTGCTGATCGAAGCGGGCACCGTTCACGCGGTGGGTGGCGGCGTGCTGCTGGCCGAGGTTCAGCAAACCAGCGATGCGACCTTTCGGCTGTTTGACTGGAATCGGATCGGCTCCGACGGTCATCTGCGCGAATTGCATCGAAACCAGTCGCTCCGCAGCATTCATTTCGACATCGGCCCGGTCCTGCCGATTCAGCTCGCCCCTTGCCGCTGCGAGACTTGTCACGACGAGGATCTGCTGGTGAGCTGCGATTACTTCTCGCTGAGCCGCGTGAATCTGCGTACCTCGATTCGACCACTTGACGAGGAGCCGCTGACGCTTTGGCTCGTCACTTCTGGCCGAGCAGTCTTGAGTGGTGAGATCACCGGCTACGACCGCTCATTCATCGCCGGTGAAACCGTATTGATCCCAGCCCATTCGCGCGGACTCCGCTGGTCTGCTGACCAAGCGACACTGCTGCGGGTGGAACCAAAGACCGAAGCTACTTGGTGACGCTGATCTTCAGCCGCAGGCCATTGCGCGTGACGTTGACCACCAATGGCTCTTGCCGCGCGTGCTTTTGAATTTGTGTGATCGCCTCGGCGGGCGTGCTCACTCTTTGCCCGTTGATCGACTCGATCAAGTCGCCAGAGCGGATTCCATGACGCTGCGCCAGACTCTGCGGCAGCGTGCCTCGCACCACAACGCCTTGCTCGGACGGCGACATCTGCACGCCGAGCTGATACTTCGTCGGAGGCATCCGCGCACCAACCACTTCGCCCAATGCCGTGGGAATCTCCAACTCCGCCAATTCCAACTGAGGCGTCGATTGGCTGGGACGATCGGCGAGTTCCGACAGAGCCAGCGCCAATTCCGTGACGACGTGCGACAGCGTCTTCATGCCGCGATAGTTCAGCAGATCGGAGTCGTCGCTCGGTCGATGGTATTCGGCATGAAAGCCCGTGAAGAAATGCAGCACCGGCACACCACGCTCAAAGAACGACGCATGATCGCTCGGCCCGTAACCCCCTTCTCGAAGTTGCAGATTCAACTGGTATTCCTTGGCCAGCGGACGCAGTAACAGCGTCCAAACCGGTGACGTACCCACGCCGTAAACCGTTAAGTCGTCGTTTCGCAACCGGCCGACCATGTCCAAGTTGAGCATGGCGACGGTCGATTCGATGGGAAACCACGGCTCGCGAACGTACTTCTTGCTGCCGATCAATCCCAGTTCCTCGGCACTGAAAGCGATGAAGCAGACGCGACGAGCCAGCACCTTTTGATGATGCAGACTGACCAATTGCCGAGCCACTTCGAGTATCACGGCTGTCCCCGAAGCGTTGTCGTCCGCGCCGTTGTGAATCTCGCGCCGGCCGGTCATTTCCAGCGAACCCCAACCGCCGTCGCCCAAGTGATCGTAGTGCGCACCGATTACAATCGTCTCACCGCTGTGCGGACCTTTGCCTTCCAGAGTCCCAATCACATTCTTCAGCGTACGTGAGACCTTCGGCCGCTCGATCCGCATTGCCAGCGACACGTTCTTGAGCGTTTGGCTTCGTGGCGTCAGCGATGAATGGATCTGGGCCTCAGCCTGTTCGAGATCAAAGTGAGCGGTCTTCGACAACAGTTCGCACAGAGCCTGACGACGGACATGAATCACCGGCATCCCGGCGCTGGGAAACTCCGGAGTCAAATCGATCGACAGCAACTCCGACGCATCTGCCGGTACATTCAGCCCCGACTTCGGATCACACAACACGAGCGCGGTCGCTCCGCGAGAGAGGGCTTCACGGATCTTCGTCCGTAACTGCGCGTGCGTCGCCGCATCGCCGCTGCTGGTCCGAGACTTCCAATCGGTGTGTGTCGGCTCCGAACGCAGTACGATCAAGATTCGACCGCGCACATCGAGATCCGCGAAATCGTCGTAGCCGAATTGTGGAGCCGAAATCCCGAAACCTGCAAAGGCCAACGCCCCCGACACTTGCTTCGGCTTGGGCACGAGCACGCTCGAATAATCTCGGCCACGAGCGATCGCATGCAACTTGGAATCCAAGTCTTGTAACGTGACCTGCGAGACGGTGGCCGCCACCTCGCGCGACAGTAGCGGGAACTCATGAAACGCTCCGTGCCCCGTCGAGTTCATGTTCAAACCCGCCTTCGCGAATTCACGCGCGATATGCTCGGCGGCCTTGTCGATGCCCCCTGTTTGAGTCCCTCGCCCTTCCAATTCATCGGACGCGAGATACCGCGCATCGGCTCGCAAGCGTTGTTCAATGTCGATATCGGAGAACTCAAGACCGAGGTGGCTCCTGAGTGGCAGGCTGGTCGAAGTTGTCGCCACCCCCTTGACCGACGCTTGCGAGACGGCGTTCGATTTCGCCTTGGACATGCTCGTCAGCAGAAGGGACGGTTCCGTTGCGGTTGACCGTAGCCGCGTGTCTGGCTTGCGAGTCTGCGACCAAAGTCCCTTCGCCCAAACCGCCGACGAAATCACGGCAAGTACCGCGAAGACTCGGAACAACCACGATGCCAAACCGTAGCTCGCCTTCTTGTGGGCCGGTTGATTCCTCACAGAGACCGAATCGGCCGACCCACAATTGATCGGGCGACGACTCCCAAACACAAATCGCTCACAAAGCGAGAAATTGAAGGCCAACCCCGACAAGATGCCGAGTACCACCGCTGCCCAAGTGTGCTGCGCAAACCACGGAAACACTGAGATCAGCCCAACGCGCATCCCAGCATTTACCACTGCGCCAACCAAACAGCTCAGACAGAATGCCAAATAATCTCGCGGCCAGCCGCAACCCCCATTGGCAAATGTCAGTTTTCGATTCAGCACGAAGTTGCTCGTCATCGCCATCCAGATCGCCGCAACCGCAGCCGGCCACGCGCCCAGCCCGGCTCGCAGCAGCAAAACGAATATCAGCAAATCGACGATCGCACCGCTCGCTCCGACGAAACCGAACGAAACAAATCGAGTCAACTTCGGAAATCGAAACCGATACAACCGCGCCAAGTGCCGCAGGTAATTCAATTGCTCGCGCAATGACAGTTTACTTTCGCCGTGTAGCCGGTTTTTGAACTCGATCGGCACTTCCGCGGTTCGCCGAGTATTCGTCTTGACCAGCAATTCCAAGCCGATTTTGTAGCCAATTGGGTCCAGCGAACCGTCGGCCTTCAAAAAGTCTTCTCGGCGCAGCGCGAAGAATCCTGCCATCGGATCGCTCACGGCCGTCAGTGGCCACGCCAGGACTGTCGCGACCTTAGAGTTCAACCAGCGGCCTAGCCCCCAGCCCGACTCGGTCGAGCCACCCACAACGTAGCGACTGCCGATCACAAATCGCGGACGAATGTTTGACGAACCGGAGATCGATACGATCGCATGGAAAAGCCTCGGCACATCCTCTGGCGGATGCGACAAATCCGCGTCCATGCAGAGTAAAACTTCACCATCAGCGGCCCGCATTCCCGCGATAACCGCACTCGACAGCCCGCGTTCCGATGTGCGAAGGATCAGCCGCACCGGATACGACTCTCTGAGAGTACGAACGACATCAACAGTGTCGTCCGGACTGTTGTCATCGACGATGAGGATCTCGCCATCGAGGCCATAATCGTAAAAAACCTGACTCAGGCGCGGTACTAAGACCGCGAGGTTTTCTGCCTCTCGAAATGTCGGGACGATGACCGAGAGCTGCCTCATTCGAGTAAACCTTTCGGATTGTGGAATGACCGGATGCTTGCATGCCCGTCCGGCGAACGGCAGGAGCTTCTCGCAAAGTCCATTCCTCAGAGACTGTTTTCAAATGCGATTGCAACATGAATTCATGGGAGGGCGAGACTCCCACCGAGCCGATTTCTTCGAGGTTTTTCGACTTGACGGCTCGGCAGGAGCCTCGCCCTCCCAATTTGAAAGCAGCCTCTCAGTTTGTGGGCGGACTCATCGGCTCAAGGACGGGGCAACGTGTGGATGCCCAAAATGAGATTTCGATGCTGCGTGCCAAGCATTCTTGACGTATATTGCCCAAGTTACTATTTTGCGGTAACAGGAAGCGCTAACCGCACAGGTATGGCAGCAGTGAAAATCGATTGTTGATCGCTGTTGATTATTAAACTTAAAAGATTGCATACAAAGAGGTAGTGTCAAACACAAGACTCGGGTAATTCCATTCGAGATGACGCATCTGTGCGGAAACGCACGCAAGTGATTGCGCGATCTTTGCGAGCGACGTTGGACCGAACTCGTGCCGCAAAGGCAATGAATGCTCGCGAACAATTCTGCTTCAGCGAGTCATCCGTCAAACAACCCCTTATGACGAATTCTTGTTTTGTGAATCCCCATTTTCTCTCGCGTGGAAGGAACAACAAACAATGGACAACCCCGTCTATTTCATTGGAAGTGAAACCGCCAGTCAGTCTTTGGGCCGCCAGCTGGGGGCGGACTCACTTGTCTTGAAATCACTCGCAGGCCTGGATATGGGTCTGGCGATGACTGTGCTCGTCGCCACTCCGATCGTCAATTTGGTCATTGATCTCAATGCGACGCAGCAGCTTCCTCTGGCCGCCGAGTTATTGCGACGGATTGTTCGCGGTGGCCTGCGTTCGATTAACCTAATCACGCTGGGCGACCAATTCGTGCCACTCTGCTTGGCAGATTCGATCGACCTGCTGGCGGCAAATCACTTCACGATGTCGCCGCACGGCGAAATCTCGGATCTCGAACGACTGCGAGAAGCCCTCAAATCGCCAATCGCTCGACCAGTCCCGGAATGCCGACACATCGAGATGCAGGGTGTGGAATTGAAGACGTACTCGCCAGAGTTCTTTCGCGTGGTTGATGAACTGGTCCGCGTCGCCGACCGCAATGTCACGATTCTGCTGGTGGGAGAAACGGGAGCCGGGAAGACGACTCTCGCCAAGCTGGTCCATGTCTACTCGCAACGGCGAGGCCATCCGTTTCAACATCTGGCCTGCGGAGCATTGCCTCCCGACTTGATCGAGAGCGAACTGTTTGGTCACGTTCGCGGCGCGTTCACGGGAGCCGATCGGAACAAGATCGGACGCTTCCAAGCCGCTGGCCGCGGTTCGCTGTTGCTCGACGAGATCGACGTCCTGGACGTGAAGCAACAAGCAAAGCTGCTGAAGGTCATCGAATCTGGCGAGTACGAATTGGTTGGTTCTCCCGACACTCTGACCTCGGAAGCTCGGCTGATCGTGGCGTCCAACGTCAATCTGCATGAACTGGTCGATGATGGACGGTTCCGACTCGACTTGTACTATCGGCTCAATGTCTTGGAGTTCCGATTGCCGCCGCTGCGCGAGCGGACGAATGATTTGATTCCGCTCGCCACGCAGTTCATCGAAGAACTGAAGACCGAACTAGCGATCGACATTCATCGCGTACATCGCGATTTTTTTGAGGCGCTACGTGCTTATCAATGGCCCGGCAACTTGCGCGAGTTGAAGAATCACCTGCGCCGCGCCGTGCTGTTTAGCATGGGGGGCGAACTCACCGTGAACGACCTGTCTTACAATCTGATTCGCTCGCAGTTCGCCCCGGTCGTAGAGAGCAAGCGGCCCGCATCCACTTGGAAGCTCGTCGAACGGGTCGCACAATCCGAAATGGAAATGCTCCGCGACGCACTGGCCGCGAACGGCAACAACCGCACGCAAACCGCCAAGGTACTCGGAATTAGCCGAGTTGGCCTCTACAAGAAACTCCGCCGCCTTGGCCTGGTTGACGACGCTGCCAAAGAATTGGTTCCCGGCCTTTGACACGGATCGCCAAATAACTGTGCGCCGTCTGCGACATGGGATTTGCGCAGCCCCTCCGTCATGTTTTGGACCGTCAACCTGGCAGGAGGCTGAGCATGACTGTGGTGGAGCATCATTTGGTGGAGGAGCTGCAGGCGTTGTTTCGGCAGGCCAAGCGAATTTGGATCGTGTGGCAGGCTTGATTGGAGCGGACCGCACCACAGATCGCCAAAGGGATCGGCGCGTCGGGCGGTGCAGGAGTAGGTGCGGCAGTACTTTTCAAATTTTCAGTAACCTGTAGCGTACCCGCAATAGCGGAGGCATTCGTCGGCGGGGAAGTGGTTGAGGGTTTGGCCGAGGAAGGCCTAGCCCGCATTTCTCACGACGCCATTTTTGCGAGTGGGAGTTTCGGCCAGCGGTCGAATTTGGCGAGCTTGGGTTCGCGGTTGCGGGCGAGATCGTTTCGCGCGGGGCATCGACGGGATTTGGGACGGCGAGTGCGGTCGATTTGGCTCGTGATTGGCCCATTCAACGTGGAGGCCGGACG
>SXKJ01000200.1 GCA_005778115.1 Planctomyces sp. | reverse complement strand
TCGAAGATGTAGGTGCCCCAGTCGGGATGCTCGCCGAGCCGCGGGTCCGCGTGCTCGTAGAGGCAAGTCCCGTCGAACCGGCCGAGCGAGTGGCCATCCATCGGGAAGTGCCCCGGCACCCAATCGACCAGCACGCCGACTCCGTGCTGATGGCAGTAATCCACGAAATACATGAAGTCGTGCGGTGTGCCGAAGCGGCTGGTTGGAGCGAAGTAGCCGGTCGTTTGATAGCCCCAACTGCCGTCGAAGGGATTCTCGGTGATCGGCATCAGTTGCAGGTGCGTGTAGCCCATTTCGTGGCAGTACTCGACCAGCATGTGAGCCAGTTCGCGATAGCTGAAGTACAACCGATCGGGTTCGGTCGGTCGCCGCCAACTTCCGAGATGCACTTCATAAACCGAAATCGGTTGCTCGAACCAATTGGTCGTCTCGCGGCGCTTTCGCCAGTCGGCGTCGTGCCATTCGAAGTTGCCGAGGTCATAAACGATCGACGCGGTCTTCGGCCGCATCTCGCAGAAGAAGGCATACGGATCGGACTTCTCCAACACCTGTCCAGTCTGTGTGCGGATTCCGAATTTGTAGGCCGCACCATGGCCGACTCCCGGCACGAAGCCGGTCCACACGCCGCTGTCTCCGCCATTCAGCCAGAAATTGCCGTGCTGCCAACTGGTCTTGTCGCAGAGAACGCTGACCTCGCGGGCGCTAGGTGCCCAGACGGCGAAGCGAGTTCCATCGACGCCGTTGACTCGATCCAGGTGTGCTCCCAAATGCTGATACATCGCCGCCTGATTTCCGTCCGAGTTCGGGATCGTTCGCTTAGTTTCGACCAACGGCTGGCGCGAATGCCGAACCGGTGGATTACGCCGCCACGGCACGTTGACCTGACGGCGGCGCAATCGAGTATAAATACTTTCGTCCATGAAATTTGTCCTTTTGCCTCCGGCTCAGCCAGAAAGCGCACGCCCGACGTTTCCAGGGTCACGGGCGAGTCTGATTCTTCGACACGCCCGGCGAGACTCTTGAAATCGTTTTCATCCGCCGGACGCATTCAAATCCTCCACCAGCACGGCGAAGAATACGGATGCTCAAATTCGGCTCAAGTTCGGTCGAGCCGCCGCGTCGCCGTGTGGTTTTCCACGCCCTTCTCGCTTGGAGAACTTTGCCACTCGCACGGACTTGAGCAATCACAGCGGCGAGACTCTAGGCAGTTGCTGAAAGCGACTCAAGAAATGGTCATGCCTTCGCGTCTGCGGTTTAGACTTGGGCGTGGCGGACGCTGCCAGCGTCCGCACCGACGCAAGCTGCGTCGGCTACGGCTGTCGGAGACCGTTCCCCGTGGATTCGCATCGCAAAATCATTCTGATTGCCGGCCCCATCGTTCTGATGAGCGTCTGCTTCTTGCTGACGCTGAGCACGGCGAAGGATTCGCGGCCGACACCTCCACCGAGACAGATTTCCGTCGATGTCGTCTCGCCGCTGAAGAATGATGCCGACTCGCGATTGCGGCAGGCGTGCGAGAATGTCGCCCAGGAAATCGTCACCCATTTGGATCGCGGAAACGCAGTTCTGATTCGTCCGCCGTATGTGATCGCCGGCGACATGCCGGAGGATGCGCTCGATCGCTTGCATCAAAACGTCGTCCTGCCGACCGAGCGGGCACTCAACGTCGGCTTCTTCGATGCTCGGCCCACCGAGCCGATCACAATTGTCGCGTTCGCCAAAGAGTTTGGCTTCCGTGAGTACGCTCGCCGAGTCGATCGTCGGCCAGCTCAGTCGTATTACGGCTACTACCTTCGAGACCATCGCCGCCTAGTCGTCAACGTCTCTACAGGAGCCGGCACACTGGCCCACGAACTAACACACGCGCTGGCCCATTTCGATTTCCCCAACATGCCCGAATGGTTCGACGAGGGACTCGCATCTGTCTTCGAACAAAGCGAGTTCACCGACTCGAATCATCGCCTGACCGGCACCGATAACTGGCGCGTGCATCACGTCCTACGAGCCATGCACGAGAACCACCTGCGTCCCACGGGCGACCTCATTCAAGGCAAGTCCGTCCGCGCTAACAATGAGGCGATCGACTACGCCCACGCTCGATACGTCTGCCTGTTCTTGCAGGACCAACAACTACTGGAACCGTTCTACCGCAAGCTCCGCTCGCGATCTGAGACCGACCCGACCGGTTGGCAAACACTGCGTGAAGTTGTTGCTCGCGAGAATGCCACGGACCTGGACGCGGACTTCCATCGCTGGGTCGTGAAGTACCACAAGGCACAGCGCCAACGCACGGTTCACAAAGATGGTCACACGCTCTCGATGAAGCCCTTTGAGCCGCCTGCCGAAACCATCGCGGCCGACATCGCCAAGTAGCCACGTTCGCCCGAACGTAGCTCAGTCGCTCCCGCGACTGAGATTCCCGTGACGCCACCCCCGATTCGACGAATTCCAACGGGGAGAGCCAAACAACCGTTCTGAATGCGAGTCGCGGGAGCGACTCGCCTACGGTCCTGCGGAGACATCGTGTTACCGCTTCTTACGTCGCAGTTCGCTGAACAACCGCCCGTAGGCACGTTGAATCGCATCGGGCTTTGTGACTGGCTGCGATTCCGAATGCTCATCGCATTCCGCGTGCGTTGCTGAGGGGAACTTGTCAACGACGGGCGGCAACTCATCCTCCTTCGGTCGTGCGGACACGGCGCGATGGTCGAGCAGCGACTGTTGCACGTCGAGGTACATGTCGAGCACATCCGCGCCGATCTGTTCCTCGATCCCGTCGTCCGCGAGCGTCGCTTGCAACAACTCGGTCGGCAGATGCCAGTCGCGTTTCTCATGGGGCAGGTTTTCAACCTGCCCGTGATCCTCGGAGACTGGCTGCTCAGATTTCTGGACGGGCAGATTGGAAACCTCTCCCACGCTTCGTGGCCTCCGTGAGTAACTCTCAACGATCCCTGAATCGATGAAGCCGGATTCCGTTTCCTGCGGATGGGACTCATGCGACCTATTCGTCCCATCGGACTCATCGCCACCCCCCGCCGCTGCCATCACCAGCCGCGTCGTCTTCACCGCCGTCACGATCCGTTTCGCCGCCGGGAGAGCGTGCGGGACGTGATGATTCCAGACGACTCCCTCGCTACTCGCGATGCGAACATAGCGGTCGATGACCGGTTCTTCTTCAAACTCGACCTGCCGGTCGTCATCCACTGACCACGTTCGTTCGGGCAGATTCCAAACTGGCTCGGCAGCATCGTCGTCCGCTTCTGGAATCCAACAGTCGTTGTGGGACTCACTGTCGAAGTCGGAGTCGCTCCCCTCGGCCGCGAATTCCTCGACGGCAAAGGACTGCGGCGACGGGCGACCGAATTCATACTCCCGCGCGTCGAACACTTGGCCCAGCGTTGGCGGGTCTTGTTCGTCTTCGATCGACCGGGTGAGTTCGGTGACGTTCGCCAGGAGATCCTCGACCGAAGACTGGCGAGTGATCTCTTGCCAATTCTCTTTCAGGCAGGTGATTTGATTGGCCTCGACCGCTTCCAGTTCTTGTGGCTCAGCCGTTGAATCTTCGAGTTCACCACCGATCTCGATCGCCGTGCTCGATCCACCGAACGCGGATTCATCCCACGAGTGGGTCTCACGAGGCTTCTCTTCGACGACCTGTTCGTGCTGCGGCCACAGATCGACGGCTGAGTCTTCCATCGCGGGCCGTTGCGACAATCCACGATAAATCTCGCCGCCGCTGATGGGATCGTTCCAGTGCAGCGGAAGTTGCTTCAGGTCGTCGAGCGCCTCACGCACAATTTCGGCCGTGACCGGACGACGCTCGGTGACGTAGGCCAGCAGCAGCGAGTGGTCAGCCAGATGATTCAAACAGCGCGGCACGCCATCGGCCGCCTTCGCGAGGAACGCCAATGCTTCCTCCGTGAAGATCTCCTCTGCTTCGCCGCCGGCGGACTCCAAGTGCGCGCTGAGATATTCGAGCGACTCGACCTGAGTCAGCGGGGCGAGATCGACTTGGCAGCAAACTCGCTGATTGAATGCGGCGAGTTCCGGATTGGCCAATCGTTCTTCGAGATCGCGGTCGCCGATCAGCACGACCCGCGCGAGCGGTTCGCCAGCCTCGGCCAGCAGCGTCAGCAAGCGAAGTTCGTCGAGTAACGGCAGGCTCAACCGATGTGCCTCATCGACAATCAGCACGAAGCCTTGTTTCTCTGGTCTCAGTGCTTTCAACGCGGAGGCCAGTTCGAGCCGCAATTCTTGCTCGGCCTTTCGGTCAAACGGCCGGTTCAATTCGTAGAGGATCGCCTGCAACAAAGCTCGCCGAGTCGCATAGGCCGAGTGTCCCAGGAACGCAGTCGCGAACGTCGGTTGCAGTTCAAACGCCAATCGCAATCCCACCAGCGACTTGCCGAGTCCCGCCTCCCCCGTCAGCACGCCAATCCCCTGCCCTCGCTCACACGAGACCGCCAGCGCGTCGAGCACTCCCTGATGAGCCTCCAGCGGCACGAAGCAATTCGCATCTGGAGTTGCGGAGAACGGTCGGCGTTGCAGTCCAAAAAACTCTTCGTACATGGCATGTCCCTTCATGGGGGGGCGTTCGGCGCGGGTCTCCCGACCCCGCCGTCGTTCATGACCGCAGGTCTCCAGTCTGGCCCATGACCAACGCGGAGTCCTGCGGTCACAGACAGCAGTGGGGTCGGAAGACCCGCGCCGAGCGTCACCGAGCGAGCGCAATCTGTGCGGCAGGCTCTTGATCGAACTCCGGTTGTGCCGCGCTTGAGGCTCACTCCGGTCGTGCCGAACGTGCGGCGAGTCTTGCGCTCAAGCCTCGGTCTGCGTGGGGAGTTCGCGTTGTTGGCGTTTGGCAAACCGGGCGGAGTTTGCGGATCGCACCGCCAGGAATGTCGAACGCGCTGCTTTCGCCCGCACCATTCGCGACCTAGAATCCGTAAACGCTCGTGGATGTCGCGAGGAGATCGACGGCCCGTGGTAAATCCAGGCATGTCAGAAGCAACGATCAATTTCGAGAATCAAGACCTCATCCGCACCCTGTTTGGAGAACGTGACCGACACCTCCGCAAAGTTCGCGAGTCTGTCGGGATCGAGGTCGTGATTCGGGGCGATGAACTCCACCTCTTCGGCACGGATGCCCAGGTCGCACGCGGCCGGGACATCTTCGCCGAGCTGCAAACTCTCATCGAAAAGCACGGCTTGCTCCGCGACGGCGAGGTCATCCGAGTGATCGACGCCCACCTTCGCCCCAGTAACGCCGGCACGGCCACCCAGCCACCGACGCTCGTTCCGCCGGCGATCGGTGCCGGCTCAGCGCTCGGCGCGGGTCTCCCGACCCCGCCGCCGGAACCGGATGACGCCGTGATCGTCCGCGGCGGGTCGCGAGTGAAACCCAACGGCAACGGCTCGAAAGCCGAGCCGGCCGACGGAGGCATCAACGTCTTCGACCGAGCCCGCCGAATTCATCCGCGCACTGCCGGGCAGTTTGAATACGTCGAAGCGGTGCGCAAAAACGACCTGACTCTCTGCATTGGCCCGGCGGGATCGGGGAAGACGTATCTCGCCGTCGCGATGGCCGTGAATGCACTGCGACAAGATCAAGTCCGCAAAATCGTGCTCGTGCGACCGGCCGTCGAAGCGGGTGAGCGACTTGGATTTCTGCCGGGTGACATGCACGCGAAGCTCAATCCGTATCTGCGACCGCTGCTAGATTCGCTCAACGACATCCTCAGCTACGAGCAGGTCAAGCGTTACCTCGAAGGGGACGTGATCGAGATCGTGCCGCTGGCCTACATGCGCGGCCGAACACTCAACAGCACCTTCATGATCCTCGACGAGGGCCAGAATACGACGGTCACCCAAATGAAAATGTTTCTGACGCGCATGGGATACGACTCGAAGATCGTCGTGACCGGCGACGTCACGCAGATCGACCTGCGGCCGCAAGTGCCGAGCGGTTTGATCGACGCCTTCGGCCGACTGGGCCACTTGCCTGGCGTGTCATGCGTGCAACTGACCACACAAGACATCGTGCGGCATCGGCTCGTGGGCGAGATCGTCAAAGCCTACGACGGCGAACAAGAACCCGTCGCGAAACGGCGGCATAAGTAGCCCCCCCCTTTGGGGTGCGGCGATTCATCGCCGCTTTCCTTTTTCGGGCGCGGCCCTTTTCTTTTGAACCACACAAAGTCTCGCATAAAAGCCAAAGTCACTCCGCGACGAAATGAAAGCGGCGATGAACCGCCGCAGTCCAAATCATGATTCTTTTCGGGCCATTCTCCTTCCGACGCAAACGGACCGCGCGAGTCTCCACGCTGCGGGACGATTCATTGCTGCGGCACATCGGCAACGCGCTGACCGATCGCAATGTTCTATTGCGGTTTTTCGTTTGCCTGGTGGCGATGGTGGTGTTGATCGTCGCGGTCGAGGCGTGGCGGTCGCCGTTCATCTATCGGCTTGGCGATCATCAACCGCATGGCATTCTGGCGCAAGTGTCATTCAAGCGAATCAACCGCTTTGAGACCGATCGTGCCAAAGCGCTGGCCGACGACCAAGTGCCGTTCGTCTTTCGCTTGGAAGCAAAAACGCCAAAACGTCTGTTGGATTCGTTCAAGTCGGACCTCGAAGAAATCGCCAAAGCGGATTCTCTCGAATCTATCCGATCGAGCACTCGCTCGGCCTTCGGCTTGTGGACTGAGACCGACAAGCCGATGGACGACATGCCTCCGGAAATGCGCGAGCAAGAATTCCGTAAGCTGCGAACGGCCCTCTTCACCGGCCGCCCCCACGATCCGATGGCGACGGAAGAATTCCTCGCGCGCCCGGAAGACATGTCCGATCGAGTCGCGCAGCTTGTCATCGAGGCCGAGAAGTTTCTGGAACCCCTGCAACGCTACGGCATCGTCGATCGCTTCGAGTTGAATCGCAATAAGATCCGCAATGACCAGTCGTTGGCCATTCTGAAACTGACCGACGAGTCGTCGGCTCGCGAGGCAGCGTTCAAGGATGCAGTCGCACCCTCAGAAGTCCTGCTGGCCGAGTTGCTGCGTGACGAAGGCAAGCTCGGTGAGAGTTGGACGCAATTCCCAAATCTGACCGCGATCAAATCGTCCTTCGAGCGTTGGCTGACTGCGAATCAGACGGTGCTGGTCTCCCTGCGTTACGACCCGGCGCAGACGCAGGCGGCTCGACGCGAGGCTCGCGACAAAGTGGCCAACGTCACCGATCCGTACAACCCAGGGGACGTGCTCGTCCCCCCCGGCCAGAAGATTGATGAGACCACGCTCGACGTGCTCCGCGACGAATACGATCAAGTCGAACGGGACGTCTCGTCGCGCGACCGAATCATCCGTGTTGGAGCGGTGTTCGTGCTGATCTTCGTGCTGACCGTGCTCAACGGCTATTACCTCGTGCTCAACGAACCTCGCTTGGTGGAACGGCTCAGCGGCTTGGCCGTGTATCTCGCAGCGATCGTGCTGGCCGCGTTCCTCGGCCGCATCCTGAGCTTCGATCCGTGGCGAGCGGAAATCATCCCGCTGATGGTCACGGTCATGATCCTGGCGATCGCATACAACCAAGACCTCGCCGCATTGACCGCGTTCACGCTTAGCCTCTTGCTGACCCTTTCATCGGTCGCCGACACCGGCGAGTTCGTCGTCCTGATGAGCGTCGCTGCCACCGCGATCGTGCCGCTCAGCCGAGTTTCGTCACGCTCATCGCTCATCAAGATCGGCTTCTGGTGCGGCGGCGTCTTCTTCCTTGTCACATACGGCACCGCCGTGATTAAGACGCAATCGCTGAACCTGCTGTGGCACGATCAAACTCTGCTGCTGCACGCCCTGCGCGGAGCTGGTTGGTGTCTCGCCTCCGGCTACATCGTCGCCGGCAGCTTGCCGTTCATTGAGGCGACCTTCGGCATCGTCACCGACATCAGCCTGCTGGAACTCAGCCACGTCTCCCACCCACTGCTGCAGGAACTCGTCCGCCGCGCCCCCGGCACGTACAACCATTCGATCACCGTCGCCACGCTGGCCGAAGCCGCTGCCGAACGGATCGGTGCGAACGGTTTGCTAGTCCGCGTCGGAGCTTACTTCCACGACATCGGCAAGATGCTCAAGCCCGGCTACTTCATCGAGAACATGCTCGAAGGTTCTTCAAGCAAGCACGAACGACTGAACCCCGCGATGAGCACGCTGATCATCATCGGCCACGTCAAAGACGGCGTAGACCTCGCCGAGCAACACAGCCTGCCGCGCCCAATTGTCGACTTCATCGAGCAGCATCACGGCACGACGCTGGTCCAATACTTCTATCACGCCGCCTCGAAAGCAGCCGAAGACAGCCCCGACCGGATCGAGGTCGAAGAATCCAGCTTCCGCTACCCCGGCCCAAAACCTCAATCGCGTGAGTCCGGAGTGATGATGCTCGCCGACGCCATCGAAAGCGCCAGCCGCACGCTCAACGAACCAACCCCAAAGCGCATCGAAAGCCTCGTCCGAGCCATCACCATGGACAAACTCCTCGACGGCCAATTCGAGGAAAGCACGCTCACGCTCAGCGAAATCAACCTCATCCAAGAATCGCTGACGAAATCGCTGATCAGCATCTTCCACACCCGCATCAAGTACCCAGAACAACGGGCGGGATAAGGTCAAAGCAATCGGCGTAGGATGGGTCGAGTCATCGAGACCCATCAGACGTGGCGGCGATTGTCTTGCGGGCATATGTGAGCCGATGTCTTCGGAAACGCTGCTGGTTTTGCCCCGCCAAGCGGCTTCATTCCTTACCCCACAACCTGAGATGCTGGTGGAAGTGACCGGCATGACCGACCCGGAATTGCTGACGCTGTTCGTCAACAACCGGGACGAGGCGGCATTTACCGAATTGGTCCAACGGTATCGGCGGCTGGTGTGGAGCGTTTGCCGTCGAGTCCTCTCGGACACACACGACATAGAAGACGTGTTTCAGGCGACGTTTTTAGTTCTGGTGCGTGACGCGGCAAGAATTCGGCGACAGGCGTCACTCGCGAGTTGGCTGTACGGCGTGGCCTATCGCCTGGCGGTTCGAGTTGGCCGGCAGGCCAATCGGCGGCGAGAGGTCGAGTCGCTCAAGAACGATCCGGTCGCGAATGACGATTTCGCCGTGATCGCCCAATTGTTTGTCCGGCAGACGGTGGATGAGGAACTGCATTCGCTGCCGAACAAGTATCGTCAGCCGTTGGTGCTGCATCACCTCGCGGGCAAATCGCAAAAAGATTGTGGCATCCGAAATGGGACTGACGGAGGGAGCCGTTGATGGGCTGCTCAAACGCGGGCGGCATCAACTGCGGACGCGACTGGCTCGACGAGGTGTCACATTGGGCGCGGTGTGGTTCGTATTGAACTGGACCGAACATGCGGCGTAAGCGGCCACGTTGGAACCGCTCACCCAGGCAACCGTAACCGCCGGGCTGGCGTATGCCACCGGCAAGACGGCCGGTGCCGTCTCGGCGACGGCCATGCAACTTTCTGGAAAGGAATTGGTCACCATGTCGTTCTTCGCAAAGCCGATCACAGCATTGGTCACCACTGTGTGTGTGATCGGCCTCCTCGCGGGTGGCACGAAATGGCTGCTCGGATCTTCGCAATCGACTCGTGCGTTTGAACCCCCGCTCAAGACGACCGTCAGCCAAAACCGGTTTGCGGCCGTGGCATCGCCGAATGACTTGCCGGTAGAAGTGAACCTGATCGCATCGGCGAACGAAGATCTCCGGAGCGAAATTCCTGCCAGAACACTCGCCGTCGCTTCTGAGTCATCGATTAGCGACTCCGAAGGACGCCCTTGGGATTTTCAAGAACGGAGTGAGTCCACGCAGCGAATTGAAGCGACATTGAAAAGGCAATCCGAGATCGCCTTCTCGGACACCGCATTGACCGAAGTCGTGACGTTTCTATCCGACTACCACGACATCCCGATTCTGATCGACAATGAAGCACTGACCGAAGAAGGGATCGCCCCCGACACTCCGATTACTCGAACGCTGACTGGCACGAAGCTTGAGAGTGCCCTCAACCTCATGCTGGCACCTCTGCAATTGGAATACGTCATCAAGAACGAAGTGCTGATGGTGACGACCATCGCGCGAGCGACGTCCGCTAAAGAAGTTCTCGTCTACGACCTCTCACGAATTCCGAACATCGGGCCGAAGACACTGTCGTCGATCATCATGTCCGTAAAGCCGGAAACCTGGGCCGAAGTAGGAGGCGGAGGGACGCTGATACTCGGCTCAGGCTTCGTCGCGATCAGCCAAGACCAGCCGACGCATCGCAAGATCGTCACTGTGTTGAACCAGCTCGAACGACAAGCCAAGCGTCGCACCGCCAAGTAATAACAACGGCGACCGTCCCCTGGAGTGCTCCGGCTTGACGGAGCCCTCCATTCATTTGCAACGACGACGTTGATCGGCGGGAAGACGCCCTCCAACCCGCCAATTATCAGCGTGAAGCTTCTGGACGACTGACATCGCTATTCCAATGGAATGGAGGGCTGCGTCGAGCCGCAGCACTCCAGGGCTTACTCCGGCAGTGGCTTGCCTTTCGTTTCCGGGGCAAACGGCAGCACGATCAAACCGAGTACGAAGATCGAGCACATCGTGACTCCCGCGTAGCGCATCCCCTCTTGGTATCCGTTGGCGACGGAGAAGACATCTCGCGTCAGCATTCCCAGCGCGAAGGGGCCGCCGGCGGCGACGTAGCGGCCGACGTTGTAGCAGAAGCTCGTGCCAGTCGAACGCAGCCGAGTCGGGAACAGTTCGGGGAAGTAAATCGCGTAGCCGCCGAACAGCGCGAGCTGGCAGAAGCCCATCAGCGGGATCATCCAGAACACTTCGCTGAACTGATCGAGATTCCAGAAGACCAGTGCCGTGCTGAGCAACGCCGCGACGAACGACACCGCGAAGGCCGGCTTACGGCCGAAGATGTGGGTCATGTGACTGTAGGCATAGATGCCGAAGAACCCACCGATGTTTTGCATGACCGACGTGATGCCGACCCACGTCGCCACTTTGCCGTTGACGACATTCTCCGCGAGCCCCTCGGATTCAAAATGTTTGCGGAAGACCGGGGACAGAAGATCGAAACTGAAGAAGCCGATCCCCCACAGCCCGATGATCCCCGATGAAGCCAGCAACAATCCGACGATTGCGTTCTTGCGCCAGCGCGGATCGCCGAACAACTCGCCGAACGAACCGAGTTGCTTGCCGACTCCGGCGTCATGCTGAGCCTTCCAGGTTTCCGGCTCTTTGAGATTACGGCGAATGAAGATCGCCAGGATCGCGGGAACCGTTCCGATCAAAAACAGAATCCGCCACGCCTTCACCGGAGTCTCGCCAACGGATAAGGATTGGAGATGTCCCGCGCTCTCGACTTGTCCCAGCGCGATGTTCATCAGCGCGGCTGACACGTTGCCGACCGCCGACAATGCCTGCAACAATCCCAGCGCGAACGGCCGAGCACGATTTGGCATCACTTCGGCCACCAGTGACACACCGACCGCGAACTCGCCGCCGACTCCCAACCCGGTCAGGAACCGATAGAACGCGAAGTCCCAGAAACCGATCGAAAACGCGCTCAGGCCGGTGCAGAACGAGTAAATCAGAATCGTCCAGAGCATCACCTTCGCCCGTCCGACTCGGTCACCGAGCACTCCGAAGACCAAGCCGCCCGTCGCCCAGCCGATCATGAAAATCGAAGTCGCGAGTGGTCCGTAAAAATCCACCAGCGCTTTCAACTGTGCCGGTGTCTGGTCCTTCACGGCCAGCAACTCTTTCATTGCCGGCACGCGAGCCAGATTGAACAACTGCTGGTCCATCGTGTCGAACAGCCACCCCAACGCGGCCACGATCAGCACGAACCAGTGATAGCGAGTCAGTTCGTGATACCACTTGCCGGAAGCTGGGGCGGCATTGGGATCGCTCTTGAATTCTTCGAGACCGTGCATGGGGGGAGTCATTTCTGGCTGGAGGCGGGAATGAAAAGTCGAGGCAGTACAGCCAAAGCCGTCGCAGCCTGCAACCGAACAGCCGCCGGATGTCGTGGGCGAATTGGAGGACGCGTTGGCGGACTGGCTCGGTGAGAGTCTGGTCCGCCGCGATGGCGGCGAGCCATTCGCTCGGGGATTGGCCTTGGGCTCGCAGAGTGTGGATCAGACTGAGGGCCTGTCGCGCCGCTTGCAGTTCCGTAGACTCGTCCCCTGACGCACTTTTTGATTCGCATCACAAATCGTTGGATGTCAGCGATTGCTGAGCCAGGTGCCGGATGCAATGGACGATCACTTCATCGCCTCGAATCTCGAAGATGGCGCGATGGGTTTTGCGACGAGCCAAGCCGTAGGTCAACTCGCGGGCCTCAAACGGAAAGACGTCGTGCTCGGCTGGTGGAGTCCATCGTTCTGGGTTGGGAGCCAGCAGGCACAGTGCCGCTTGGAATCCTTCCAGTCACTCAGCAGCCTGTTGTCGCGACCGATTCTCGGACCACCACAAGGCGGCGCTGGCCAACTGCCATTCGGCTCGCGAGGTCATCGACACTCGATACTTCATGTTGGCAGTCCCAACTGTCGTCGCACATCGTCGAACGCTTGATCCAGCGGTTTCACTCGGCCAGCGGCATAGTCCTCGAGGCTGGCCTGCACATCCTCTTGCAATTCCCGTCGTTCGCAGTCAACCCGCCATTGCTGGAGGCATTCCTCCAACGAGGGAACTGTGTCACCGTCGTTCAGTCGGCGTGCCGCGAATTGCGTGAAGCTCTCAAGCTCTTGTGGAGTAATTGACATCGTGTGTCTCCTCGAAGTGGACGGGCAAAGTGTATTGTCTGTCGGTTGCCAATGTCACGATCACGAGGTTGGGACTCCGTCCCGACCCGCTTGTGAATCAAGAATGCACAAGCCTTTGTCGTATCGACGACGTGTGTTCAACATTGCCATGCAGGTCGGGACGGAGTCCCAACCTACGGCTTCCATTCGCGGGCGAATTGGAGGGCGCGTTGGCGGACTGGCTCGGTGAGCGTCTGGTCCGCCGCGATGGCG
>SXKJ01000015.1 GCA_005778115.1 Planctomyces sp. | reverse complement strand
TGAATCTGATCCCGATGAGGCCGCTTGATCCGAGCTTGAGCGGCCGACACTTCATTTTGTGAGTTGGATTCATTCATGTCAGAACTTATAGCGCCCAAAAAACTTTCTTGAAGTTCGGCTTCTAAAAAATCACAGCCTCTGCGGGTTACGCCCCGGACTTCTTCCTCCACCAGGCTGCGGCGGGGTACAGAATCGGGCCACTCGCCATGATGACTACGGCGATACCGACGACCTTCCACATACCGGCGTCCTGCACGCAGTAATAAGCACCGGTGCCGATGCAGAGCAGCGGCAAGGCGCACAACACGACAGCGACACACCAACCACCAGGGACTCGAAAGGGGCGAGATAGAGTCGGCTCGCGCCAGCGTAGGACGAGGAACGACAGCAACTCCAGCGACAGCATGGCTCCGTAGACCGTCACGGCTGCGGAGGCCAGCTCTTCCAAGTCTCGAAAGACGAGGATCACGACTGAGTAGAGCGTCCCGGAAACGATCAGCGACACCCACGGTGCGTCCCAGCGATTTGTCTTCATCAGAGCCTTCGGCAAATAGCCATCCTGCCCCATCACGAACGGCACGCGGCTGTAGACCAGCACGAGCGCGGCATACAACCCGACGGCGGAGACCATCCCCATCGCGCTGACAAAAGATCCGAGCCACGGCCCGGCGATCTGTTCGGCGGCGGCGCTCCACGCTCCGGTTTTCCAGTCAAATTGTTCCGTTCCAAGCAACGCCATCGCGACTAGCGACGGCACGGCATAGACGGCGGCGATCAGCAACACGCTGATCAGCAACGCTCGTGGATAGTCGCGACGCGGTTGCTCCATCTCACCGGCGATCGTCGAGATCGAATCCCAGCCCATGTAGTTCCACAACACGATCGGGATCGCCGCGGCCAGCGCCGGCCCCAGAGTCTTGCCCGGTGTCAGTAACGGCGTCACCGGACTGAGCGGAAATCCGCGTGTCAGTCCTTGGTAAAGTCCGATGAGCACCAAGAGGAGAAACGGCGACATCACCAGCACGAAGAACAGTTTTGAGAAGTTGCCGATCGTGCGTGAGCCGAACAGATTCAACAGAGCGAAGCCCCAAATCATCGCGATCATCAGCCCCTTGCGGAGCCAATTGCTGCCATCCTCACCGAACTCCGGCGCGAAGTAGGCCAGGTAATCGGAGAACATCGTGGGATACAGGCCGATGTCGATGAACGTGTAGAGCCACGCCCACCAGCCTTGGCAGAACGCTCCGAACGGCCCCAACGCACGCTTCGACCAGGCGTAGTAGCCACCCTCTTCGGGGATCGCCGTTCCCAACTCCGCGCAGACCAATGCGACCGGAGCACTCCAGACGAGCGGCGTCGCGATCAATAACAACAGGGCCAGTCCCGGCCCCGCCGCGATCAAGTCCTCCACTGCGTATGCGCCGCCGCAGACGTTGAAGAAGATGATGCTGACAATCGCCGACAGCGACAACGCGCGTTTCACGACGGCAATCTTTCCGTAGGCCAGCCTTTCCAGGCTGACTCAGGCGATCTCAATGTCGCATGGCAATCCGGGTCAGTCTGGAAAGCCTGAACTACTCATAAACTGGCATGGCGTGGTGCGGCCACATTGAGACGGGTGAAGTCGGCTCGGTCAACGAGGTGAGCTGTTGGAGCAGATCGCGGATGACTGCCTCGGCTTCGATCTTTTCGTTGATCCAGCGCTGGCTGGCCGATCGCCACGCCGACTCGCGGACGTTGAGTTGTTCGGCCTGAGTCTGCAAGTCTCCTTCGCGGGCGCGGAGCGTGCGTTCTTGAGTCGCGGCCCAGTCCGCGAGCGTCTGCTGTTCCGCCCGGACTTCGTCGCGTTGAGTCTGGAAGACCTGCCGCATCTCATCGAGTTCGCGGCGTTGTTCGATCAAAGCGTCACGCAAGCCGCGATAATGCCCGGAGAGTTGTTGCTGAGCTTGATCAAGCCGTTGTTGAGCGACTTCCGCTCCGCAGGCTTGAGTCATCTGAGCCCACGCTTCCTCGATCGCCATTCGCCGTTCGAGCGTCGTGCGGTGTGTCTCTTCCAACTCGGCTCGCAAGTTGTCCAGCCGTTCTCGCCGGCCTTCCAGGTTTTGAGCGTGCAGCGCGAGCATATCCTGCTGGCGGCGCAGGTCGGCCAGTTGGCCCCCTCGCTCGCGTTCCCAATCTTCCCGTTCGCGAACGATCCGCTCGCGGTCGTGTTCGGTGAATTGCTCGAAGGCCCGCTGCGATTTGAAGAGCATTTCTCGCTCGCGATTGACCGAGCGTTCCCGTTCTTCCATCAACGACCGGACTCGATCAAGTTGCGATTGACGCAGCCGGATGATCGCTTCGCCCTCTTCAAGCTGCCCGCGCGCCCGTTGAGCTTCGCGGCGGAATTCGTTCTGTGCCGATTCGATTTCCTGTCGAGCCTTCGCAAGATGCTCTTGCTGAAACCGCAGCCGGTTTTCAAGCACCGCTCGCTCGTGACGCAAATCGATAAGTTGCTGCTCACGCTGCCGGGCGAAGGCATCTTGCGCTTGTTGAAGCTCCGCTTTCTGGGCCTGCTTCGCCGCTTCCAGTGTGGCGAGTTGTGTCTGTTGCTGTGCCTGCAATTCCTCACGCACTTGCGCGACGGCCGCCACCTGGACTTCGCGAGCATGATCGAGTTCCGCTCGTTCGCGGTCGCGCAATACGGTGAACTCCGCGCGGGCACGGTCGAATTCGTCTCGCTCGCGGATCAGTGCTTCTCGATCGGCACGCAGTTCAGCGGTGAGGACTTCTTCGGTGACATCTTGCCGGACCCGCGACTTGGCCGCTTCGACCTCTTGCAGCTTCGCCTGATAAGCCTGTTCGAGAAATTGCCGTTGCCGATCGAACTCCATTTGTCGGCATTGACGGTCCACGTCGGTCGCGGCGATCGCTTGCTGCAATCGTTCCCGTTCAGCGGCGACCTTCGTGCCGATGTCCGCGAGCAGTCGAAGACGATCGGCCTCCAATTGCTCGCGACGTTGAGTGAGATCGGCTTGTTCGGAATGAAGCTGTTCGATCATCCCCTGTTGCGAGGCAATCTGCTTGTCGAGTGCCGCTTCGCGCTGCCGTAAGATTTCCGCAGTCGATTGCAGTTCTTGATCTGCCTCTTGTTTCCATAGCTTCAGGCCGCGTCGTTCCTGATCGAGTTGCTGAAACTGTGTCGCGAGAATCTGATCGCGACGCTGCAACTCGGAGACTTGGACTCGCAGTTGATCCACAAACAGGCTGGCTTGGCTGAGCACTTCGCCGTGCCCTTCCGGAGGCGAACTGCTGAAGCTTGTCGGCATCCCTGCGGAGTCCACCGGCTCATCCGGGCTTTCCGACGGATCGAATCGAGCGACTCGGCCATCGGCCAGCGGCACGAAACGAGACGACGGCTCGATCGAGCCGTCGTGCGATGGTGGCGTGAATTGAGGTCGGTCAGCTTGTGTCTGTTCGCTCATTCCGGGAGTCCTTTCCCAGGAAAGAAGGACGGGCACTCTTGCCCGTCTTGGCTTAAACGACATGACGGGCAAGAGTGCCCATCCTGCTCGTTACAGCGTTTTGTCGATCATGCCCGTCAGCTTGTCCTTTTTGACCAAGCCGACCTGGCGATCCACCGCCTGCCCACCTTTGAACAGGATCACGGTTGGGATGCCTTGGATGCCGTACTGCGACGCGATGCTACCCGCTTCATCCGTATTCACTTTGCCGACGAGTGCTTTACCGGCGTATTCGTTGGCGATCTCTTCAATCGTCGGCCCCAGCATCTTGCACGGACCACACCACGGAGCCCAAAAGTCGACCAGCACCGGCTGGCTGCTCTCCAAGACTTGCGAGGCAAAATTCGCTTCCGTGAACTCCAAGATATTTCCGGCCATGACTAGGAACCTTGTGCAAGAGAGATGCGAGGGCCGGCCGCACGCGAACTTCGGTTCGGCCAGTCCTCAAAAGTCGCGGGATTATTGGGCAACAGCAAAAACGTGTCAACGCGATGCTGATTGATCGAAGTGGCACACCGATCCTGTCACCAACCAACTTGGCTCGATATTCTGCCCTCGCCGTGCGGGCAAAACGCCACGGATTTTGATGCTTGAGACCTCGGATATTTCGGGAGCCTGTTGTTCATGTCTGCCCAGTTGCAACAACGCCTGCTTGGCGAGTTGGAAAAGCTTGTTCTGATCGACCCTCACACGCACATCAATCAGCTTGATCCGGCGTCGCACACGTTGGCCGATATTCTGGGCTATCATTACTACACCGAGCTGGCGCATTCCGCTGGCCTGCCACGCGAGCAGATCGAGCAACCGGGAATCACCCCGAAAGAAAAGGTGAGCCGGCTCGTTCCGAAAATGGCCGATATCGAGAACACTGCTCAATACAGTTGGCTGCTGGAAATGTGCCGCGTCTTCTTCGGTTTCGAGGAGGACCGTATTACGCCGGCCAATTGGGAAACGCTGTACGACAACGCAGCGAAGAAAATGGCTCAACCCGATTGGGAAGAGCAAGTTCTGCGGACCAGCAAGCTCGAACGGATTTTCCTGACCAACAATTTCGATGAGCCGCTGACCGGTTTTGACACGCAGCGGTATATCCCCTGTCTGCGGACTGACGATCTCGTATTTCATCTGACGAAGCCGGAGACGCGAACGCGGCTCGCGAAGGCGACCGGCATCGAATTGAGCGGTGCGGCGACTCTGAAAGAGGCGATCGGCAAGCTGTTCGATCACTTCGTATCCAAGAACGCGAAGGCCTGCGCGATTTCTCTGCCGCCGGACTTTGAACCGATCCGCGTCGAAGCCTCGGCTGCCGATCCGATTCTGCGTGCGGTCGCTTCCGGCAAAGAGTTGACCTCTGACGAGCAGCGGACGCTCAGTCGCTTCGTGTTCTGGACGCTGGCCGAGCACTGTGCCGATCACAAATTGCCGTTTGATTTGATGATTGGCGTCAATCGTCGTGTCTATGAAGCCGGCGTCTATCAGGGGCAGGACTTGTTCGACCAGCGAGTTTCGTTGATTCAATACAAAGCGTTGTTCAACTCATTTCCGCAGGTCATTTTCCCGATCTCGGTGCTGGCGCAGATCAGCAACCAAGAACTGGTCAGCTACTCGTGGATCTTCCCGAACGTCGTGACGAACGGGCATTGGTGGTACTCGAACATCCCGGCGTACATCGAAACCGATTGCCGCGCCCGATTGCAGGCGGTCCCGCGAACCAAGCAGATCGGCTACTACAGCGACATGTACAAGCTCGAGTTCGCTCTGCCGAAATTCGGCATGTACCGCCGCATTCTGGCCAAGATTCTGGCAGAAGATTTCGTGATTGGCCGCGGGTGGGCGGAAGAGCATGCTCTGGATCTCGGGCGACAGAACTTGCGCGGCAACGTCGAAACGATCTTTGGTGTCGGTGGCCTTTAGTTGCGACGAACGATCTCCGAGGGTGACTCGTTGCAGTGACGCCCGGCGGCTTCTACGATCCTGCGCGCGGCGGTCGGCCAGCGGCAGTCAAATCGTTGTCATCATTCATAGTTGTTTCGGGAAACACAGTCATGGCGATGTTGATCGTGTTGACGGGAGGAAAAGCGGTAACACACTTCATTGGAGAAGGGGAGACTGTGCTGGGGCGGCACCCTGCCTGCACGATTCAGTTGGATTCCAACACGGTGTCCCGTCGTCACGCGCAAGTCACCAAAGTGAACGGTCAATACTTCGTTGAAGACTTGGGGAGTGGCAACGGCACGTTTGTGAACGGGAAGCAGATCGCGGGTAAGGCGCAACTCGCTCACGAGGACCGCATCAAGCTCGGCCCGATTCTGTTGCGATTCCAGAGTGAGGGCTCGGCGCTGTTGAACGTGCCACAAAAAGGGGCCATGCCACGACCGCAGTCGGTGGCAGAGACGGAACACGATATCGATTTCGTGGATGAAGCCGAAGACGCCGTGACAATCACGGGAACTTTGGTGGGAGTCGGCGGTGACGGTGGTGGGCAATTCGGCATGTTGGAGGTGCGGCCGGAGGCCAAGCTCAAAGCGGTCATTGACATCACACGCAGTCTCGCAGGGATCGTCGATGTGAAGGCGATCTGCCCCAAGATTCTCGACACGCTGTTCGACATCTTTCCGCAGGCGGATCGCGGCTGCATCCTGCTCAAAGAGGACGACGGTAAGCTGGTCCCGCGCGCGATGAAGCATCGTCGAGCCGAAGAAGATGCGACCGTCAAACTCAGCAAGACGATTCTCAATAAAGTGCTGAACGACAAGACGGGAATCCTGTCGGCTGACGCGGCGAATGATTCCGCATTTTCTGCAAGCGAGTCGATCTCCAGCTTGGCAATCCGCTCGATGATGTGCGTGCCGCTACTGAGCCATGAAGGCGAGCCGATGGGTGCGATCAATGTCGACACCCAAAATCCGATCAGTCAGTTCTGTGAAGAAGACTTGGACCTGCTGATGGCCGTTGCCGGACAGGCCGCGCTGTCGTATGAAAGCGCTCGACTGCTGGTCACGTTCATGGAAAAGAAGAAGCAGGACGGAGAAATGGAAATCGCTCGCAACGTGCAACGGGCGTTGTTGCCAAGCGAACTTCCCAAAGCTCCGGGCTATGAGTTTTACGCATCGTACGACGCGGCCCAGGCGGTCGGCGGTGATTACTACGACGCCGGCATGTTGCCCGGCAATAAGATCTTTCTGTCGTTCGGCGACGTGGCGGGCAAAGGCGTCCCCGGCGCGCTGATCATGTCGCGCATGTCAAGCTGCTGCCAAAGCACGATGCAGTTCGTCCACGAAGTCGGGCCGGCGGTCGAGGCGATCAATCACCACATGTGCGCGAATGCCGTTGAAGGACGCTTCGTGACCTATGTGTTGGCGATCATCGACTTGTCGACCCACGCGATGACTCTGGTCAACGCGGGCCACATGTCGCCGATTATCCGTCGCGCTGATGGGACTCTGTTCGAGTTCCCCGATGAGACGGTGGGTGTGCCGACCGGTGTCGTAGATGGCTATCCGTTTGACGTGCTCGACTTCCAACTGGAGCCAGGCGATCTCGCAGTGCTGTTTACCGACGGCGTCAGCGAAGCGATGGCTCCGAACGACGACCTCTACACCCTGGAACGCCTGCGAGAGTTCATCCTCAAAGGCCCCAAGAAGGCCGATGAAATGGGCAAGGCACTGCTCGCCGATGTGCGCCGCCATGCCAACGGCCGGCCGCAAAACGACGACATCACGATCATGACGTTTGGCCGCAACCCCGCGTGATCCGCTCGGACAGTGGGGAAGAAGTGCGTGTTCGGTGCGATCCGTCGCGATGACGACTTGCGAGGCCCACTATCTGCCGCCCACGTTCCAGTTCGTGGGGTGTGATTCAAAGGCGTTTTGACAAAGCGTGTCAAACTCCGGAGAGACCTGCTTCGCCTCGCGTTTCAGTTCTCGCAGAAACTCCAATTCCCGATTCCGGATCACGCGGTCTGAGTAGAGCATTTTGAGAAGATGGTATTGCTCGTCCGGAGTCACCTCTCCGTCGGCCAGAAAAACCTTCTTGAGGACGTCGAAGAATAACGCCTCAAAGGCGGCAGGGTATTCGCGAGCTTTACAGTAGAGTTCGATGAGCAAGCGAACGTCATCAAAATCCAATTGGCCGTCGCGATTGATCTGCTCGCGAATGGCACCGACCTCGTCGTCGTCGTCGATCTTTCTGTTGACCAGGGTGGTGCTCAGCAACTCGAAGCAGCGCGACATTCAAAGATCCCTTCTTATTTCTTAGGCGATCGGGGCGGCGTTAGCCCCCCGGTTGATGCCGGACAGACCGGGGGGCTGACGCCGCCCCGCTCGCCTGGCATATTCGCTTTATCGACTCTTAATGACGATTTCGTTGGGAGCCTCCACCTTGCGATAGCCGAGGCTCCGGACGACTTCCAGAACTTCGCTCCACGTTGGGAACGGTCGGCCGCTGCGGCGTTTGTACGTGTCCATCGCGTTCATGAATTCGACTTCGTCCAGCGAGTAATCTCGCTCGCAAGTCGTGGGATCAATTTCACGCCGACGTTGATCTTTGCGACGCGGTTCTCCGGTGCGGCGTTCGGTTCCGCCCGGCGCGATTGGGTACGGAAAGCGGCGGCGATCGGTGACACGACGATCATTTTCCAAACGCTGTTCGACGACCACATCCATATCCACGGTGGCAGGCATTGCAGACTCCGAGAGGGAAGAACTGTGCGACCGGATGGCTCCCAAACACATTCGTTCGCGCCGACAACGACTCAAGACTGGGCATCGCTTTCGGACGTTGAAACTCTGCCACACGTCCACACAGCCGGCAAATTGTGACGATCACGAAAGCAGTAATTCTTGAGCCGAATTTGGAGATGGCGCAGTCTCGCCGGTCGTACCGATTGTGCGGCGGTTTGTTACTTCCGCAGATCGGGAGTCACGACACCAGCGGTGAAGCGGACTTCGCTGGGCGTCACCTTCGCGGCCACGAACGCCGTATCGAAGGGCGTTAGGAACTCACGCACTCGGTCCAATTGAGCAGCGACCGATGGTGGCGCGAGCTTGCGCCAATGAGCGACCTGATGGCTGAGCGGTTCGTGCTGCTCGATGAGAAACTCGCGTGCGGCACGCGAATTCAAGAACAGCCAATGCGAGTGCTCGGCGAAATGCCGCGAATGGACCGTGGCAAACAACGGCTCTGACTGCAAACAGGGATCGCCCGTGGAGCGACCATGAAACGCGGAGATCAATCGCGGATCGGTCGCCAACAGGATGTGTTCCGGGCCAAGTCCGAATGCCGGCCGATAGGGAGGCAGGCTGTCCAGCCACTTGATGGTCAGAGCGTCGTGATGTTGGACTCGCAGCGTCGCCGGCGCGTCCGGATTGCGGCTGTTGTGAGCCACGGCCGCGAAGTTCAGCAGCGTCAGCAAGCCACTATCGAGCGACTCACGCAGTTCTGGTTGGCCATCGGATCGGGCCGGGCCACGCGATAAGTCGAATTGCCAGGTGAGCAATCCATCCACTGGAGCCGATCGCTCCTCAACTGGTCGCTTGGGGACGACCGCTCCGCCGAGACTGGAACGCGCGTGTGACAGCACGTCGTCAAATAAATCGCGGCCGAGCAACCCTCGTGTGACTTTGCCGAACGTCTCCCAGTCGGTTCGTGCTTTCGCGGAGTCATCGAGCGAGCGCATCCAACTCAAAAGATCCGGGGCGATTCGTAGCTCGCCCGCAAGCACCGCGTCGGAGGGTAACCGAGTGGCGAGATCGCTGGGTGTGGCGGATGCTTCAACGACTTTCTGCCAGACAGTCGGTAAACCAGCGGACTCGTGATGCACCACCGCATGGCCGATGATGCCGTCCCGTAGTTCGACTCCAGCCGCGAACCATTCCAATTTGTGCCACATCGGCAACAGCCATTCCGGCGACGCCGAGTCTTTGCGGAGTTCATCCTCCCATCGGCGCGGGTCTGCGAAGACACGCACCGCGCACTGTTCCGGTATCGCCGCCATCGCGTGCCGATACGCGGGTGATTGGTCCAGCGAACTCGCCTGGCCGACATTGGGAGCCGACGAGGATCGCGCGAGCACGTCGCGGATCAGCTCTTCACGCTCGCTGATCGCGAGAATTCGGCCAAGCTTCACGGTAAAGAGATCGAGGCCAGACTCCTGTCCGTTCGACTTCTTTTGCCGACGCTGGAAACTGCGTCCGAAGGCCGACTTCGTCTGCACCTCGTGAGCTTCGAGCTGATCCCACAGTGTCAAAACGCGATCCCAGGTGTCGTCCTTTGCCGCTCGTGACAACAGCACGACTCCCGGAGGACCGGCCTGCGAGGGCGAAACCGCCAGCACGACCGATTCGCCGAATAATTCCACCACGAATTGGTCGATCGGTAGCCCGATCAATACCGCCAGCGTGGCCTGGCCGGATTGCAATTTGGCGAACTCCGGCCCCTGTTGCCAACGCTTGACCAGAGGCATTTCCCGCAAGCGGCGAAACCATTCGGCGGATGGCACGTCGCGCAAGTGTGAGCGAAGATCGCGAACCTCGACGCACAGTCCGACATCTGCGCCGAGCAAACTCGTGAGTTCCGGTTCGTCGGCGCAGGCCCGCGAGAGATACAGTCCGCTCAACAGCGGAAAGCCCACCAACATCGCGAACGTCCAGCGCAGGATATTCGGCCGGAAAGCAGGAAGTCGATTCACGTTGATGAATCCTGATTTTGAAAGACCTGTAACAACCATGAATCCACCGTGTCTCTTAACTCACGGCCATAGGGGGCCAGAGGCCGGGACAACGTCTCAGGAACACTTGCGGCGGGATCATCGCCGCTAAACGGTGCCGCAGAGTCTGTCGGTGGCAACAAAACGTTGGTGGTCGAGACTTCCTGCCACGCTTGCGACGCCAGCGCCGCGTAGGCGTCGCGAGCGCCGTGCAGCAACACGTCTAACTGCCGATCGGCGGCGGGGGCCAATGCGGTGACCGATACCAAGTGATTCGCGGCGAGAGCCGCCGCCGAAGGTTGCCGGTTCGCATAAGTCGCGTTGCTGGAGATTCGCCAGCCGATTCCCAAAGCAATTAACAAGGTGGCTGCGGACGCCAACAGTACCACGAATCCCGACAACGGCGAGCAGGCAGGGCGAGTGGTGACGATTTGCCTGTTTGCCGTCGTCTCGAAGTCGACTGGCAGACGTTGCAGAACCGCATCTGCGAGAGTGACCGTCGGAGACCAAGTTTGCCAAGCAGCGACGGAGTGCTGCAATTGCTGAAGGTGTCCCCAAAGTTTGTGACACTCAGCACAGTGCGTCGCATGCGCGGATAGCTCGCCCGGCAACTCGGTCTGCCGGAGATCCAGCAACTCTTGCACTCGGTTTTCAAAATCCAGACAGGTCATGATTCGTCACTCAGTCACGGATGGGGCAGTGATTGATCGCGCAATTTTCAGTCTTGGTCAATGTCGCGTTTTCGCAGGTACTCGGCCATCTCTTTGCGAGCGCGGTGCAGCCAGGTCTTCACGGTTCCTTCGGGGCAGTCGAGCACTTCGGCCACCTCTTGGACGGACAATTCTTGTTGGTAGAACAACACGAAACATTGTTGATAGTCTGGCCGCAGCGTCGCCAAGGCTTGTTGAATTTCCTCGGCATCGTCACGGCCACCCGGGCGGCGGCGCTCCGGCAGCCAATCGGCTTGCAGGTCAGTCGGCGTGGGACGGCGACCACGTTCTTCCAAGTGAGTCCGGCAGCGATTCGCTGCGATGGTCAGCAGCCAAGGTCGCAATGGCCGTTCTTGGTCCCAGCGATGCAAGTTGCGGAAGGCTCGCAAGAAAACCTCTTGCGCGACGTCCTCGGCGTCGTGACGCCGGCCGAGCATTCGCAGGCAGAGTCCGAAGATCATGCCTTCAAATTGCTCGACGAACTGCCGCTGGCAAGCCACCTTGCCGGCCAAGCAACCTTGGACTAACTCGAGCTCGCTGACGTCAACGCTCAAGCCGGGATCCCATTGTGGAACAGAAACCGTGAATGGCCAACGTCAACCAGACCGAGTCAACCGGCGGACATACCGGTGGCCTTGCACAACGGTTTCGAGAACACCGCGACTGCCGGGAAAATTCGATTAACAAGCCGCGAAGCAGTCGGATCGAACGAATTCACTGCCGCTGAATGTAATCTCGTGCCACCTGTCGAGCGAATTTGAAGGCGTGCTTGACCGTGCTTGCCCGAAGTTCGATGGCTTCTTCGGAGTAATACCGAGTGCCTTCACTGTGCGGCAGGCCAGCCAAAGTGATGGCCAGTGGCAACAGGTCGAGAAACTCTTTGTAGCGTCGCTGCTGGTCGGCGGCGGCAGCGGCGGGATTCGGTTCGGACACGGGAAAGCTCCTTCCAACGTCGAATGAAGCGGAGTGACGATCCTCACCCGCGGTTCATGAACTTCTTCAGAATATCCGCCGCCACTTGCCGGTTGGGGACTTCCGCAGCGATGACCGCTGTGGTGCCCTCCGTTCGAGGCGGTGGGGGAGGAGGGGCAGGCTTGGCTCCCGTTTCTTCTGGCGGAGGCAGGCTGATGGGAACTGTATTGACGAACTTCGACTGAGCTTCCGGTTCTTCCACTTCTGATGCGGCAGCAGGCGCTGACTGTGCAGCGTACTGAGCCATCATCGCCTGTTGAGCCATCGCTTGCTGATAGGCCATCTGCTGTTGATACGCTGGGTCCATGTAGCCCGGCTGTGGCATGAATGGTTGCTGCATGCCGTACGGGTTGGGCATGTACTGGGGCGGATAATTAGCGTACGGAGCCTGCAAGTAGTTTGGTTGTGGATAGGCTCCTGGCATGCCATACGGCGACATCATTGGAGCGCCTTGCATGGGCATTCCCTGAGGCGTCATCGCAGCAGGAATTCCGGGTTGCATGGTCGGCATCGGTTGGTTGGGTGTCGGCGGAGCTGAGGCATCGACCATGCCTGGGATTTCCGTCGGCGTGGTCGATGTATCTGATAATTCCACCGGCAACTCTGATTCGGTGGGAGGAGCGGTTGGTGGCATCAGCGTTGTATTCTCACCGCTCAACATCGACGTTTCACCAGGACCAGCGTTCGCTGCCGCATCCAGAATTGTCGTCCGACCAATCTCCGTCAGCGTTTCATCGGTTGCAGCGGGTTCCGGCATCTCCGCCAACTCATTCAGCATGAACCCGGCGTCAGAACTGGAACCGAGGGCGGGTGCCGGAGTGGCACGCGCGTAGTTCACAGCAGCGACTGAATCGTGAATGGCGATCTCGAATTCCAGCTTGCCGATCAGAATCCGATCACCGAGTTGCAGGATCGCTTGGCCCTGGACTCGCTGGCCGTTGACGAATGTGCCATTGGTGCTGCCGAGGTCACGCAGGCGAACGCTGAATTCATCGATGGTGAAGACGCAGTGGTGCCGACTGACCGATTCGCTGGACGGCCGTAACTGGCAATCCTGTTCGCGTCCAACCAGAAACTTCTTTGTTTGAAGGGGGATCAGGGAACCGTGTTGTTTCCCCCCGATCACTTTCAGTTCCGCCCGCACCATGACACGACTCCCCATTCGCTACGGGATAAGCCACCGCACAATAATCTAAATTCTGACCGAAATTTCTTTGAGACAGCTTGCGATATAGGACATGAAAACGTAACCGAAACTCGGCCGCAAGTGATCCGCCTGGCTGAATGTCCGCGACCGATAAAGAAGAGCCGGTTGAGAGAGGCACGTACCTCAGAAAGGTGAAGAGAACGCTACCCATGCGTTTCCCGACTGTCAATCTGGCGAATTCTGAAAGGCTGAAATCTTAGCGGTTTGCGCAGATTGACTGCCGGTCATGGCCGATGCTCTTGACCAGTAAAGAGGCCTGGGACTGGACCGTTAGCGGAACTTCATTTTGGATGATCTCATCGCCGAGGCATTGCGACAGTCGTTCCGCCAACGCAAGTATTGTTGCTGAGGACTCGGTGAACTGCGGAGCCAATTCGGAAACGCCGATCAATTCCGGCGCATACTCGGACGCTCGCAGCAACAAGCTGCCATGTTGCAAGACCGTTCCTCGCCGTCGCCGCTGAGCACTCCCCAGCACTTTGTGTCCCTTCACGACCAAGTCGGGAGCTGCCTCCCGGAGGAAACACAGGAACGGTTCGTGCGGTCGGCTGAAGTCGCTCCCGCGAGGTGCAACTGCGACGCCGAACTCCGTTAGCCACTCCACAAAGACGGCATGAATTCGTTCGTAAAGTAGCGACGGTTGTTGGGCGAGCGGATGTGAAGGGGGCAAGCAGCACGAGTAAGTCTGTTCGTGGTGATGCAAGATCGCCCCGCCCCCCGAGAGCCGGCGCACGGTCGGTAGGCTGGCGAGTCGCGGATCGCGCTGCTGCTCGGCGGCGTCTTGGAAGTGTCCGAGAGAAACCGTCGCTTCCGACCAGCGATACAGCCTCAGAAAGATCGCATTGCGATTCAAAGACTCTTCCAGCAACGCGGCATCGATCGCCATGTTCCAGGCACCGGATCGCGGCGGATCAAGAATCAGATGCACGGGGCCGCTCATCGCTTACCGTTTCCAGCGCAGCACGAGTTGCCGTCCCGCTTTGACTTCGTCAGGGCGAGACACCGGTGTCGCATGCGGCGCGCTGTGCAGGAACTCCGCCGGTTCGCTCAGTATGGTGCGAATCGCGTCGGCAAAGGCATCGAGCGTTTGTTGCGATTCCGTTTCGGTCGGCTCGACCATCAACGCTTCGGGAACGACCAGCGGGAAGTAGACCGTCGGGGCGTAATAGCCGTAGTCGAGCAACCGCTTAGCGATGTCCAGCGCGGTGATGCCTTTCTCAGTCTTCGATTTCTGGGCCGAGGCTACGAACTCGTGCATGCAACGTTCGCCGTGTGGGACTGGCAGGACATCTTCTAACTTTGCTCGCAGATAGTTGGCGTTAAGTACCGCTTGCTCGGACACCGCTTTGAGTCCGGCCGCTCCGAGCGTTCGCAGGTAGAGATAACCTCTCAGCAGAATGCCGACGTTGCCAAAGTGACTGCGCACTCGGCCGATGGATTTCGGGGGCGTCGCCAGTTGAAAGTGATCCGTTCCTTCGGATGAAGTTCGAGTCACGATCGGTCCCGGCAAGTAATCGGCCAAGAAGTCTCTGACTGCGATTGGTCCCGCACCGGGGCCGCCGGAGCCGTGGGGGCCGGTGAAGGTCTTGTGGACGTTGTAGTGCATCATGTCGCCGCCGAAGTCACCCGGCCGAGTGATGCCGAGAATCGCGTTCATGTTTGCGCCGTCGATGTAAACGAGACCGCCAACGTCGTGCAGCAGGTGCGAGATCTTGGCGATGTCTCGCTCGAAGAGGCCCAGCGTGTTTGGATTGGTAATCATGAACACGGCGGTCTTGTCGTCGAGGTTGGCTTTGAGCTCTTCAAGATCTACGAAGCCGTCGGTTTGCCCCTTGAGCTGCACGCAATCGAAGCCGGCAATCGCCGCGCTGGCAGGGTTTGTGCCGTGAGCGCTCTGCGGGAAGAGCACCTTTGTTCGCTTTTCGCCTCGATCATGAAAGTAGGCTGCCGCAGTCAGCAGGGCGGTCATCTCGCCGTGCGCGCCAGCCGCAGGTTGCAGTGAGACGGCAGGCAACCCCGCGATCTCGCCGAGCATCTGTTGCAGTTCAAACAGGATGGCCAACATCCCCTGCTGAGCGTCTTCGGTCTGATACGGATGCAGATCGACCAATCCTGGCAGCGACGCGAGCCGCTCATGCCGTTTCGGGTTGTACTTCATCGTGCAACTGCCGAGCGGATAGAAGTGAGTATCGACCGACATGTTCAGCGTCGACAGATTTGTGAAGTGTCGAATGACATCTGGCTCTGTCAGCTCCGGCAGGTTAGGCGACTGCGACGTGAGGTGCGTGCTCGGCAACAACTCCGACAGCGACATTTCAGGGACATCGCAGGCCGGATACATCGCGGCGCGTCGGCCAGTTTGCGAGAGTTCAAACAACAGATTCGTGGCTTGTCGGTTTCGCATAAAGGTCATTTCTTCGTCACGGACGAGCATTCGGTTCGGATCGTTTTGGCGAGACAGTCGATCTGCGATTTGGTTCGCGATTCCGTCACTGCGACCAGCAACAGGTTCTTGGCTGAGGCTCCGAGTTCATTGGCCAGCGCTGGAAAGCGATTGAACTCGGGGCCGATGTCACCTGCGTTGCGGACACGGTGAGCGATCTCTGCGGCATCATCGGGACAGTGGAGGACGAACTCTTTGAAGAATGGTCGGTCAAAGGCGAGTTTCAGGCCGGTGTTCGCGGTCAATTGCTCGGCAGCGTAATGGGCCTTCTGGCAGCAAAGTTCCGCGACTTCACGCAGGCCGCGCGGGCCGAGCAGCGACAAGTACACGGTTGCTCGGATCGCCAGCAGCCCCTGATTCGTGCAGATGTTCGAGGTGGCTTTGTCACGGCGAATGTGTTGCTCGCGAGTTCCCAGAGTGAGCACGAAGCAGCGTCGGCCTTCGCGATCCACCGTTTCGCCGATCAAGCGGCCGGGCATTTGACGGAGGTACTCCTGACGACAGGCGAAGATACCTAAGAAAGGGCCGCCGTACTGCAACGGGATGCCGAGCGACTGTCCCTCGGCAACCGCGATGTCCGCTCCGTGATCCGACGGCCGTTCGAGGATGCCGAGGCTGATCGGATCGAAGACGGAGATGCTCAACGCCCCACGCTGTTTGGCGGCGGCGAAGATCTCTCGCGGCGATTCGAGGCAGCCGAAGAAGTTCGGATGCTGGACGATGACAGCGGCAGTTCGGTCGTCGATCAAGCACTCGACATCGCCGGGGTCAGCGGTGCCATGTGGGGTGGGAACCGTGACGATTTCGGTTTCGAAGTGCCGCAGATACGTCGTCAGCGATTCGCGAAACTCTGGATGGACCGAGCCGAGCACAATCACCTTGCCGCGTCGGCCGGTGACGCGCATCGCCATCAGCACGGCTTCGACCATCGCCGTCGCTCCCTCGTACAAGCTGGCGTTCGAGACATCCATGCCGGTGAGTTGGCAGATCAGCGTCTGATACTCGAAGAAGGTCTGCAAACTTCCCTGGCTGGCCTCGGC
>SXKJ01000199.1 GCA_005778115.1 Planctomyces sp. | reverse complement strand
GTCCGGTCGATGGCATCCGTCACAGCATCGACCATCTGACGCTGGACACTGCGCTTCGCAAGAACATCGCTTATGTGGAATACGAGTCCGGCCACATGATGTATGTGAACCTGAGCCGTATAACTTGTCCGCGATCACTTTCCTGTTTGAGGCCCTTCCAACTCAGGAGTCCAAACAGATGTCAGCACTGAATCGCAGACTGGTGGCCTGGACGTTCGTCGTTGCGATCGTTGTGGGAACAGCCGACTCGGCAAGTGCTCAAGCTCCTGGTCGTGGAGCCGCGCGGCCTGAAGTCCGAGGAGTGGTCAAGTCCGTGGATGCGACAGCCGGCATGATCACCGTCACGTTGTTCGACGGTCGAGGCGGCAGAGACCGAGCAGCGGCCGTCGAACGCAGTTACCCCGTCGCCAAGACGGCCGAAGTGGTCGTCGGTGGCGGCATCGTCCGAGGTGGCTACTCCGTCGCTAAAGAAGCCAAGCTCAGCGATTTGACCGCCGGCGTCACGGTGGCGCTCACGCTGACTGCGGACCAAGCGGTCGTTGAAGGCATCGTGGCCGAAGGCCCGCAAGTCCGTGGAGTGCTCAAGATCATCGATGCTGGCAAGAACTCGCTCACCATCAGTTTCCCCGGTTCGTCGCGTGAACAATCTGCTGAAGAAAAAACCTACGCGCTGGCTTCCGATGCCGAAGTCGCCATCGACGATGGCCGAGGCCGCCGCTTCTCGATCAAAGAAGGCAAACTCGCCGACATCGCCGCCGGAGCGATGGTCACGCTGCGGCTGTCTCTCGATCAACAACAAATCGTCAGCGTTCAGGCCGAAGGCCCGTCGGTGTTCGGTCTCGTGAAATCACTCGACCTGTCGAAGAACTTGCTCACACTGTCCCTCGGCCCTGGACGAGATGGCGTTGGCGGAGGCGAACGCATCTTCGAGTTGGCCAGCGACGCCACCGTGCTGCTCGACGACGGCAAAGGTCGCCGCCTGTCGATCAAAGAAGGCAAGCTGTCCGAAATTCCCGCCGGATCCGCCGCCAACCTGCGTCTCTCCGCCGATCAACGCTTCGCCACGTTGCTACGAGTCGAAGGCCCCAGCCTGCCAGCCCTGATCAAAGCGGTGGACTCGGCCAACGGAACCGTCACCGTCGCCACTCGCGTCGGTCGCGGCGAAAAACCGAAAGAGAAAACGCTCCCCGTCGCCAAGGACGCTCGCATCGTGCTCGACGGCAACGAGAGCAAGCTTGCGGACATCAAAGTCTTCGACAACGGCCCGTTCGCGATGCTGCGACTCTCGCTGGATCAAAAGTCGGTGCAAAGCATTTAAACCGGACAGGGCAGGTAGCTGGCAACGATACATCGTCATCGGAGCGGTACAAGTGACATCTTGGATGTTTGTGAAAAGCGGTTGGTTCATTCGGATTTCTGATGTCGTGGAGGGCCAACTGGCCGCGAATACTTGATACGTCGTGACTTTCGGAACTGATCTACATCCAATTCCCTCGACAGTAGGAACTTCAAAAACGACTTCTCTTGAAAGCGGCAGGTTTGGGCGATGGCCAGTAGTAGCAGGTACTGTGGTGCAACTTGCTTGAAGAACGTCTGCGAAATCTTCCGTTGGACAGCCAACTGCCTGATCGCCCTTTCTGCCGTGTTGTTGTTCCAGGGAATCCCATCGAAGGTGAGGAATAAAAACAAGCTGTCTCGGTAGCGTTGGAATCGCTTCTGAAATTTGGAAGCAAGCTCGGACGAATACTCTTTTCCAAAGACGTTCTTTTGGTAAAAACGATCGACTTCTTTTTGAAACTTGCGTAGGTGTCGCACCTTGAGTCCGTATCGATCTACAGTTTCCAAAATAGGAACAAGTAGCGACTGAAATGCCAACGAGAATTCCTCAAGTTCGTAGTCGAACGGCGCTTTCCATAGATCGTCGTTGAGATCTCGGATCAAATGGACGAGGCATTTCTGTTGCTTACATGGCATGGCGTCGTAGCCGGGATAGAAGTCACTGACGAGTACGCCACTGAAACCGGCCAGCACCTGACGAACGATGTCGGCTTCGCGTGTTTCGGTCATTCGGAAAAGGACATGCTTGCCGTCGGTGAAGACCCAAACGTAATGGTCCACTCCTTGGATGTTGATCCGAGTCTCGTCAACGTGAACGAAATCGCCTGCGCGAATTTTCTTTAGAATGGCAGCCTCTGTTCGTGAATAAAAATGAGAAAAATACCGGACGAAATTAATGGCGGTCGCTTCACTCAAACCAACGCCGAATAGTTGCTCAGTCACTTGCGTAATGATTCGGTAAGGAAGGCGGAGGACGATCCGTTGATAAACCGTCCATGCTTGAAAGCCGTGCCCAAACATGTATTTGTGCTGTTTACCGAAGCTAGGTGGTTCATAGTGACGATCGCACTTCGAGCAAAAGGCTCGACGTCCGATGTACTTCGTCAGCGTCTTCCGACAACCATTCCGGGTAAAGCTGAGGTCAATAACCGTCCGCTCAGACATTCGCTTCTTGTCGGATACCAAAGTTGTGTGATGCGTCGGACACTTTCTTTTGGATGCGACACAGACGGTTCGTCCACAGTTCACGGGAACGATTCGGTGATAGGCTTGGTGTCCCTTGGGCGCTCCCTTTTTTTTCGTTTTCAGCTCTCCTGGCCGAATGCTGAGAGTCCGTTTCGGGCCATCATGTTGAGCGTACTGTAAAATTCGCTCGAACTGTCGGTGAGCCTGTCTTCCGAGGTCGGTCGCGTTTTGTTTTGGGCGATCAGCGAAGTCGATGGTTGGTTCTGTGTCAGCGCTCGCACTTATCTGCCGCAACTGCTCAACGAGTAATCGGAGCGCTTCGCAGTCTTCGCGGTTGTACTGGATGAGGGCTTGTTGATGTTGCTCGGCATGTGTCACATTCCAGCGGTGCCGCCAAACTAGACTCAATAGGCCCGAAGCTGAGGGACATATCCAAGTCGCGCCGACAAATCGGCCCAATGCCTTGAGGCCATTCGACCGAACCGGGAAGTAGAGTTTGCCGTAGACCGACGCAGCGATATTGACCAGACGCTTCGCCATCTCCTCGCCACGGCCATACCGTTTTGCCAGTGTCTTGAAAGCCTTCTGCTCGTAGTTGCCGTAGTGGTAGATCGGGGCATCCGGGAATGCTGTCGCCTTGTCGACGAACGCCAACCAGATCTGCTCCTCGTCCGTTTCACTGTCCCACCAATAATGATGACGAACTTCGCCGCTTTCGCACACAAGAAGCCCGATGAGGTAGTAACAATCCCGGTCTGGAACACCTTCTACATCGGCGAAGAGTTCGACGGGATGACGAGGCAGGTCCGGCATCTGCTCGATGTACGTTTTTCCGGTTCGTAACGCCAGAGCCTGCAATTCCAAGCTGTGCCGAACGGGACGCCTGACCTTCCGCCGACTACGTCTCGGACGGAATAAGTGAGAGAGTTGATTGACCGTGAAGATGCCTTTCTCGTGGTACTTGCGGAACAAAGTTGGAGTCATGCGGTCGAGAAGGCTGAGATTGTCTTCTTTTTCCGCCTGTTCGTGGCAGTCCGCTCGGAATGGGCATTCCGCGCAGTGTTTGTTCAAAATGATTGGCGGAGGATCGGCAGGCTTGTTCTCATCCCATTTTTTCAGAATAGCAATGACCGAACGCACTACCTTGGCACTGCTGCCCAATTTCACACGGCAAGACTGACCTCCTGCACGGACTATCGTCCCCGCTGATGGGACGTGGTGTTGCAGTTGCCCGAGCACATGTCCGAGAAAGGCTAGGCCGACGATTTGAGGTCTTGTGATCCGATTGGTGCCGATCACTCTGAGCGGTTCGTAGAAGACGCTGTTTGACTTTAAAGATGTGCGATTCCTCGTCAATGAGTCGCAGCGAGCCTCCAAACCTTCAGCCGTTAAAGCAGCGTCGAGAAGTACATTTCGGCCAATACGAAGTTCTTCGGGACTGAAACGCGCGACTTCTCCGATCCGTATCAGTCGACTTCGATTGGCTTCACGATTGGCTGCTTCCTGTTCGGCGATGATCTGCGGATATTCGTGGGGGACGCCGTGGTCTCCAGAGAGAAGCCGAAACGCTTTCCGTGGACACTCAAGGTAGGCTTCAACAATCGGCAATGTGATCAGACCGCCCATTTGTTTCGCCTTCGGAGATCAGCGTTCCACTCCATGTCTTTTGGATTTTCGACGCTCAGTCGGCGACGGCCTCTTTCAGACGAGCTTCATAGATTTTCGCCGCCTCATTGTAGGCGGCTTCGCGGATTTGGTTTTTCTGGGCGTTCCAGCAAACTTCGACGGCTTGTTTGCACCAGACGTAGCTCTCACGTTTTGACTACACCTGCACTGCCAGCCGCTCGTGGAGAAACTCCGGCGCGAAGTCTGCGGAGTTGGGCCAAGCGATCGTGTGCAACTCAGGATCGAAACGCATTCGACGGAACTCGGCGATGTCTCGCAACGGCTCGAAGACTTCGCCGTAAAGTTCATTTTGGAGATCGACCTCGCCCTCGGAGCCGTCGTTGAAACGGAGCCACACGACAAAATCGCGAACGTGCTTCGCTTCGCACACATGCAGAATCATGATTCCGCCCAAGGGAGTAATTGGAGGGAAACTTTGGAACGCTAATTCTCGCTAATCGACGCTAATCAGAATCAGCGTCGATTAGCGGAGATTAGTGTTCCCTTTGGTTTTCAATGATCAGTCGGCGACAGCCTCTTTCAAACGGGCCTCGTAGATTTTTGTGGCTTCGTCGTAGGCGACTTTGGCGGTGGCGCGTTCGGGTTCGCGGATTTGGTTTTTCTTGGCGTTCCAGCAGACTTCGACGGCTTGTTTGCACCAGTCGATGCTCTTCTTGCTGGCTCGGACCGGTTGGCCGCCGACTTCGACCCAGATAGGGTTCGTGTGGACGCTCGGCAGGATGCGCACGGCAACCCAGCTTGATTGCTTGATGGGGATGTCGAAGCTCATCGGCTGAGTCTTGCCGTCGGCGGTGATGTTCTTCGTGGCGGCCACTTGGCCGTTGACGATGATCTCGACGGGGACTTCGCGAGTTTGGCCGACTCGGCAGCGTTCGATGTGCCAGTACGGTTTCGCGTCGAGGCGGCGCTTGCGGATGGACTCGGTGTTGTCGTTCATCTTTTCGGCGAGCAGCGCGTTGACGTCGAAGCTGACTTTCACGTTACCCGGCTTGGCCAACTCAACCGTGCTCAATGTCTTTTCCTTGGTGACCAGTTCGTCGAGATTGTTGCTGCCTTTCGTCTGGGCGCTTGTGATGATTTTGCTCGCCACTTTTTTTATTGGGGCTGGTTCGCCAACACCAACGTCGTTCACTTTGAAGTCGAGGATGTGGCTCAGCCCGTCACCGCAATAACTGCGACCGTCGCGGACTCCGAGAATCCAGGAGTCGAAGTCGAGCGGTTGGTCCTTGTCGAGCTTCACATAGATGCGGCCGAGGCCGACTTTGTCGCCGTAGATGCACGGAAAATCGGTCTCGCCGGAGATCCTTGCTTGGAAGCCGGCGTTGAGCGTGTGGTACCAGACGTTGAGTTCCCAGATCGACGGCGTATCGACCGCAGAGATGAAGTGGCAGACGTCGTGAGCGACCGTGACGACGTACTCGTTCGCGCCGATGCCGTCGAAGCGGGGCATCGCGTAGTCGGGGAGCTTGTCGGCGGCTTTGCCTTTCCAGCCATCGGGTGCTCCGCCGTAGCCCTTCAGCATTTCTCGCGAACCATCCGGCATGATGTCCGGCAGTTGCAGGCCCCAGCCGCTGTGGCTGTAGCCGACGACGCCGCCCTGCTCCTTGCCCCACTTCAGCACGGGGAGCGTCCAGCTTGGCCAGTCTTCGAGCACTTTCGTGTTCGGGTAGTCGTCCTCGGTCAGACGCAGCAGGCAGAGATGCCCGGCGTGCGACGATGGAAAACCGCTGACCTCGATGTCGTACCGCATCAGGTAATTCGGCCGCGAGAGGGCCGACGTCTTCCCCTCGAAGTATTGCTTCTGCGAGTACCAGCACGGCCCCCAGCTCAGCACGCAGCCGACGTTGAGGTCTTCGCCCAGAATGTGCCGCAGCATGTCGGCCGGAGTGACTCCCTCGGTCGGGCTGTCGTAGTGAGCACACCCCGCCGCGTGAACGTGATGATCACCGGAGAACCAGCCACGCGTCGCCGGATGCGTCCAGCGCGTGAGTTTGTAATCGGTCTTCTGACTGACTCCCGGCTTCACGGTCAGCGAGTGCGTTTGCACAATATACTCCGGCCCGCGGCTGACCTCGACGGTGTACTCGCCGGGCGAGAGATTCACGGACTCGCCGTCCGCTCGGTAAATCTGATTGTGGAAGAAGAAGTCGGGCGAGAGTCGCCGCGCCGGATTCGGGTAGACGTTGCCGCGCTTGTCGCGAATGACGAACGCCGCCGAGGTCGGCTCGCCATCGAAATCCTTCACGCCGAGCACCACCTCCACCGCCGGAGCGGCGTTGAACAGAATCGGCACCGTGTTGCGAAAGCCGAGATCCTGCGTCCCCTGCCCGACATTGAATCCGAGCTTCGCCTCGCGCCGCCCAACCTCGCGCGAGTAAAGCTGGATGATGCGATACTCCAGCGCCAGCCCCGACAACTGCGGCTTCAGCGGCTGCTTGTCGAACATGGCGATGTCGAGAAACCGATGTGGCACATCCTCCGGCTTGACGAGTTTGTCCTTCTCGGTCGTCAACGGAGCATTCCGCGCCCCGGTGCCTCGCATATACAGCGGAGCCGCATTCGGACTCTCCGGCTTGAGCTGCGGCGTGATCCCCGCATCATTCTGCACCTTGATCAAAAACGTCGCCCACCCACCTTGAATGAGCCGCTTCGCCACCGGCCCCTCGACGACCGACACGCGACTCTCCGGATTGATCGTGACCCCCACGACGCAATGCGCATCGAGCACGCGTTGGATGGTCCGATTCGCGACCTTGGCATCGGTCTCCTTCAACGCCCCCTGCAACGCCTTCGTATCCTCCGCCGGCAACGGAGCACCGACAAACTCCAACGCTTCGAG
>SXKJ01000014.1 GCA_005778115.1 Planctomyces sp. | reverse complement strand
TGTGCCTGTGCCAACAACTCCGCACGCCGAACCTCAAAACGCCCGTCCATGGCAAACTCCCCTCCTGGTTCAATAAAACCCTGAAGAGACTGTCCCACAAAAACTTCGATTCGATAAAGACCAACGGACAGTAGAAGTAGATACCAATGACCTTGCGTCGGTGGTTCCGGCGCTTCTGCGCTACGCGACGTTCTCGACTCTTTCGGTAGTGCAAAAGCGCGGGAACCACCCCGGCAAGCGGGGTGGCGGGAGGCTCAAATCTGCCCGTCCAGCGCCATTTGATAGAAACAGTGAGTCGTCTTCTCCTGGTTCTCCAGCAGCCAGTCGATCGACGGTTCGTTGTGCATCGCTTTGTGAATCGCTTTGGCGGTGGCGGCGCGGTGAGTCTGGAACAGGATCGCGTGGTCGATCTTTTCGTGGACCACGCTGGGGTCCAGCCAGACCGAGATGATGATCCCCAGATCGTTGGCCTTCTCTTTGGGGATGTCGCCCGCTCGGACGGCGTCCAGCACGCCGTTGGCGATGGCGGCCTGCACGGTCCCCATCAGGATGTTCGTGTACTTCTCGTTGTTGACGGTGACCTTGCTGACCATCACCGTCGCCGGGCGGACTTGCACGTCGCAGTTGAGGATCGCGAAGACCTTTGAGTGTCCCTTCGATTGATCGCCAATCATGTTCGCGATGGCGTTGCCGACCGGACCATCCAGCTCGCCGATGACGACCTCCGGTTCGGCGGCCGACCAGGCGGGGGCGGCTTCGACTAAGGCTTCTCCGGTGCGCATCACAATTCGCTGACTCATGGTGGTCCTTTCGGTGCGGGGGGGCAATTGATAATAGTGTGTCCGACGAAGAGTAGGTGTCCCGCACGGTTCGCTTCAAGTTCGTGGCCCGAAGTGTTTCCCATTCGTTGTGGAGGTTTCAGCATGCGATTCTGGAAACTCGTTGTGGTTGTGTTGGCGGTTCTCGCCAGCCCGCTGATGGCCGATGACACGCCGTGGCCGCCGGAACTGCGTGGAGCGAAGAACGGCACCGTGACGCTGCGGTCGGAACAGTTCTTGAAAGTGCCCGATTCGGTGGTTGCGGCTCGCGAGAGGGAGGGGGCGGCTCCGTTCGTCATGGCGAAGACTCCGCCGACGGTGGAGTTGGCCTTTCATCGCGATCTTGGACCAGAGGCGATCAGTCGGCGGCTGTGGTCTTCGTGGGGAGACATCTGCCTGGCAAGCGATGGCCGGGTCTATTGCGGCATCGGGGATCACGGCAACGATGTCGGCGGCGGCGCACGCTGCTTCATCTATTGCTGGGATCCGAAAGCCAAGACGCTGACGCAGGTGGTCGATGTCAACGCGATCGTACCGCGTGAGCCGGGGCAGCCGGCTTGGTCGAAGATTCATGCGAAGATCGACGAGGGGCCGGACGGCACGATCTTGTTCTGCGGCACGCTCAACGACGGCAACCGCGCGAAGAAGCCGGAATACAAATGGAGCGACGCACTCCCCGGCGCGCAGATTTATCAGTACGACCCGAAGACCGGCAAAGCGTCGGTCTTCGCCAACCTGCCGCCGAAGCGCTGTACGGCGACCTCGCTAGTCGATTCCCAACGAGGCATCTGGTGGTGCAATCTCGAAGCGGGCGATGGGAACGCACTGTGGGGACTCGACCTCAAGACCAAGCAGACCGTGTTTCAAGGGGCCGATGGTTCGCTCGGATTCAACCGCAACTTCGCGCTCTTGGCCGACGGTTCGATCCTGTTCAACGGCGAGAACAGCTTGGTGCGCTACGATGCCGGCTCGAAGCAGCTCGTTCCGAAGAAGTCGTGGTTTCAGAAGAGCCACGGGATGCGCGCCTCGACGCTCGAATCGAAGGACGGGTTCGTATTCGGCATCACGCATCAGACCAACGAGCTGTTTCGGTATCACGTCGGCCGCGATGAGTTGGAGATGCTCGGCCCGAACTGGCTGTCGGGCATGTACACAGCCGTGTGCGTGTTCTCGCCCGACGAGCGGTTCGTGTATTACCAGCCGGGAGCCCACGGCCAAGCCTTCAAAGACGGCACGCCGGTCATGCAGTACGAGATCGCCACCGGCCGCCGCAAAGTGCTGGCATTCCTGGCGGACGTATGCGAGAAGGAGTGCGACTACGTCCCCGGCGGCACCTACGGTCTCAAACTGAGCGCCGATGGGAGCACGATCTATGTGAACCTCAACGGCCACGCTTCGGACAGCGTGCGTCCGGCTTCGATGAAGACGAAAGGTTTTGGTTTGTGCGCGTTCGCGGCGATTCACATTCCGGAGTCTGAACGATCGGCAAAATGAAATAGAGACGGGGGAGAGGTGCTGACAGAAAGATGGGTGACAGAAAAATGAGAGGAACGATTGGTTGTGACGATTCACCCTTCGCGACCTCCGCGGCCTTCTGTTCCAACCGCCGAATTCAGGCAGGCAGCGTCGTGTGGAAGCTACGGCGGGATTGAACTTGCTGCTCGGACAAAAGCTGTCCTACGATCCGCGCGGGTCAGGCCGTGTTTGGTGAATCGGTCAGGGATGATCGACCCTCAATCGCACAGGGAGTTTCAACGGAATGAGTTCGGACTGGATGGATTCTCGTGGCTTGCGATTTGATCCTCCTCACGCGCGGCTCGCGCGCGGTCCAGCGTTCGCGACGGCTCAGCGGGATGCGGGGGCCGAGCTGGATGTGACGTTGACCGCGAAGGCTCCGGATCGAGCGGCATTGCATGACGCGATCGGCCGCACGCGCGAGTATCTCTTTTCGATACAGCACGAGGACGGCTTCTGGTGCGGTGAGTTGGAAGGGGACACGATCCTCGAAAGCGAATACATCCTGCTGCTGACGCATCTGGGACGCGGGCAGTCGGAACAATCGCGACGGTGCGCGAATTACATTCGGCAACAGCAACTGACCGATGGCGGCTGGGCAATCTATCCAGGCGGGCCGTTGGAAATCAGCGCGTCGGTGAAGGCATACTTCGCGCTGAAGATCGTCGGCGACTCAGCGGATGCCGAGCACATGCTTCGCGCACGGCGGGCGATCCTGGCAGCGGGCGGGGCGGAGAAGGTCAACAGCTTTACTCGGTTTTATCTGGCGCTTCTCGGCGTGATCTCTTACGAGCAATGTCCGGCGGTGCCGCCCGAAGTCGTGCTGCTGCCGAAGTGGATGCCGTTCAATATCTCAGAGATGTCGGCCTGGTCGCGGACGATCATCGTGCCGCTCAGCCTGATGTGGGCGTTTCGCCCGGTGACTCGGCTGCCGGCGGAGCAGGGGATTCGCGAGTTGTTCGTTCGCTCGCCGGAAGAGCTGCCGGCTTCGATGCCGAAATGTGAACAGCTCGATGATCTGTCGAAGCAGACGCTGATCGACTGGGAAGCTTTCTTTCGCCGAGTCGATGCGGCACTGAAAACGATCGACCGCTGGAAGATTCGACCACTCCGCAAGCGCGCAATTCAGAAGGCCACAAAGTGGATGATCGACCGCTTCGCCGACAGCGACGGACTGGGAGCGATCTTCCCACCGATCATCTGGAGCATCGTCGCGCTGCGTTGCTTGGGCTATTCCGATGACTCGCCGGAAGTCCGCGCGCAGTTACTCGAACTCGAACGGCTGACGATTTCCGAGGACGGTGTCGATCGCCTGCAACCCTGCAAATCGCCGGTGTGGGATACGGCGATCGCCACGATCGCTCTGCGCGATGCGGACGTCCCTGCGGAGCATCCCGCGTTGCAGCAATCCGTTCGCTGGTTACTGTCGCAAGAGATTCGGCGGCGCGGCGACTGGGCGGATCGGGATACTCAAACAGAACCCTCCGGCTGGGCCTTCGAGTTTCGGAATGCGTACTACCCGGACGTCGATGACACCGGCATGGTTTGCATTGCTCTCAGCCGCTGCCTGCCGGAACAGACTTGGTCCGCGGACGTGTTGCTCGACGAATGGAGTTTTCATCCCGAAGACAAAGACGCCGCCGCCGTCGTGGCTGGCAAGGCCGAGGGTGCCGAGGACGCGGTTGCTCAGGTGCAAACGATGGGACCGCTGCTGAGCGCGATTCATCGTGGTGCTCGATGGGTGCTGGCGATGCAGTCGAGCGATGGCGGTTGGGGCGCGTTCGACAAAGACAACACTCGCGAACTGTTTACTCGTGTGCCGTTCGCCGATCACAACGCGATGATCGATCCCAGCACCGCCGATCTGACGGCCCGGATGATCGAGATGTTCGCGGGGATCAAGGTGTCGATCGACCATCCGGCGATTCAACGCGGCTTGAAATACGTCTGGTCCAAACAAGAACACGATCACTGCTGGTACGGCCGCTGGGGAGTCAACTATCTCTACGGCACCTGGCAAGTCATCGTCGGCCTGGCGGCGATCGGCATTCCGACAACCGATCCACGCATCCGCCGGGCGGTCGAGTGGCTCAAGGCGAAACAACAGCGTCACGGCGGTTGGGGCGAAACGATCCGCAGCTACGACGAGCCGGCGCTGCGCGGGCAAGGAGAGGCGACTGCCTCGCAAACCGCGTGGGCGTTGCTCGGCCTGATCGCCGCGGGTGAGGGACATTCGGACGAGGCTCGGCGTGGAGTCGATCATCTCCTGCGCACGCAGTTGCCGGACGGAACCTGGCACGAGCCGACCTGGACCGGCACCGGCTTTCCCAAGGTTTTCTATCTGAAGTACCACCTCTACCGGATCTATTTCCCGCTGATGGCGCTGGGCCGGTATGCGAAGGTGGGTGGCTGAGTTGGCGGCAGCGGCGGACTTGGATTGCCGGGCTCTCTGGATACGATGACGATTGATTTCCGTCCGCGTTCATTCTGGAGAACCGACGATGTGCTTCAAATGCCGATTGTTGTTGCTCGGCGCGTAATCCTTCACGGCCCGGAGAGAAGTGAGGGAGCTGATTGGTTGGCGAAGAGTGCTTGGACGGCGGTGGTGAGGAACTGGAAGACGTTGCGGGATTGTTGGCGACAGGTTTCGATCACCGTCAGCAATGTTTCCACGA
>SXKJ01000013.1 GCA_005778115.1 Planctomyces sp. | reverse complement strand
TGAATCTGATCCCGATGAGGCCGCTTGATCCGAGCTTGAGCGGCCGACACTTCATTTTGTGAGTTGGATTCATTCATGTCAGAACTTATAGCGCCCAAAAAACTTTCTTGAAGTTCGGCTTCTAAAAAATCACAGCCTCTAAGGGTTGTGGTCGCGGCCGTCCCCTTGTTCGCTCATCGGAGTGCGGCCGGGGGTACCCTCTGGGTCCGCCCCCCCCCTAGATCACCAGCGTTTCGTCGAGCAGCCCGCGTCGCTTTAGATCGCGCAGCAGGCCGGCGATCGGTTGATCGGTCCCGCGGCACAGCTTCGAGTGATTCGCTTCGATCCCTTTGTGAGCGTCCCACTCGCTGCCGCTGCCGGAACACAACTGCACGAAGCGGACGCCCCGCTCGACCAGCCGCCGAGACAGCAGGCACATACGGCCGAACGTCTCGGTCTCCTTCTGATCGATGCCGTACAGCGACTGTGTGTCGGCAGTCAGTTGCGTCTTCCCCGTCAGGAGTTTGCGAAGATCAATGAACGGCGATGCGGTCCACTTTCCAGGTTCCGGCTTCGCGGCCGATGACGAGGCGGATGGTCGTTTTGTTTTCGGGGACGCGGTACACGAACTCAGAGCGTTGTTGGTCTTGAACATCGACCAGTTGCGACGAGGTGAACTCCAGTGGCTTCGTGAGAAAAGCGTGTTTCTTCACGAAAGCGAGAAACGCTTCTCGCCCCTCGGCGCTTTTGAATTCGGCGGTCGTGGATTGCCAGGCGTCGGCGGCTTGGCCGGATTGGATGGCTTTCAGAAACTCATCGGCGACTTTTTGTCCGGTGTCTTGGGAAGGGTAGGTCGCCGGCTTCGAGAACATCCAAAACAACACGCCGCACAGCACGAGCATCACGGCCACCAGCACCACCAGACGCTTCTTGTCGTTCAACATCTTCGATCCTCCCGAATGAATGGCGCGTGATGCCCGCTCAAAATCGCTTCCTCAATCCAGGGTGACGACTTCTTTTTTGTTGCGTGTGCCGAGACCACGCCAGACGCCAAGGTTGATGTTATTGCCGACGTTCTTGACGGCTCCGTCCAGCATCAAGGCATTGATGCTGCCCACGTGAAAACTGCGTGCGGTGACGGCGGCGTAGGTCGGGAGCGTGGCGGATTCGCCGTCGCGGACGGAGGTGAAATCCACGTCGTAGGTGATGCCGCTGCTGGTGTAGAGGACTCGCGCGTTGGGGACGAACGTGGTCGTGAAGCCGGTTTCGTGGACATCCCCTTCGACCCATTCCGTGTGGCCGTTGGAGTCAAACGTGCCTCCGAAGTACGCGGCCAGCGCGGCGGGGTCGGCGGGCGGCGGGACATTCAGCGTGCTGGGATTGAAGGCGTCCCACAGGTTCGGCTGATATGCCTTGGTCTCGGCGGCGGCGAGCGTTTGGCTCAGGCCGTCGCTGATGTCTGCGGATCGAAAAGCTCGATTCGGATGAAACGCGCCGTCGCCGACCGCACCGCTGACCGGATCGTAAATGAACCACGTTCCCTCGTTGAACGAGTAGTTCAAGGGATAGTGCGTCAATGTCGGCGTCTGCCGAGCACGGTCGTTGATCTCGCTGGGGCACAGATAAATCGGTATTCGGGTGCGAGCTGCGAGTGGATTGGCGGTGAATTCGGGGCTGACCTTCCAGTCGATCAGCTTGCTGAGGCTGGCCCCTTCAATGAACGGCAGCAGCCGCGCGTGTCCCGACCAAGGCTCAAACGTCGAACCGGCCGGCAATACCGAGACGGGAGGAAATCCCTTGTGAGCATCCGAATAATTGTGCAACGCCACCCCAACTTGTTTGAGGTTGTTGCGGCACTGAGTCCGTCGCGCCGCCTCGCGAGCTTGCTGAACGGCCGGCAACAGCAGCGCGATCAAGATAGCGATGATCGCAATCACGACCAGCAACTCGATCAGAGTGAAACCACGCGGTCGGTTTCGAGAAAAGGTCGTCCTTGATGTAAGCATCATTGGTTCCTTGAAACGGTCTCGCTGAGTCTTCGCACCCCGTGCGTTCTCAACGGAGTGGTAGCCTGCCGACGGATCCGCTTCTCGAACAGCCCGCAACGGGCGAATGAAGAAGTTCTCATCGAACTCTCATCCGCGACGGTTCAAGCCCAAGCGGCCGTCCGTGATACTGGAACGAGTTGTTAAACGCCCGAAGGAGTCACAATCTGATGGCGCGGATATTGGTGGTGGAGGATCAGGCGAAGCTGCTGCGCACTCTGGAGCAGGGGTTGCACGAGGCGGGGCACGAAGTGCTCACGGCCAGCAACGCGGAAACGGGGTTCTATTTGGCGGCGACGAAAACGGTCGATGTGGTGATTCTCGATTGGATGCTGCCGGGGCGATCCGGTGTCGAAGTGCTGCGTGAGTTGCGAACCACCGGATTCGCGATGCCCGTGCTGATGCTGACCGCTCGCGATCAAGTGCGCGACCGCCTCGCCGGTTTGGACGCGGGGGCCGACGCCTATCTGGTCAAGCCGTTCGATTTCGCGGAACTGCTGGCTCGGTTGCGGGCCTTGTTGCGTCGGCGAACCGATCAACGGGATTTCGTGCTGCGAGCCGACGACCTCGAAGTCGATCTGCTGACTCGCACCGTGCAGCGGAGCGGCGAGGAGATTGAACTCAGCCGCCGCGAGTTCGAGTTGCTGGAACACTTGCTGCGTCGCCGCAACCGCACGATCTCGCGCGACGAACTGGCTCGCGATCTCTGGAAGGAGCCGGCAATCCTCACGAATGTCATCGACGTGACGGTCAAGCAGCTTCGCAAGAAGATCGAACGCCCCGGCTCGCGGCCGTTGATTACGACGATCCGCGGCGTCGGATATTCGCTGCGCGACGGCTCGGAGGAACCGGCATGAACTTGACGATCCGCTGGCGATTGACGCTGTGGTACGGAGCGGCGATGGCGGTCTGTTTCGCCGTGTTTGCGACGGCCGTGTATGTCCTGACTTCGCGCAGCCAAGGGGCGCGGATCGACTTTGAATTGAGCGAGGAGCTTCACGAACTGCAACACGATGTCGTGACGATGCGTGATCGCCAGGAATTGCTTGACGAGTTGCTTGCCGAATTCGGCAAGCACCCCGACTTCGAATTCGAGATTCTGCAACCGGATGGCTCGGTCCTGTTTCGCAGTCAGCGGCTGGGCGATCGCTCGCTGCGAACCGCGCGGCCGAGCGATTCGCAGGGTTCAGGGGCAGCACGATTCCTCGAACTGCCGGGGCTGGGGCGTTATCGCGTGAAGGCTCAGTCCGTGGACTCGCCGCACGGTCGGTTGTTGCTGCAAACGGCGATTCCTTTGGAATCGATCGAAGCGGCTCAGCGAACGCTGTGGCGCACGCTCTGTCTGATGGGACCGCTGATGCTGCTGGCCGCGATGGCCGGAGGTTACATGTTGGCTCGCCGAGTCCTCGCGCCGGTCGATGAGATCGCGGCTACGGCGGAGCGGATCACGGCACAACGGCTCGATCAGCGTTTGCCGGTCCTCGCCGTCCACGACGAACTGAGCCGCCTGGCTCGGACGCTCAATAACATGATGGACCGCTTGCAGCATTCGTTCGTGGAGATGCGCCGCTTCACCGCCGATGCCGCTCACGAACTGCGCACGCCGATCACATTGCTCCGCACGCAACTAGATGTCGCCCTCCGCCTCGACCGCTCACCCGACGAGTACCGCCAAGTGCTGCTGAGCCTTCGCGACGACGTCGAACACTTTAGCCGCCTCGCGACGCAGTTGCTGGAACTGTCGCGCGAGGACGCGGGCCTGAACGCGGCTTCGCTCACCCCAGTGCCGTTGAAATCGATACTGCTCGCCGCCATGGCCGAATTGCGTCCCACCGCCGAACTGAAATCACAATCGCTGGACATCGACACGCTCGCCGACAGCGAAGTCTTGGGCGACGCCGATCGCCTGAAACGAGTCTTCGTGAACCTGCTCGACAACGCCATCAAGTTCACGCCACCAAACGGCCGCATCCGAATCTCATTAAATGCCGAGCCTTCAACCGCCAGCGCCAGTTCGCGGATCGCGATCGTCATCATCCACGATACCGGCTGCGGAATCGCCCCCGAACACCTGCCGCACGTCTTCGACCGCTTCTACCAAGCCGACCCTTCACGCAGCACATCAAATGGTACGGGCCTCGGCCTCGCCATCTGCCAGGCCATCGTCACCACCCATCAAGGCACACTGACAATCACCAGCCAACCGAACGAAGGCACGGGAGTCAAAGTTTTGCTGCCAGCTTACGAATCGTAGCCCTGTCGCTCCGCGACAGGCTTGCCAAACGTCGTTCGAAGCTCATCGCGTGCTCGACACTCAAAAGCCCAATACCGTCACTTGCGTGCTCGGCTGACCTGTCGCAGAGCGACAGGACTACAGGGCTGAGCTACGCGAACAGCTTCTTGCAGACGATGCCCTCGTTGAGCGTCGCGCGTTCGGGGCGGCCTTTGTGCTTGTAGACCAACTCCATGTGATCGACGCCCATCGACGCGAGCACCGTCGCGTGCAAGTCGTGAACGTGCAGGCGATCCTCGACGGCGTGCAGGCCGATCTCGTCGGTGGTGCCGATCGTTTGGCCCCCCTTCACTCCGCCGCCGGCGAACCACATCGTGAAGCCGTAGGGGTTGTGGTCGCGACCGTCTCCTTGTTCGCTCATCGGAGTGCGGCCGAACTCGCCGCCCCAGATCACCAGCGTTTCGTCGAGCAGCCCGCGTTGCTTCAGATCGCGCAGCAGGCCGGCGATCGGTTGATCGGTCCCGCGGCACAGCTTCGAGTGATTCGCTTCAATTCCTTTGTGAGCGTCCCACTTGCTGCCGCTACCGGAATACAACTGCACGAAGCGGACACCCCGCTCGACCAGCCGCCGAGACAGCAGGCACATGCGGCCGAACGTCTCGGTCTCTTTCTGGTCGATGCCGTACAGAGCCTGCGTGTCGGCGGTCTCTTGCGACAGATCGACCGCTTCCGGAGCCGACGCCTGCATCCGAAACGCCAGCTCATACGCCTGAATGCGAGCGTCCAGTTCCGTCTGCTGCGGCCGGCTAGCGGCGTGCTGCCGGTTGAACTGCGTGAGGAAATCGAGCTTGCCGCGCTGCTGGTCGGAGTTCACTCCCTCGGGGTTGTCGAGGTTCGGGATCGGCGTCTTGCCGCTTTGCAGCCGCACTCCTTGATAGACCGCGGGCATGAATCCCGATCCCCAATTGCGTGGCCCGTTGACGACTTCGTCCTTGCCGTCTTGCAGCACGACGAACGCCGGCATGTTCTGGTTCTCAGTGCCGAGGCCGTAGCTGACCCACGCTCCCAACGACGGCCGCCCGGCGATCGTCACGCCGGTGTTCATCTGGCAGACGCCCCCCGAATGATTGATGCCGTTCGTCCAACACGACCGCACGACCGCGATGTCGTCGATGCACTCGGCCGTGTGAGGCAACCAATCGCTGACCCACAACCCGCTCT
>SXKJ01000198.1 GCA_005778115.1 Planctomyces sp. | reverse complement strand
AGGAATCGAGACCAACGACGGCAACAATCCCGTTGCCAAAATCCAACACGAACTGGACCAAAAAAACCCGCAGCAAAAAACCGCTGCCGGGAAAAATGATCCGAATCCACTTTCAGAAAAAACTCACAGCCTCGAAGCGTCAGTCTTGAAGTTGCGCAATTGGCCCCGAGCTTGATAGTTTGACTGCTTCGCACGATCAGACAAGGTCCCGAAGTTTCCACAAAAAACACAAAAGTGATGTGACGCAGCAGTTGAGATTCTTGCAGCGAATTCTTCTTGTGGCTTTTTGTGGCCAATCCCATGATTTTCGTTTGTCCATTCCACGAAATGCGCAACTTCAAAAAGCGGGCTCTCCGCCATTCGTGTTGATTTCGGTGCCATGTGAGCCGCAAGGCGCTCGCCGCGGGTTCTTTTCCTCGACCCGCGGCGAGCGCCTTGCGGCTCACGAATTCGTCTTCAACACGAATGGCAGAGAGCCAAAAAGCGTCAGCGATGGCGCACGCTTCACCTGCGTTGATCACCGAACTCCGTCGTTTGGAGCGCTCTCCCTCGCCGACGCACTTTTTAGTTACGCAGTTCTTAGCCCCGAAGTGTCGAGTCTTGCCCCGTTGGGGCAAAGGCGCGAAACATGACACACCAGCACTTGGCCTCGAACGAACTCAGGCAAGACAACGCTTTCGTCACCCTTGCCGAATAGTCGGCATTACGCCGCGTTTGAGCCGGGAGCCGGCGACATCCGGAAGTGTCCGTCTTCGCTGACGTCCTCAAAGCGGACTGACATCCGTTTCGACACGCCGCTTTGTTCCATCGTCACGCCGTAGAGAATATCGCCGACCTGCATCGAGCGTTTGTTGTGCGTGATCATGATGAATTGCGTGGTCTCGCGGAATTCTTTGACGACTCCGCTGTAGCGTTCGACATTGGCTTCATCCAACGCCGCGTCGACTTCGTCGAGAATGCAGAACGGACTCGGCTTGCTGCGGAAGATCGCCATCAGCAATGCGATCGCGGTCATCGTTTTCTCGCCACCGCTCAGTAACGAGATGCTGCGAAGCTCCTTGCCTGGCGGCCGAGCCACGATGTCGATGCCGCAGTCCAGCACGTCGTTGGGGTCTTCGAGGATGATGTCCCCTTCCCCGCCGCCGAACATCTTGCGGAAGAGCTGCTGGAACTGAATCCGGATCGCCTCGACCGTCTCCAGAAACATCCGCTGACTCTCGACATTGAACTGCCGAATGATGTCTTCCAGCGTAGCCTTGGCCTCTTCGAGATCTTGCAACTGCGTGCTGAGGTGCTGGTATCGCCCATCCAATTCATCGAGATCTTTGAGGCTGTCGGTGTTGACGCTCCCCATCATCTTGAGCTTACGACGCAGGCGATTGACCCGCTCTTCGAGTTCCGGGCGAACTTCGAGGAATGTGACGGAATCAGCGTTCGCATCATCCTGGCCGATGCTGCTAGCGTCGGTGGTAATGCTTGCAGAGGTTTCTTGACGGACGCTGGCAGCGTCCGCCACGAGTTCCTCTTCAGCTTCTTGGGTTGTGATAACGGCCGCAGACTCTCGGCTCTCGGCCATCGGCCGGAGTTCGGAGAGCCAGCGGTTGAACGCGGACGCTCCCGACGCGACGACTTCGTCGAGCGTCATTTGGTATTCCTCTTCGATCCGTTCCGCGCAGACCTGCAACTGGTGCCGGGCATCGCGTGCGGCGATTTCGTTGGCGTGTAACCGGTCGGCTAGTTCGCGGCGAGCGGCTCGCAGGCGGGCTTCTTCTTCGGCGAACGACGACTTTTGGACTCGCAGGTGATCCTTGTCGGCCAGGACGGATGCGACCTCGGCAGCGAATTGTTCGTCGAACAATTGCAGCTCCCACAACTCGGCGTTCGTGTTGAGCAATTGCAGGTTGAGCTGTCGCAACTGAGCGGCGGCAGCCTTCAGGCGACGTTCGGCCTCGTCGAGTTGCTCGTCCCGTTGTCGTTGTTCGTCCTGCAAGCGAGTCACGGCGGCGCGGAGGGCTTGCCAGCGTTCCTCGTGTTTGGCGAGATGCAACTGTTGCTCAATCTGCTGCTGAGTCAGCGATTGACGCTGCGATTCACGGCTCGCGATATCGTCCTCCAGTATGACGAAAGAATCCCGCAGGCTGGCGAGATTGTCCTCGAACCACGCATGCTCGGACACAGCCCGTTCAATTTGCAGGTCGAGTTCGGTGGAGAGCGTCTCCCAGCGAGCCGCTTCGGTCAGAATCAGATCTCGCTCGCGGTTGGATCGTTCGACCTCTTGCCGCTGCACGCTGAGGTCCGACCGGGCGTGAGTGAGCCGGTCGGCGAGTTCTTGCTTTTCGCTCGTGGCGTTCTCGATCAATCGCTCGACGTTCTTCAGCGACTGAATGACGTCGACCAATTGCCGCTCGCCATCGGCGATCATGCGGTCGAGACGCAAGAGATCATTTTTGAGTCGCCGCAGTTCGCTGCGGCGAGTCATCAGAGCGGACTCGCTGCGGACCGTTCCGGCGAAGAGCGTGCCGTCATCTTCCAGCAGTTCGCCTTGCAACGTGACGAATCGACAACCGTGACCATCGCCCTCGGCCAATCGCAGCGCGGTGTCGAGTGTATCGACCACCCACGTTGAGCCAAGCAATGCTTCGGCCAAACCAGGGAGAGCCGTCGTAAGACTGGCGAGTTGGTCGGCACGTCGAATCACGCCGGGATGGGTGAAGAGAGACGAGGAGTGAGGGGCGAAGGGCGAGTTGAGAACCGCGTCGTTGCCTTCACTCGCCCCTCGCCACTCGCCACTCACCACTCTTCCACTGACTTCGACAAATCCGACTCGACCTGACAGTCGGCTGTTGCCGCTGTTGAGGTACTCGATGATTGGAGCCATGTCGCGGACGACGATGAGCTGTGCTCGCGCGCCGAGAGCCACTTCAAGGATCGCCGCTTCGTCGAGGTCCGCTTCGAGCAGATCGGCGACGCTCCCCAGGATGCTGTTCCACGGGGCGTAGTCGGAGGTTTGTGCTCGGCTCAGAATTTCCTTCACGCCGATGCCCAGCCCCTCTTGCCGGCGTTCGAGGTCTTCGAGGACCGACTGCTGTGATTGCTTCGCGCTGCGGTCTTCTCGTTGTTCGCGGAGATGGGCCTGACAGCGTTCTTGTTCTGTGATGAGGTGCTGCTGACGTTCGCGAATCTCACGGACGCGGCTGTCGAGCGACGCGACTTCTGTGAGTACCGTCTCGACGGCCGCTTGCCGTCGCAGAACTTCGGACTGCGCAGTGATGATCGCGGAATTGCATTGCTCGATCCGCTGCCTCGTCGTGACGAAGGCGGACTGCGCGGCCTCTTGTTGCGACTTTAGACTGGCGACTCGCTGCTGTGCGGAACTGGCCTGCTGCATCAGTTCGACTTGCTTCTGGCGTTCGCGGTGCAGCGTCGCCTGATCCGCTTTGAGCTGAGCGGAAAGCTCGGCCATCGTGGCTTGAGTGGTGGCCAGATCAGACTGCAATTGAGTGTGTTGGCGGTCGCTGTCTTCCAGCTCGTCTTTCGATCGGTTCAGTTCCGCAGTCAATTCAGAAGAGCGGCCGCGCATTATCGTTCGCTGGCGGCGCAAGCGGTCCAGCTCGGAACCGAGTTCCTTTTCGCGAGCGGTCAAATGCCGCAGCGTCGCCTCTTGCCGGACGACGCTTTCGCGATTGCCGGCGGCGGTGCGTTCGGCGTGTCGCAGGCGTGCATCGACCTCGGCGATCTCGGCGTCGAAGACCGAGAGCTTTTGCTCAAGCTCTTGCTGCCGCGCCGACAAGATCGCGAGTTCGGTTTCGCCGGTGTGAAGTTCGGCTTCCACGGTCGTCAACTGCGCGGAGAAATGTCGTTGATCGTCTGCTGCCAGACCGAACCACCACTCGCGCAGCTCGGCCGAAACCTCGCGATACTTGGCCGCCTTCCCGGCTTGTGTGCGCATCGCGTTGAGCTGGGACTCGACCTCATCCACGATGTCGCGCAGCCGCAGCAGGTTTTGATCGACCCGTTCCAGCTTGCGCGTCGCCTCTTCCTTGCGAGCTTTGAAACGCGAAACCCCGGCCGCCTCTTCGAAGACGTGACGCCGCGCGGCGGCGTTCGATTGCAGGATCTGATCGACTCGGCCTTGCTCGATGATGCTGTAGGCGGACGAGCCAGCCCCCGTGCCCATGAAGAGATCTTTGATGTCTTTCAACCGCGCGGGCTGTTGGTTGATGAGATATTCCGAATCGCCGTTACGCCACAGGCGGCGGCCGATTTGCACTTCGGAGGCATCAAGCGTCAGGCAGCGCGACGTGTTGTCGAACGTCAACAGCACCTCGGCGAACGCGGCCGGCTTGCGGCCCGACGCGCCGTTGAAGATCACGTCGGTCATCTCTTTGCTGCGGAGGCTCTTCGGGCTTTGGTCGCCGAGCACCCACTTTATCGAGTCCACGACGTTGCTTTTGCCCGACCCGTTCGGCCCGACGACGCAGGTGATCCCGCGCGAGAAGTCAAAGCGCGTCCGATCCGCGAAGCTCTTGAAGCCGAACATATCCAGCGACTTGAGCATGGCGAAGGGGGAGGGGCTAGGGACTAGGGGATGGGGGTTAGGGGACACGGATTGAGGAGGTGGGGTTGGTTTTCATTGTCTTCCCTAACCCCTAGCCCCTAATCCCTAGCCCCTACTTTCGTTTCCAAAACTCGAACCATCGTCGTGCCGATTCTTCATCCGACGGCGAACTGCGAGCATCCGCGACTGACGCATTGCCTCGTGAATCCGACTCGGTCTCTGTGACTTCATCCGGAGCTGAGGTCTGCTTCTCGATCGCCTCGCCGAGCGATTCTTTCGTGTTGCCTTCTCCCTTGAGGTTCGGGACGAAGTTCGGACTGAGGTTCGCGTTGCCGACGCGGACTTTCTTGGCAGAGTTCTCCGCGCGGACGTACTCGCGTCCCCCTTGCGGCAGCGCGTCGATTTCGATGTGGCCAGTGAGGTTCTGCTGTTTGGCCGCTTGCAGCAGCATCTGAGCGATGTCGGGATAGCTGGCTCCGAATTCGACGGCCGTGCGAATGACATCCGCGACACGCGGCGAGACTTCTTTACGTTTGTCCGGCTGCCCAGCCTGATACTTCGAGAGGATGATCCGATCCTTGCCCGGCTGAGCGGTCACGAGAATGTGATTGCCCGCTCGAACGGCCATCGGCGTTTTGAACTCCTGGTCCTCGCCGAAGAGGACGATCTCCGAACGGCGATGCTGCGTCAGGTGGATGATCGGCTCCCCTTTGTTGGTGTTCGGCAAGGTGTGCAAGGCGAAGATCTCGCGGTCGGCGTTGGGCTCCTTCATCGCCTCACCGCCGAGATACGGGTCTCGCTTATCGAGCGTCCACAAAGCTCGGAACGCTCCGTAACGAAGTTCTGCACTGTCGATGCTCTTGCCGCTGGCGTCGGTCTGCGCATTGGTCAACTTGCGCAGCAGCAGGTGAGTCTCACCGGCATCGATTGTGGAGAGCGCCGCCAGCGCATACACGCGGAAGGCACGCTCATTCACGGCCGCTTCACCCAGTACAGGGACGGCATCCGCCTGGCCGAGATAGGCTAGGGCCATCGCCGAATTGAACTGCACCAGCGCGTCCGGATGTTTCAATCCGGTCTTGAGGATCGGGATTGCCTCGTTGCCGATTGCTTCCAATTGCAACGCCGCTGTCTCGGTCATATCGGGATCGAGCAACTGAGTTTTGAGTTTTTCCATGCGCACATGCCGAGCGACCTGGGACTCGCGGAAGGCGATGTTGCGGATCACCTGCAGGTAGCGCGGATAGTTGTCCTTGTAGCGCGAATAGACTTTCAACTCGATCGTCTGGTCGGTCAGGGCTTTGGCGAGCGGTTCACGCAACCCACTTTCGTTGTACGCGAAAAATCGCTGTCCAATTTTGTCGGCGATTCGTTTCGATTGCCGTACGCTGCGGTAATCGCTGCGCAGTTGAACTCGGAGATCGCGATCTTTCTTGGACGTTCCTCCGCCGAGTATCTTGCCGCGCACCTTCAGCCCGGTGTTCTCGGTCTTTCCTTCGCCCGATGTGATCAGGATCGACCCCTTCGCCTTGGCGAGGATGTGCCCTTTCATGACTCCTTGGCCGGGGACGATTGCGGCTTCGGACAGTTCCGTTTCCAGCAACCAACCGCCGTTGAGACTGGTGGTGGTGTCCCCATCGGGAACGCGGACATCGACATCGAACGCTTCCCCTTTGCGAATCGTCGGCGGGAGCAACGCCTGAATGATGACCAGCGCGGTATCGCGAGAACGCAGGATCGTTTCGGGATCGTCGATGCCGCGCCGCCGCATGTCGTCGGCGAGCACCTCGCGATACACCGATGGCGGCGGATCGCCACCCGTTCCATCCAAGCCGACGACTAACCCGACGCCTTGCAGCACGACATAATTCAAGCCCGCGAATGAGGCGTAGTTGCCCACGAAGGGAGTCTCGACCTTCGTCTCGAACTCCTTGTCCTTCTCTGCGTCCCTAAGGTCTTTGACGCTTTCAGCCTCGTCGTCCAACTTATCGGGCGACTGCGAACGCAGCATCTTGGAGCTCAGGAGTTTGAACTCCTGGCAGCCGATGAGTACGCCGCAAAACAACATGCTTAGCAGCAGGCAAACACCGAGTCGAAACGCCTTCATGACGTCGCTCCGGAACGAGAGGGGCAAAACGGACGCAACGCGCTCGTCGCCGAGAGGTGGGAAAGAAACCAACGGAGGGGAATTCAGACAGGGAATTGCTCGACCAGATCGCCGAGCGGCAGGAATGGAGCGGGAAAGTACGCCTGTTTGCGAGAGAGGGTCAAGGTGAGATCACGGCGCTTCTCACGGCCCAATCTGCGCTCCGCCGAGAATCCTCTTGGTCGGTTTTCCGGCACGCTGCTATGGTGCCGCCTCTGATGGCCGTCCCGGTTCGCCGGAGGCCCCGATCCTCTCCGCGGACTTCAGGATCACTCATGCCTCGGATTTCGAATTCGACACTGTTTCTGACCGTTGTGTTGGGCCTCGCAGGGTTCACTGTCTATCGCAGCGGCTGGGTTCCTCTTGAGTTGGGCGGTGCCGCCACGGGTTCGCTCCTTGAGGCGGATGCACCGCCAGAAACGTTCGATTCATCGCCGGAGTTCGCAGCCGGTGAGTCATTGCTGTTGGAGGTTGGTGGCTCGCCGTCAGAGCCGCAAACGGAACAAGTCGAACCGTCGGAGGAACCGGATTCGATCTCCACGAAACCAATTCGCCTGGTCACATTGGAGGAACCGGCGGTCACCAAGAACGCAGAAGCTCCCGCCGCCGAGGCCGAAGCCAACGGTGAGACGACCACGGAGCCACCCGTTCGCATTGCGAAACGAACCAAGGACCAAGAACCGACTTTCGACTTCAGCGAGATCGACCGCCAAATCAAAGCCGGGCAGGTCGTCGAAGCTCACAAAGCCTTGTCGAAGTTGTTCTGGCAACAGCCCGATTTGCGCTCCAGCGTGCAGGAACGGATCGACCTCACCGCCAAGGCGATCTACTTCTCGCCGCAACCGCACGTGCAAGAGCCTTACGTGGTGCAGGCTGGCGACCAGCTTCGCAAGATCGCCACCAAGCATCATGTGACATGGCAATACCTGTCGCGGCTCAATCGCGTGGACCCCAAGCGGCTGCGCGAAGGACAGAAGCTGAAAGTCATCGACGGCCCGTTCGGAGCGGTCGTGACGCTCAGCAGTTTTGAACTGACGCTGCATCACGACGGCCAATACGTGCGGAGTTACCCGTGCTGCATCGGCAAGAATAACTCGACGCCGGTCGGGAAATTTAAGGTGCTCAACAAAGTCGCGGATCCGCAGTACACCGATCCCAACGGCAAAGTCTTTGCCAGCAGCGATCCGAAGAACCCGTTGGGGGAGTATTGGATCGACCTGGGAGAGAGCTACGGCATTCACGGAACCATTGAACCAGACTCGATTGGCAAAGCCGAATCGCGTGGCTGTGTCCGGTTGCTCAACGCCGACGTGGCGGAAGTGTACGACCTGCTGGATCTCGCAAGCGAAGTCGTGATCCGCCCGTAAGCCGACTCGCCGGTGAAGCACTTTCCATTCTGATGCTGATCATCATTCGCCGCAGCACGCTATGACTGGTGCCAAGCGAGTCTGATTCCAGCGGCGCGTTGCCGAATGACTACGCCTTGAGGGCTGTTGCTTTTTGGCCCAAGGTGCGATTGGGCCGTGAATTCTCGTGGTGAGAACCACGTTCGCTCGTTGAACGCTGCTTCGTTTTCTCAACATTCCGGCAGAGTAAGTGTGTTGCGTCTCTCCGCTGCGACAGGCGGGGTTGAGTCTCTCAAATCGATGTTTGCTCGCAAAGATTTTTGACGGCACGTTGGCTCGACCTACTTTCCTGCGAACGATGCCAGATGAGCTGGGCCAACCCTTCAATGTATTCAGGAAACGAACACCATGATGACGACGCATCTCAGTTTGGACCGTGACCGCTGGCTGGTCAAAATCAATGGACAACTCGCATTCTTGGAGTCCGCGTTTTCGGCACTCAAGCAGGCGGATATCGGTCAGAAGGTATTGTCGCACATGCGCCGCGCCGTCATCGCGATCCGCGGTGCGCTGCGGAATGCCGAAACGCCGCAGCTCGAAGCCTTCACGTGCGACCTCGAAGACCTGTTCGATCGGTTGCAAAACGGCGACCTCTGGCTGACGTCCGAGATTCGAGGCGTCCTACGAGGTTGCACTCGTGCGCTGGCGGCGGCCGTGGAGGCGTTGCATCGCGGTGAAACCGGTGAACGAGAAGTGCAATGTATCCGCAACGAACTGTTCTCCATCCTGCTGGTGAATGCGGTGACGGTCAAACGCTGAGCCTCGTGATGCCGAATCACCACACCTGTATGGCGACTGGCTTTGAAGCTGGTTTGCGCGGCTCGTGAATTTTCGTGAAGCCGCACGTTCTCCGGTCGGCCGTTGCTGCGATTTCTCAACATTCCGGTAGAGCAGGCTCGTTACGCATTTCAGTCGCGGTAGACAGGGACTGGTGACTCAAGCCAGCGATTGGCCGCAACGGAATTTGACGCTGCAGACGCTCGACCTACCTTGGTCCAACGCGGCCACATGACAGGGCCCCGCCTGCAAAGCACTCTGCAAACGGAACCAACGATGTTGACGACTCAATTTCAAATCGACTGCGATCGCTGGCTCGCCAAGATCAACGGACAGCTCGCCTTCCTGGATTCCGCGTTTACGTCGCTGAAGCCCCAGATATCGGTGAGCGGGTTCTACCGCAGATGCACCGCACCGTTATCGCGATCCGCAGGACGTTTCGAAACGCCGACGCAGCGGAACTCGAATCTTTCACTTGCGATCTCGAAGACCTGCTGAATCTGTTGCGAAATGGCGACGCCAAGCTGACGGTCGAGATTCGCTCTCTGCTCCGTGGTTGTACACGCTCGCTTTCGGCGGCCGTGGAAGCACTCGAACGCGGCGAAACGGGTGAACGCGAAGTGCAATGTATCCGCGACCAACTTTACTCCGTCCTGCTGGTGAACGCGGTGACGGTCAAGCGATGAGACGTGCGTGAAAACTGATACGCACTCCGAAACATAGCCGCGCGGCGCTAGCCCCGGTTCATGCCGTTTCACCGGAGTTGGCACCGCGCGGCTAAATTCTGTGATACAGACACCAACGCCGAGGCGACATCGCGAGCAGCGTCTAAAAATCCCAGCTCACGCCGAAGTTGTAGTTGTACGTCGCGTATGTGTTCCGCTTTTCTTTGATCGTCGGGAACAAGCCGATCGACGGATTCCCTTGCCACGAGATGCTGCCAGCGGTGTCCGTCACTTGCCCGATCAACAGAATCGAGTAACCGGCACGGAAGCGAGCCTTCTCGAAGATGCTCATCCGCCGCAAGACGGGCACATACCGAAACAGCGCGGCTTCCGCGTTGAATTGCTGCTCAAACATGGGCGAAACGCGTGTATGAAACTGATTGTCGCTGAAAGCGTTGGGAGTCGCATTGTTGACGTCTGGCAACAGCAAGTTGGAATCGCGAGTGTGCATCGCAATATTATCGCCATTCAACTTGAGCTGGGCGTAATTCGCCAGCAGACCGAATTTCGACGAACCGCTTAACATCAGCGATTCGCTGCCTAAATCGTAGGTTAGGCCGACTTCGGCTCCACCCAGATGCTGTTGGGAAGAGTTATTGAGGTACGACTCAATCGGATATCGGAATTGGTCGTGGAAGGAAAAGAAGATCAATTGATTCTGTTGCCCTTGGCCACCACCACCACCTTGTTGTCCTCCGCCGGTCTCTGTGACACCGGCGTTGTCGACGATTCCGTCTCCATCATTATCAATGCGGTCGGGAGGTGAATGGATCTTGATATCCGGGCTCAGATTCTGAGCACCACCTCCACCGCCGCCGCCCCCTTGTCCGCCACCGCTGTTGTAGGCCAGACCGCTGTCTTGGCCGTAAAAGCGGAAGTGTTCGTTGAGATAGAAGTATCGTGCTCCCACCGTCGGTCGAATGCGAAACGGACCTAGATTCGCGATTGGTGTCAGGATCGATTCGACTTTGCCACCGTATAGCTCGGACTTCAGGCTGACCTGAAATTCCAGGTCATACGGCACAGTGACGGCGCCGAATGTCGTCCCATCCGCGAAGGTGCGAATTGAGCCGTCATCCAAGGGGAGCCCCCCCAAGTTATCGATGTTGTTCTGCAACACATCATTGATGTCGGTGAAGCGTCCAAGGGTGGTCGACTGCACTTGGCCCAATTGGTTCAATTCAGACGTAAGCTGAGCGGCCGCCGCGGTGTTTCCCTGACTGTTCAACTCATTGATGATGTGCAACTGCGTGATCGCGAAGAGCGCAAAGTCCCGCTGCGTGTCGCGTGTCGAGGGAAGATTGTCGCGAGCGTTGTACCTGAAGTCTCCCTGATTGGTGAGAAACTCAAACCGAATGCCGCTGTCGTCGGCATTGTCCCAGCCCCAATCCACCCGCGTTCCTTGATTGTCGATGCCGCGTTTGACAACGCTCAAGTCGAGCGCACCGAATAATGGGAATCCGAACTGTCCCTGAGACGGGTTCGTTGTAAACGGGGTAAGAACATTTCCCTGCTGGCCTTGTTGGCCGCCGCCTTGGCCTTGTTGATTTCCGATTTCACTGCGGATGGTATCCGGGTAGTTCTGAGCCTGCGGATTTCCCACAAGCGATTCGGAAACACGACTCCGGCCGGTCAAGTAATCGATTTTGAGACGGTAGCGCCGAGTCAGTTGGTTTTCGGACTCTTTCCAAGTGCCGCCGTCATTGTATTGTTGGCTATAGGAATGCTGATATGGCGAGGTTTCCGGCCATTGCGCATACATCCCCGGCGGACCGTATCCGGGTGTCGGCACACCTCCATAGCCGTCGTAGGCCATTCTGCCGGGAGCCATCTCCATCGGCGGCTGGGCCTGGGCCGTGAGTGTGCTCGCCACAATGAGCGAGCTTCCAAATAACGTTGTGAGCCAGTGCTTGAACCGCATCAGAACTTCCTTGGACTGACCGTCTTCGGAGTTTGTTGACACCCTCCGCGCATCCCAAACGGTGCGCGGCAGGGAGACCTGCGGTTCTTATCGTCCCGGCAACTAGGCAAACTGTAGCGGTTATTTCAATCGTGCCGGTTTTTACGGTCACAGAGGAATCGCAGAGTTTTCGTAGCTGAACTCGTCAGAGTTCAGGGGCGTCAATCGGCCTAAAATCTGACGCTTACAGCTACAGCACCGGCCCAATGATCCACGGGGCGAACTCGTCGTCGCCGATGCCTTGGGCTTCGCTCTTGGTCTTCTCGCCGCTGGCGACGGAGATGATCTTCTCGAAAATCTCTTGCCCAACTTGCTCAACCGACTCACCCTCCAGGATGCCGCCGGCGTTGATGTCCATGTCGTCGATCATGCGGTCATACATCGGAGTGTTCGAGGCAATTTTGATGCTCGGCGTTGGCTTGCAGCCAAAGCAACTACCTCGGCCGGTGGTGAAGACCACGACGTTCGCTCCGCCAGCGACGAGACCTGTCACCGAAATGGGATCGAAGCCCGGCGTGTCCATGAAGACGAAACCCTTTGCAGTGACCGGCTCGGCGAAGTCGTAAACGGCATTAAGTGCCGAATGACCAGCCTTCGCGATCGCTCCCAGAGACTTTTCGTAGATGGTGGTCAGGCCCCCCTTCTTGTTTCCGACCGACGGATTGTTGTCGATCGCTCCGCCGAATTTCGCGACGTACTCCTCCCACCAGCGAATCTGGCGTAGGAGTTTCTCGCCGACTTCACGGCTCCGAGCGCGGCGGAGCAGCAGGTGTTCGCCACCATAGATTTCTGGCGTCTCAGCCAGGATCGTCGTCGCGCCGTGAGCGACCAGCAGATCGCTGGCGATGCCGAGTGCCGGGTTACAGGTGACTCCGCTGCTGCCGTCGCTGCCACCGCAGTTTGTGCCGAGGATGATCTCCGAAACCGGAATCGGCTCGCGGCGAACCTGATTCACTTGCGGCAGCATGTCTTTCAAGAGGTCGGTCGCGTAACGCACCGTCTTGGCGATGCCCCCTTGTTCCTGCATGTTGATGACCAGCGGCCGGGCCGGCTCTGGTTCACCGGGAATTCGCAGTTGATGCAAGTTGTATTTGTCTTGCAGGTACGCTCCCTGCGACGTTTCGCAACCGAGGCCCACGATCAAGTACGCGCCGATGTTGGGATGTTTGCAGAATCCAGCCAGCGTCCGAGCCATCAAGCGGTGTTCGGGGCCGTCGTAGTCGAAGGCGCAGCCTCCCTTGTGGACCAGCGGAACGACGCCGTCGATGTTTGGGAAATCACGGAGCAAGTCCTTGTTGAAGCGTTCGGCGATCATTTTCGAGGTTGCGGCCGAGCAGTTCACCGTGCTGACAATGCCGATGTAGTTGCGCGTCGCAGCCCGGCCGTCGGGACGGCGATAGCCTTGAAACGTGCGGCCGAGAATCGGAGTCGGATCGGGCGGAATGTCGGTGCCAATCGAGAGATCGAGTTGCAACTCCCCCGGCTCCATGTTGTGTCGATGGACCCATTCGCCCGGTTCGATGTTTTCCGTCGCGTAGCCGATGACCTGGCCGTATCGCCGAATCGGCTGTTTCGGCGTGATCGGCTTCAGCGCGATCTTGTGACCGAGTTCCACGACCTCTTTCGCCGTGATGTCATACGGCCCGATCCGAAACGCCAAGCCGGCCGGGATCGTGCGGCGAACATAGGCGACGTTGTCTTCGGGGTTCAGCAGGATGACGGGAGAATCTTGGGACATCGGCAAGCTCCAATAAGGCGTTCATACGAGAGTCGTATGAGTCGACGGAAAGTAGCGAGTCCGCGAAGCGACTCCAAGTTGCGGCCCCAGCACGACGCGCGCGCGAGTGGTTGTTCGATGCGTGAGCGAGTGGTTACATGCGTGGTTCTTCGTAAAAATCACTCGCTTGCGCGTCGTGCTGGAAGCGCGGCTCAATCGGCAGTGTCTGCCGCCACGTTTGGCAAACCTTGACGGTCATAACGAAGGCTCGCCTTAACATTGTTAAGAACCGCCAAACTCAACCGGGCCGGTTCTGCCGCGGAAACCGCGCCTCCCGATTGTTGCTGCTGTGAGGATTGTCGAGGCCGCCGCTTTTGGGTTGAGCTGTCTTGGCGTTTGCTCGGCATTTTGGCTTAGGCCGCGAAGGGACTCGTGGCGGCAAACATCACCTGTGCGAAGGGACTCGCGACATGATCGATTTGCGTAAGCATCTGGCTTGGATTTGCTCGGCCAGTTTGTGGTGTGGCACGGCGGCGTGGGCTGACGAGCCTGTCGTCTCGGCGAAAACGAAATCCGAGCACGAACCGGCGCGGCTTCAGGCCGATTCGGAGGAACCGGTCTTAGGAATTCGCCCGGTTGATCCCGCCGACTATTGGCAACGCCTGGAACGAGCCGAAGCGCAGATCGCCGAGTTGCAGACGCAAAATCAAACGCTGCGTGAATCGTCGTCGCCGATCCAGCAAACCGGTTTCAATCCGCTGCACATGGCTCCGCTGTTCTTCGCTCACGATCCGGAGATCGGCATCATTCGTGAGCAGACCAGTTCGACGTCATCGTTGTTGGAAATGCCCAAGGATCCGTCGAAGCCGGAAGCTCCGAAGCCCAAGAAGTGGTTCGACAAACTCAGCATCCGAGGCTACGCGCAATTCCGGATCAACGAGGTCACGCATATGGAAGACGGTTCCGCACGTCCGCAGTACGTCGGGGACCGATCGCTGGCCGACAATCAGAGTTTTCTGATTCGCCGTGCTCGCGTCATCATTTCTGGTGACGTTCACGAGCGGGTCTATGTGTACTTGCAACCGGACTTCGCGTCGTCTCCCGGTTCGTCCGCCGATCCCAACAACCAGTTCGCTCAAATTCGTGACTGGTATAGCGATCTCTATCTGGACGACCAAAAGGAACTTCGCGTCCGAATTGGTCAGTCAAAAGTCCCCTATGGATGGGAAAACCTGCAATCCAGCTCAAACCGAATTCCGCTGGATCGGCACGACGCCCTGAATAGCGCGGTGCGCAACGAACGCGATCTGGGAGCTTACTTCTTCTATACCCCAACTTGGGCTCAGGACTTTTTCAAAGACGTGCTGGAGAAGGGACTCAAAGGCTCGGGCAACTACGGCTTGTTCAGCGCGGGCGTTTACAACGGCCAAGGCGGGTCGTTCAACGAGATCAATGACGACCTGCATGTGTTCGCGAGACTCACGCTGCCACTGACGTTTGAGAACGGCCAACGCATGGAAGTTGGCATTCAAGGCTACGCGGGCGAGTACTCCGTGATTGGATCAGCAATTGATCCACCAGGGGCACCTCCGGGATTCGCGGCCACCGGGAGTCCGCCGGACGGAACTGTGTCGGCTTCGGGAGTTGGCGTCTCCACGCAGTCCGGGTTCACTCAACCGATCAATGCCGCGAAAGACCGCGACGGTTGGAACGATGAGCGGCTTGCCGGCTCGTTTATCTGGTATCCGCAGCCCTTCGGATTCCAAACGGAATGGACCATCGGCCGAGGCCCGGCGCTGAACGCGACACAGACCTCCATTGAAGAACGAGCTTTGTACGGCGGTTATGCCATGCTGCTCTACAAGCTCGACACCGAATGCTGGGGAACGTTCTTTCCCTTCGCGCGTTACTCGTACTTCAAAGGAGGCTACAAGTCAGAACGCAACGCTCCGTTTGTCAATATCGACGAGTATGAGTTCGGCACCGAATGGCAGATCAACCCGGCCGCTGAGTTGACCCTCTCGTATCTGATCACAGACCGGACCAATACGACCGCCAATGCGACCGCACCCTCCTACGCCCAATTCGACGGCCAGGCGTTACGGTTGCAGTTCCAGTTCAACTACTGACGCTTCTGGGCGGACCACTCTTAAACAAAAAGACCTCGCGAATCGCACTTGTTGGTGTGCGGCTCGCGAGGTTTTTCGTATCTGGATCGTATGAGTCAAAACTACTACTCACCACCAGCAGAGGTAATGGCAGGCTGCGGGAGCGCGGGTGAACCGCTTTTTGCGATGGACTCCACGTCTCGAAGCACTCGCTGAGCATTGCCGCCGAGCACTTTTTGAATCTGCTCGTGCGAGTAACCACGATTCAGCATCTCCTGGGTGAGGTGCGGGAAGCTGGAAACGTCTTGCAGATCTTGAGGCAGGCTCACGACGCCGTCGAAGTTCGAGCCAAGGCCGACGTGATCAAAGCCAGCCACCTTGCCAATGTGGTCAATGTGATCGACGACGTCTTTCACGCTGGTCTTCGGCAGCGGATTGTCTTTCAGCCAAGCCACCAGAGCGGTCTGAAACTGCTCGTCGGTTTTGAACGACTTGCGGAGATCGGCGGCGGCTTTCGTCCGCTTCTCGTAGGCTTTGACGTTCTCGGCGGAGAGGAATCCCGAATAGAAATTGACCATCACCACGCCACCGTTCTTCGCGACCGCTTTCAGTACATCATCCGAAACATTGCGCGGGTGCGGGGCCAGCTTGTGGGCTCCGGTGTGCGAGAAGATCACGGGGGCCTTGCTGAGCGACAGCGTGTCCAACGCGGTTTCTTCCGAGGCGTGTGACAGGTCGATGACCATGCCCAGCCGGTTCATCTCCGCGACGACTTGCTCGCCGAATTTGGCAAGCCCTTTGTGCTTGGCCTTGTCGAGCGCGGCGTCGGCCCAGTCGGTCGTGTCGTCGTGAGTCAGCGCCAGGCAGCGCGCTCCGGCCTGGTAGTACGTTTTCAAAACGACCAGAGAGCTCTCGATCGCGTTGCCCCCTTCGACGGCAATCAGCGCCGAGACTTTGTCGGCCTTGTGAATGCGGTTGAGGTCGTCTGTCGAACCAGCCCACTCCATTGCGTCCGAGTGACGCTTCACCAGCCGAGCGATTTGATCGATCTGTTCGAGCGTCTCGCGGACGGCGGTCCCCTTTTTGACGCTGTCGGCGGTGACATAGGTCGAGAAAAACTCGGCCCCCACGCCCCCTTGTCGCAATCGCGGGATGTCCGTGTGCAATTTCGATTGCGGAGCATGCAGATCGACCGAATCCGTCGTGAGTTCCGGCCGCTTGCGAAGCTGCATGGCCAGGTT
>SXKJ01000197.1 GCA_005778115.1 Planctomyces sp. | reverse complement strand
GCCATGCGGCTGGAGATGCTGTTGCGTTTGCGGCACTTCTGACACAGAAAACGGATGGGCATCGCGTGAGTTCTCAAAACAGAGGTGGCAAGCCAACGGCGCTCGACAGGGGGCAGGAATCTATCCCACAGATTTCCAGAGCGAAACCCTGTTGAAGCCACACGCCCGACAACTTTCTGCTCTCGCCCCTTGATTCCGCAAGCCGTGGCGGATACGTCTTTGCCAACGGACTCGAAGCCGTGGTCACATTCGCGTCACAGTTTTTCAAATCGCTCGGAGGATTCCGCTCCATGAACACCAGTGCTCTCACTTCGTCTCTTAGCCAATTCGACGCGAGCGTCCTCACGCTGGCGGCCGGTGGCTTCGACGTCAACGACATGGCCCAGAAGCTTGGTGACGGTTGCTTCGTGTTTCTGGGGATCAACTTTTTCTGGGGGCTGTACTGCGTGATCCTCTCGTGGCGACGAGCGAACCAGTTGCGGTTCCGCAGCCACCAGGATCAGGATGATTTCTTGAACGAACTGCTGCCGCGATTGAAGTCCGGTGCGTTTGATGAGGCCAACGAAATCTGTGAAGCCAAGTCGCTGCGAGCACTCCCGCGACTGGTGCTGACCGTGATCGCCAATCGTAAGGTCGGTTATGACGGCCTGCGGGAACAAGTCGGCGAACTGATTCAGCGCGATCTGATGGGACCGCTCGAACAGAAAATGAACTGGGTCGCGACCACGATCAAGAGCGGTCCGCTGCTGGGACTGTTCGGCACGGTGTTGAGCATGATCGCCGCGTTCGGCCGCATTGGCACCGGCGAGAAAGTGGCTCCGCACATGATCGCCAAGGACATCAGTCTCGCCTTGTTCTGTACGGCCATGGGATTGGCGACCGCCATCCCGTTTAGTTATCTGCTAGCCAACCTCAACATCAAGTCGAAGGAATTGCTCGAAGGGGTCAGCACCGGCATGACTCACGTTTTGGGGACTTTCCGTCCGTCCAAGAACAAGGCCCCGACCAATGCACGGTGAATCCGCGGCAAAACTCGATTCCAAATTCAGCTCGAGCTTGGGTGGCAAGGGCGCTGAGGTCGAAGATCCGGAATTCGACGTCACCGCGATGGTCGATCTCGTCTCGCTGATGAATATCTACTTTCTGGTCGCCTGGGTCGTGGCGATGCAGAACGAAGTGAATATGCCGGCGGCGAAAAAAGTTGTCCCAGGGGATCCCGATCTGTCGGTGATTGTGATCGTCAAGAACAGTGATCGCGGCATCGAGGTGAAAATCGGCGAAGACAATGACGGCGAGCCGCTGACCGATCGCGCTGAAATTCTCAAGCAGGTGGAAGCTGCCGTAAAAGCGGGGTCAAAAGAGCGGAAAGACTGCCTGCTGTTGAAGGCGGAAAGAGAAGTTGCGATGAAAGACATCTCGTTTATCGCGGGAGCCGCCGCTGCCGCTGAAAACTTCAATCTGCGATTGGGTGTGTTTGAAAAGGAAACGAAGTAGCGTGCCACGACGCTCCGCGTCGTGAATCGCGACGCGAAGCGTCACGCCGCCATCCAGTGGAGATTTCTTATGCCGATACGAGTTCATTGCCCTGAATGCGGAGAGTCGTTGCTGGCCGGCGACGATCGCATTGGTAAGAACTCAACGTGCCCAAAGTGCCGCACCAAATTTCCCGTGCGTTCGGAGCAAGAGCCTGCTGAATTCGTGGCAGAGGATGAGGGGGACGATGAAGGTGGCGGCGGAGGAATTCCCCTGCCCTCCGGAAAGGGTGATGATTACGCAGACTTGGTCGATATGACCGCGATGGTTGATATCGTCTTCTTCCTGCTGGTCTTCTTCATGATCACGACGGCCTCCGGCGTCCTCTCGTGCGTCGATATGCCGAAACCGAAACAAGAAGGAGCGGCCGCCTCGTCCAAACGACCCTCCGACTTCGATCAAGATAGCGAGTGTGTCACCGTCCGCATTGACGACCAGAACCGGATCTTCATCGAGGACGTCGAGTATCCGACCGAAGCCGACCTTCACAACCGCTTGCTCACCTCACGCAATGCTCAAGCCAAAAAGCTGATGATCAAAGCTCACGGCGACTCGCACAACGGTACCTACGTCATGGTGCAGGATCTCGGCAAAGAAATCGGATTCGAGGAATTTCTGCTGTCGGTCTCGAAGGAAGAAGAGGCACAGTAGGACAGAAGGCCGTGCCCTTTTTGGGCCACGGCTATTTCTTGCCTGTGACTTGGGCTGTCGAGTGACGCTCCATTGGTTTTTCTATGAAATCGGAGCGCGATCATAAGCGTCGCCATTAACGAACGTGCCCCTGAAGCTGTCGGAGACGAACGGATGCGGATTTATTGGCTGTTGGTGATGGTCCCCGTGTCCTTGGCCCTCGACTGGTTTGAAGCAGCTCCCTGGCTGGTTTTTTTGACGTCGGCGCTGTCGATCGTGCCGCTGGCGAGCTTGATGGAGCGGGCGACGGAGAGTCTCGCGCATGTGTTGGGGCCAAATCTGGGCGGACTGCTCAGCGCGTCACTCGGCAACGCGCCGGAAATGATCATCGCCATTTCCGCGCTGTTTAAGGGGCTCGACGAGATCGTAAAGGCGTCGATCGTCGGGTCGATCTTGGGGAATCTGTTGTTCGTGTTGGGAGTGGCGATGATCGCCGGCGGAACCGGTCGCAGCGTGCAGTACTTCAATCGGGAATCGGCCTCGCTGGGTTCCGGCCTGCTGTTTCTCGCAGTCTCGGCTCTGATGGTGCCGGCCCTATTCTTTCACTCGGCAAACGCCCCCACGCGCGAGATCAGCCTCGAGATCGCCGTGATCTTGTTTCTGGTCTATGGATTGAGCCTGCTGTTTTCGCTCAAGACACACAAGCACCTGCTGGGCGAGCGAACGCCGGACGAGACGGGGCACACCGAATCGCTTTGGAGCGTCCGCGTCGCCTCCGCGGTGTTGGTGGGAGTGACAGTCGTCATCGCCGTGGTCAGCGAAGTATTGACCGGTTCGGTCGAGGCAACCGCGAAGCTAATGGGCCTGTCGGACGTCTTCGCCGGCGTCATCCTGCTGGCCACGGTCGGCAACTTGGCGCAATTGATCAATTCGGTGCGCTTCGCCCGCAAGGACAAAATGGACTTGGCCTTGAGCATCACCGTCGGTTCGAGCACGCAGATCGCGCTGCTGGTGGCCCCGTTGTTGGTCTTTGTCGGGTTTGTCTCCGGCCAGCGCATGGATTTGGTGTTCACGGAATTCGAGGTCATCGGCTTAGCGATCACAATTCTGGCGGTTCGCAACCTGACACATGACGGCGAGTCGCACTGGATGGAAGGGGTGATGCTGGTATCGATCTATCTGATCCTGGCCATCGGCCTCTATTTCTTGCCGGTTCCCGTGGCCACTCCCTGAGGGCCGACGCCTCTAAAGAGTTAAGGATAAGGGTGTTGTTTTTTGCGACGAGATTCTATGTAGCCATCATCGCTCCGCGTGATGAGCCGAACGCTCTACACAGCGTTGGGAAGCGTTCGGCTCGTCACGCGGAGCGGTGACGGCTACGTTCCTGCGGCGTCGCCGCGCTATGGATTCTTTCCGCCATCGGATTGCTGCACAAACAATGGCTGCCCTTCGGCGGGGCGAGCGACAAACATGAACGTGCCGCTGCCGGTCGCGACGAGTACTCCTGCCGCCGTACGAATCTCGCCACGTGTGACTGCGGTCTGCCGGCCGGAATGTTGCACCTCGCCGGTGACGGTCAGTGTCTCGCCGCTCCAGGACGGGCGTATGAAATTGACGTTGAGTTGCACGGTCAGGCACCCTTGATCGTCACGGCATAGCGTCGAGACGGCTCGGCCCATTGCGGTGTCGAGCAGCGTGGCAACGACTCCGCCGTGCAGGATGCCGTGGGTTCGCAAATGCTGGTCGGCGACAGTGAGCCGCCACGTTGCGTGGCCTTTCTCGGACGAGACCGGTTCGGCTCGCAAGCCTTCCAGAAACGGGCCGAGCGGCCAGGAGTCGACGGGTTGTGACGACGCTGTGTGGGTGGGCATGAGACGCTCCTTGAGTATCAACTTCAGGAGGTTGGTCACTGGCGAGCCGCGTCGCAACCGAACCGCAGGTGCAATCCGAAAAGTCGGCACTGTCCCTGCCAAGCAACAGCTTTGCGCCGATCGGCCGTCATGGCTCTCGGCACCACGAACGGCTGCGTAGCAGACTGGCTGCATCATGTTCGCGCTGACCACATTCCTGAGTGCCTTTCTGCTGTTCCAAGTGCAGCCGTTGCTGAGCAAGGCAATCTTGCCGTGGTTCGGCGGCAGTCCGGCCGTGTGGACCGTCTGCATGTTGTTCTTTCAGGTGACATTGTTTTGCGGGTACGTCTACTCGCACCTTGTAACACGCTACCTATCAAAGGAAGGACAAGCCTGGTTGCACATTCTGTTGTTGGGGATCTCGGCTTCGCTGGGACCGATCACCCCTGCGACGAACTGGAAGCCGGGACCGACCGATGAACCGACGGCACGCATCTTGTTGCTGCTGACGGTGTGTGTGGGGCTGCCGTACTTTTTGCTGTCGGCGACTGGCCCGCTCTTGCAAGCGTGGTTCTCGCGAACGAAGCCCGGAGCCTCGCCGTATCGGCTGTATGCGTTGTCGAATGGCGGCTCGCTGCTCGCGCTGCTGTCGTATCCGTTCGCGTTCGAGCCGGCCTTTGATATCGCTCGGCAGGGGCAACTCTGGTCGTGGGGCTTCATCGTGTTCGCGGTTTGCTGTGCGGTGTGCGCGATCGCTAACGCAGTCTCGAAGACAGAAACCATCGCGACCGACGCGGTGCGCTCTGAACCTGTCGCCGAACCCGTCGTACCCAGTCGTGCCGACAGGTTGATGTGGATCGCGTTGCCGATGACGGCTTGTGTGCTGTTAATCGCGGCCACGAATCAGATTTGCCAAGAGGTCGCGGTGATCCCGTTTCTGTGGGTCGTGCCGCTGGCGTTGTATCTGTTGTCGTTCATCCTGACGTTTGACAGCAGCCGTTGGTATCGACGGACGCTGTGGTTCAGCGGGCTGATCGTCTCGGCCGTGGCGAGCGTGTGGCTGATGCAATCCGGCGGGCAAGCTCCGATGTGGCAACAGTTGGCAGCCTATTTCACGATGCTGTTCTGCGGCTGCATGGTCTGTCATGGCGAGCTGGTGCAGTTGAAGCCACACCCGCGTTATCTGACGTCGTTCTATCTGTGCCTGTCGGCTGGCGGAGCAATGGGGGGAATGTTTATTGGACTGATCGCGCCGCGTCTGTTTACCGGTTACTACGAGTGGCATCTGACGATCCTGGTCACCTGCGGTTTGCCAATGGTCGTTTTCTTTCGAGATGCCGGTTCGTGTTTGTATCGCGGCCGCAGTTCTTGGGTTTGGACCGGACTGGTCTGTGCGATGGCCACGCTGTTGATCAGTCTGATCGCGCATGTGCGAAGTGTCACCAAGTACCGTGTTGACGCCACTCGAAACTTTTTTGGAGTGCTCCGAGTCGAGCGATATCCCGAAAATGTCGCGCTGCTGCATGGTGGAGTGCTGCACGGCAACCAATCGACCGATCCCGCGAGACGGCGTTTTGGCACGACGTATTACAGCGAGGACTCCGGCGTCGGCCTGATCCTGAAGCAATGCCGTCCCGACTACCCGATCAAGGTCGGTCTGGTGGGGCTGGGCGCGGGAACGATCGCCGTCTATGGGCAATCGGGAGACCATTTCCGCTTTTATGAAATCAATCCAGACGTGGAACGGTTGGCGAGAAAACATTTCACCTACTTGGAAGACTGTCCGGCGAAAGTCGATGTCGTACTGGGGGACGCCCGACTGCAACTCGAACAGGAGCCGACTCAGGATTTCGATGTGCTGGTGCTCGATGCATTTTCGGGAGACGGTGTGCCGGTGCATCTGCTGACCTCGGAAGCGTTCGACGTTTACCGCCGGCACCTCCAGCCGCAGGGAGTGATCGCGGCCCATGTGTCGAACCGGCATCTTGATCTGCGTCCGGTGCTGCACGCTCAAGCCGAACGGCTCGGCCTGCACGCACTGACGATCAGCAAGCGTTCGGACAAAGTGGGAGCCGATGCGAACGACTGGGTGTTACTGACGACGGACTCCACGTTGCTGGCCCGCGACGAATTGACGACGAGGCAACTCAAAGACGACGGCCGCAAAGTCTTGTGGACCGACGCGCGCAGCGACCTGATGGCGATTCTGTCAAAACGGCAATAGCCTTCGCGGCCCATGACCGAGCCTCCCCAATTCCCCGATGAATCGTCGCTGCTGCAAGCGCTCCGCGCGGCACCCGCGTTGTTCGAGATCATTGCCCAAGCGAACACGGCCGAGACCGAATTCCATTTGCAGCAGCGGTTACGCAGCGAGTTCCCCAACGAACTGGTGCGAGCCGCACTGATTCTGCGAGACCTCCGTCAAAAGGCCGTCAGCTCGAAGAAGTTTGCGCGGGCCGATCAGATGTGGTTCACACCGACTGGACTCGAACAGTCCACGGCGGAGTTGGTCGCGCGACACAAAGCGAAACGCTTCGCGGGACCGGTTTGGGATTATTGCTGCGGCATCGGCGGCGATTCGCTTGCGTTGGCCGAGCGTGGCGAAGTTCACAGCGTCGATCTCGATCCAACGATGTGCCTGCGAACGGAATGGAACGCCGAGGTCTACGGTGTCCGCGATTATGTTCACACCGTTGTCGCCGACGTCACACAACTTGGCCGGCGCGAAGGATTGCTGCACATCGACCCAGATCGCCGGCCAGGCGGACAACAACGCATGCGGCGAGTCGAAGATTGCTCGCCGAACCTGGATGTGCTGCGATCGCTGATGTCCGAGTTTCATGGCGGAGCCATCAAGCTCAGCCCCGCGAGCAATTTCGGTGGCAAGTTCTCGAATGTCGAAATCGAATTGGTCAGCCTGCACGGCGAGTGCAAAGAGGCGACCGTCTGGTTTGGCGAACTCGCGGGAGACCAGCCGTTCCGAGCCACGTCGCTACCTTCGGGCGAGACGATCGCCGCCGATCCGATGTCCGCGCGAGCTGACATCACCTCGCCGCGAAGTTTTATCTACGACCCCGATCCGGCCATCGTGCGTGCCGGAATGCTGGATGTGCTTGCGGAACGTCTGCAACTCAGCCGACTCGACGACGCGGAAGAGTATCTGACCGGGGATCAGCCGCTCTGTTCGCCGTGGGCGCAGACGTTTCGCGTGCTGGAGATCCTCCCGAACAACGACCGGGAAGTCCGTGCCGCCTGCCGACGCTGGGAATTCGCCTCCGCCGAAATCAAGTGCCGCCATTTACCCATCGAAGTCGAGCGTGTGCGCCGCAAATTGACTCTGGAAGGTCACCGCCCCGGCGTGTTGATTTTCGCCCGCGTGGCCGGCAAGGCGACGGTTTTCGCGTGTGAGCGTGCCTGACCGCTTCCCGATACAAATAGCAATGAAACAGCCTTCACATCGCGAGAACTTCGCTTCATGATTTTTTCGCTCTGTACGATTCTTCCACTCTGCCCACCAAACATAAGCCACCTCGATGTCGAACTCCTCCGTACCCCTCCGTCTTGCCATGTGGTCTGGTCCGCGCAACATCTCCACCGCAATGATGCGGTCGTGGGGCAATCGCAATGACACGGTCGTTTGCGACGAGCCGTTCTATGCGCATTACTTGCACGTCACCCAGAAAGATCATCCGGGCAAAGACGAAGTGATCGCCGCTGGCGAAACCGATTCGCAAAAAGTCGTCGCTTGGCTGACCGGCCCAATCCCCGACGGCCGCCGCATCTTTTATCAGAAGCAGATGACTCATCACTTGCTGCCGAGAATTGACCGTAGCTGGCTGGCCAATGTGACAAACTGCTTTCTGATTCGGCATCCGCGCGACGTGCTGACGTCCTACATCAAGATTGTTCCCAATCCCGCCGACGAGGACACAGGCTTTCCTCAGCAACTCGAAATTTTTCAGTGGGTCCGCCAGCACACGGGAGTCACTCCGCTGGTGATCGACTCGGTCGAGATGCTCAACAATCCGCGTCAGCAGTTGGGCCTGCTGTGTGAGGCACTTCAGATCGACTTCCAAGAGTCGATGCTCGCCTGGGCTCCCGGCCTGCGTCCCACCGACGGTGTCTGGGCCAAGCATTGGTATCGAGAGGTCGAAACCACGACGGCCTTCCGTCCGTACAAGCCTAAGCCGGACGAAGTCCCTGACTCCCTTACCGATCTCTATCGGCGGTGCCTCGATAGTTATGAGTCTCTCTATGCGTACCGACTCAGATAACCCCCGCCGGAAAGACCGCTGCTAAACCGTGGTTCTTCACTCATCGCCAACAGCGTCATTTCTTTCGGAACAGATCGGACTCAACAAGATTCTCGATGACCGTGCGGAGCTTGTAGTCATCCCGCTGGCTGGCTTGAACGATCGCCTTGATCTGCGCCGCATCGTCAATCGTCATGACGCGTCGCAAAGAGTACGTCGCGAGTTGCTCGACGAACGCCTCAGCGAACCGGTCGAGATCTTGTGCGAGCAGGTGTTTGAATTCGTCCGGTCCTTGATAGGTACGGCCATCCGGAAGTTTGCCGCTGGCGTTGACGGGCGGGTTGTCCCCTTTTCCGCCCGGTACTTGTTCGCTGGTCTGCCACCGGCCGATCGCGTCGAAGTTGTCGAAGGCAAAGCCCAGCGGGTCGATCTTCTGATGACACGAGGCACAAGTCGCATGAGTCGCGTGAGCTTCGAGCTGCATGCGGATCGTGGCCTTCGGCTGATTGCTGGGTGTCGGCGCGAGCGGTTCGACGTTGGGTGGAGGAGGTGGTGGCGTGCGGCCGAAGATCGCTTCTGAAACCCAGACGCCACGATGCACCGGTCGATGCCGCGTTCCGTCCGAAGTCAGCGAGAGAATGGATGCCTGAGTCAACAGTCCGCCGCGATGATCCACGGCTCGAAGCGACATTCGCTGCAGGCCCGAAGCGGCCGGGCGGGGCAGACCATAGTGCATCGCGAGTCGCGGATTCAGCATCGTCCAGTCGGAAACGAGGAACTCTCGCAGCGGCAGGTTCTTGGAAAACATCTCGCTGAAGTAGCCGGTTGTTTCCAGAACCAAACTCTGTTCGAGCCACTTGTCGTAATCGGGATAGAGACTGGCATCGGGCGGGAACGCGCCGACGCGATGCAGTTGCAGCCACTGACGCGGAAACGATTCGGTGAACCGGCTGCTCTTGGCGTCCGCCAACATGCGAGTCAGTTGCGCTCGCAGTACATCGGGCTGATGCAACGTCCCTTGCCGAGCGAGTCGGAAGAGTTCGTCATCGGGCAGCGAACTCCAGAGAAAGTACGAGAGCCGTGACGCGAGTTCCCAATCGTTGACCGTCGTGCGACGCTCGACGACCGAGCCTTCTTCGAGGTAATAGAAATTCTTGGAGGTCAGCACGGCGACCATTGCGGCTCGGTAGGCGGAACGGAATTTCTCGCCAGACGCGATTTCGCCCTCGATGATCTTCAGGTAGCGATCGAGCTCCGCATCCATCACGGGACGACGCCAGGCACGCATTGCGAATCGTTTGAGACATTCACGGGCTTCTGTCAGGTCGCCGTCCTTGGCAGGGACCAGCCCTTCTCGCTTGCGTTGGTCAGCCTCGGGGAGGATCGGGCCTTCGGTCTCGACCCAATCCACGATCAACAGCGGAAAGATCGCCTGCCCTTCGTCGTTGAACAGTCGATAGGCTGTCGGTCGCGTCGGGCGGCTGACTTTCGTGTTCACGAACGGGAATTGAGAAACGCTTGGAGTCTGCCCATCTGCCAGCATTCCGGGCGACTCGTTCATCACATTGAAATTGCCCTCCGGCAAAAAGGCTTCGATCTCGATGACAGTCGGCTGATCTTCGACCGCGTTGACGTCCAAACCGACGACCGAGCGTTTCAATTGATGATGCCACAGCGCGAGATGCGGCAAGCGTCCCTTGAACGACGGCAGAGCACTGAGTTGGATGCGAATTCGATACAAGCCCGGAACCGGCGCATTGACGAGATGCTGCCCATGTCCCGGCCAGAGTGCCCAGCGCACCGGCCCAGCGAGACCTTGTTCCTGCAACCATTTCTCCTGGCCGACATTCGCTTCGCGGCGGTTCTTCTGCGAGACGGGCTGTTGATCGGGAAAGGCCCGCGCGAGCACCGTCTCTGCCGCACGGAAATAACGATCCACATGCGACGGCGAGAGCGTCAACAGCGAGCCGATCCGTTCGAACCCATGCCAGCGAGGGTCTTCGTTGAACGCGCCCGGTAAGTTCACATCGAAGTAAACGCCGAACAGATCGTAGACCGTGTGACCATATTCCTCACGACTGAGCCGGTAGTGAGCGAGCGGCCCGCGCTTCGCCATCCGCGCTGCTTCGCCCTCTTTGATCCGTATCGAGAGCCAATCCACAGCCTGTCCGAGTTCTTGTGGTTTGGGCTGCGGCTCCTTCTTCGGCGGCATCTCGCCGGAGTTCATGCGAAAGACAACCTCGCTCCAACGTTGAGCGACCGCTTGATCGGCGAAGTCGCGCGACAACGTGTCGAGCCGGAATTTGCCCTCCTGCTTCTGCGCGTTGTGACAGCGCAAGCAGTAAGTCTGAAAGAACGGCTGCACGGCTTGCTCGAAACCGATTGTTCCGTCCGCTGCTTCCGTGGCAGACGAGACCGCGAGCAAGTACCCCGCGGCCAACCGTAGCCACGCTCGCCAGAGCGTTGGCCGTATCGCCAGAAAACCCACGCTCTGGCGAGCCTGTTGAAAAAGGAGCGTAGGGTGGGACCAGCGGCGCTTCGCCGCGCCGGCCCACCATGAAACACAACGATTGCAGATGGTGGGCCGGCGCTCGAAGCGAGCTTGTCCCACCCTACAAGAAATCTTCAACAAGCCCTGGCGAGCGTGGCTACCGATCAATTTCATGTGACTCACCACTTCGCTCCGACCGGCTTGGCTCCGGCGTTCTTCATGCGGACGCTGTAGAGGGATGTCTTTGCCGTGATGAACAGCGTCTTGTAGTCATCGCCGCCGAAGGTGACGTTGGCGGGGCCTTCGGGCACGTCAATCGTTTCCAGCTTCTTGCCATCCGCGTTGTAGACATGAACCTTGCCGTGCGTCGTGTAGAGGTTGCTCTTCACATCGACTGTCATGCCGTCGCTCCCTTGCTCGATCTGAAACAACCTCTTGCCGAGCTTCCCGTCTTTGCTCACTTGGTAGCAACTGATCGTCCCCGGCAACTTGTGGAAGGCCGGATTGGGATGCTTCGGGTGCCCGCCGGTGTCGGCGATGTAAATGCGGCTCTCGTCGGGCGAGAAATTGATGCCGTTGGGCATCGCGAGATCTTTGACGACCGGCTCAATCTTTCCCGCTGCCGGATCGAGCTTGAAAACCCAATGCCCCGGCAGTTCGCCCGGACCGGTGAGTCCCCACGGCGGATCGGTGAACCAGAGCGTGCCGTCGGATCGCACGGCGACGTCGTTGGGGGAGTTCAATCGCTTGCCATCAAACTTGTCGGCCAACACCGTGATGCTGCCATCGGCTTCGGTTCGCACAAGATTGCGAGCGGCGTGCTGACACGAGATGAGCCGGCCTTGCAGGTCGAGAATGTTGCCGTTGGATTGCTCGCTTGGTCGAAAGACCGACAAGCCATCCTTCTCGCTCCACTGCATGAGTTTGCTGTTGGGGATGTCGGAGAAGACGAGCATCTTCTTCGCGGGAATCCACGCCGGGCCTTCGGTGAATTTCATATCGCCGGCGAGCTTCTGCACTTTCTCACCCGGTGCGATCAGCGACTCTGTTTCATCGGCGCGTGCCGAGATGGCGATCACGGCCAACGTCAGGCCAAGTGCGGCCAATACTTGCTTCGTCATGGCAACTCCCGTTTTCAAAAAAGACAAACCGTAGCCACGCTCGCCAGAGCGTGGGGAATTTATTGTGGTGCGACGCTCCACGTCGCAAAATGTTGTGGAGAATTCTTACGTCAACACTATTGACTGACGACGCGGAGCGTCGTGCCACACTTTTTCAACACGCTCAAGGCAGACGAAACACGGCGGATCGCTTCTGCTCTTCAACCGTCTTGACTCGTTCTTCCGACGGCATCGTGACGAAGAGCCAATCGTGGCTCTTCACACGGACGATTCGACCTGGACGATAGCCGTCGAGCAACTCGGTGAACTTCATGCGAACCTGAATGCCGCTGCTGCCGGGGAGCGGATTCTCAATCTCCTTCCACTCGATCACTTGGCCGAGCTTTCTGTCGGAACGATGGAACCAGGTACGCAGCGTCTTTTCGGCGACGGCAACGTGGTATCCCTTGTCTTGAGTGCTCTTGAGGTCAGCATACAATGACGGGTCCATGCCGCCGAAGAACGTCAGCGTGACCGTGCCGCCGCCGAAGTCGTTGTCTTCCACCGAGTCGATCCAACCTGGAAGCCAGCGTTGTTTCTGATACTTCACATGTCGGCGACGCTGAAGATCGGTCGCGAACTTCCGGCTCTCGTCATCGAGCCAGATTTCCGAGACCTTGAATTCCTTGTCTCGCGAACCGGGCGACCAGCCGAGATTGAACTGCACGACTTGCTCCGGCGCGATGTCGGTCAGTTCCACCAGCGTGCGGCCCTTCCAGACCTTCGTGACGTCATCGATATCGAAGGTGTAGGGGGTGTTGATTCCGTCCTTCGCCATTTCGCCCGCCGGTGCCACGTTGATCTTCCCCTTGTTCGTATCCAGCGACACGACCTTCCAACTCTGACCACGACGCTGATAGAAACTGAAATCGTCTTCCAGCGAGACAACGTGGTTGTGCTTGAGCTGATACCGCTCCATGTCCTTCGGCAGCGGCGGAATCGTGGTTTCCTCGCCGACCGGCGGCACAAAGAAGTAACCATGCACGTGAGTGCCGATCGGAATGTCCCGCAGTTCGGCGGGCGCACCGTTGAACGAGATCGTGCCGTAAGGCAGCATCGCGAAGTAATGCAGCGGCCCGCTGTGATAACGATCGTGAGGCTCGTTGCCGTCAATTCGCAATCCGCCGCGACGATTGGCCGCATCAACGAACACGAGTTCGCCCGACAGATAGGTGCCAGCACCGGCCGGCGGAAACTGGCCGGGCTTGGGAACGTAATCTTCGGCGAATAACGGAGCGGCGAAGAGACACAGAAACAGGAACGCGAACAAACGCTGATCAACGCTCATCATGGAAGAACTCTCATCCGCCGTTGGTTTGCTGAGTCTTGGAAGTAGCCACGGTCGCCAGACAGTGGGAAACAGGACGCCAACATTGTTCGCCCACGCTCCTGGCGAGCGTGGCTACAACACTTCTGAAGCCGTGCCGTTGCTGTCGGCAAATTTCTCCGCAGACACGTCCATCTTCTGAGCCATTGTGAGCAGCAGATTGCTCAAGTGAGCATTGTCGTTCACGGGATTGTGACAAATGGCGTAGTGCTTCATGGGATTGTCGAGGTCGTAGGTGTACCCATCCGGCTTTGACGGAGCGTTGAAGTCGATGTGCCGACCGTGCTTCAGGCCGAGCTTGCTTCCGCCGGCCAGAATGATGGGCAGATTCGCGTTGCCGTGGCTGTGACCGAATGCCATGCCGCTGCCGTAGAGAGCCATCGTCGTATCGAGCAGCGGGCCGTCCGCGTCGCGCACTTCGCTGAGCCGGCTGAGGAAGTAGCTGAACTGCTGAATGTTGAACGTGTCGCTCGCAGTCAGATCCTGCATCAGTTTGGGATTCGCGTTGTGATGCGAAAGCGAATGGCGATCCTGCTTGATCCCAATCTCCGGAACTGCGGGACCGGTCCCCTCGTTGCCGGTGCTGAACGTGGCAACGCGAGTCATGTCGGTTTGGAACGCGAGCACGATGATGTCATACATCGTGCGGAGATACTCGCCGAGCCGCTCCAATGAAATATCGCGGTTGAGTCTCGACTGATCGGCGGGATCAACTTTGGGGCGTGGCGTGTCGAGCCACTTGTCGGCTCGCTCGGTACGGATTTCGATTTCACGCACCGACGTCAGATACTGCTCCAACCGCCCGCGATCGTCCTGGCCAAGCTGTCCACCCAACGTGCGAGCCTCATCCAGAATCGCGTCGAGAATACTGCCTCGACGCTGCAAGCCGCGCCGCTGTTTGGCAATCCCCCCCTGCGGCTCTTCGAATAGATCTCTAAACACAACGCTCGGATTCCCCTGTGCCGGCAACTGAATCCCATCGGCGCTGTACGCGAGCGAATGACCTTGATTACTCAACTCCAGCGACGAGAACCGCGTCAAGGGCGCGGTCACCTGAGCCATGAGCTGATCGACCGAAATGGTGTTCCGCTCCGACGGCCCGATCTTGCCGCCGGTCAACCAGATCGAACTGCAATTGTGATGATGCCCCAGCCCATGCGGGTGATGCAGCCCACTGACCGGCGTGACGTGAGCCTTGTGCTTCTCCAGCGGCATCAGCGACTTCGAGAACTTGTAATCCGCTCCAGCCTGCGTGATCTGATAGTCGATCGTGTTCACGCCGTTCGGCAAATAGATAAAGACACTGCGTTTCGCCCGCGCCGCCGACTCAGCCGCACGCAACGGCCGCATGCAGTCAAGCAACGGCAGCGCGAGCGAGACACCGAGTCCACGCAAAACATGCCTGCGATTGAGCAACCAGTTTTCAGAGAGGAAGTGGGCCATCTTGAGTTTCCACTTTCATGTTGAGAGCGTTCGGAGCGTGAAACTTGGGTAGCCCAGCTTGAGCAAGCTGGGCCACCCACAACCGCACTCTCCACAGGTCAGGCATTCCGTCAACTATGGCTTCGGCTGCGGTTTCGTTTCTGGCTTGAGGACTTCCAGGCCTGCCGCCGCTACTTGGCCATCTTCAGTGGACTTTACCCCTGAGACGCCGATCGCGCCGATGATCTTACCCTCATGCACAATCGGCAGCCCGCCTTCAATTGGCAGAGCATCCGGCAGCTTCAGGATTTTGAGATTGGCTCCCCCCATCCCCAGCGTGTCCTCAAACACTTTCGTTGGGCGACGGAATCTGGCGGACGTCTCTGCTTTTTGAATGGCGACTTTCACGCTTCCCAGTTGGGTGTTGTCCAGACGCTGAAACGCCACCAAGAAACCCGCACCATCGACAACCGCAATCGCCACCGGCCAATTGTTCTTCTTCGCCTCGACCTCAGCGGCCGCGATCACCTTCTTGGCCTGTTCAAGCGAGATGGCTTCACCATACGGAATCGGTGTCTGTGCCCAAGCCGATTGGCCAACCGACGAAATCAGCCCCAGGAAGACAACAACGGTCACAGCGCACGCACGCAACAACGACGAGAGACGTGTCATGTAAAATGTCCTTCGATTGCAAAACTCAAAGAATTGATCGACCGTCGGCCGATCACGAACGAACAACGTAGCCGTCATCGCTCCGCGTGACGAGCCGAACGCTTCGCAGTGTCCGGAGAGCGAACGGCTCGTCACGCGGAGCGATGACGGCTACGTACATGCAACTTGCCTCGCGAACTGTTACTTAGCCGACTTGACGAACCGGTAGATCGCTCGGCCATTGCCGGTGAGTGCTAGAAAATAGGCTTCCCCTTTTTCGTCTTCGCCGAAGGACAGGATGGGAAGTGTCGGGCCTTTGATTTCGCGGTTGGCGACGACTCGGCCTTTCGCGGCATCGTACCACAAGGCCCACATGCGCATCGTGATGTAGTCGGCGTAGAGGTAGGCTCCGTTGAGTTCCGGCACGCTCGTGCCGCGATAGACGCCACCGCCGGTGATCGACTTGCCGAGATCGTGGTGGTATTCCCAGATCGGGTCGATCAGGTTGTCACGGACATCGACTCCCTTCACGCCGAACGGATGCAGCGATTCGCGGATGCTCCAACCATAGTTGCCGCCCGCTTTGAGAACGATGATTTCCTCAAACAGATTCTGTCCCACTTCACCAGCCCACAGGTCACCCGTCTTGCGGTCGAATGACATGCGCCAAATGTTGCGCAGGCCGTAGGCCCAAATTTCTGGAGCGGCGTCCTTCTGGCCGACGAACGGATTGTCTTTCGGAATGGCGTACTTCTTTCCGTTGGCTTGGTGGTCGATGTCCAACCGCAGCACTTTGCCGAGCAGCGTTTTTAGATTCTGACCGTTCTCGTGCGGGTCGTTGCCGGCTCCGCCATCTCCGTGAGTGACATAGAGAAAACCGTCTGGCCCGAACGCGAGCGTTCCGCCATCGTGATTCCAGTACGGCTTCTCGAAGCGAATGATTTCCTCTTCCGAAGCGGGATCGGCTTTGTTCGGATCGGACTTGCTGATTCGGAACCGCGACACGACGTTTGCCATCTTGGCTTTCACGTCGGTGTAGAAGACGAAGAGCTCGCCGTTCGTTTTGAACTTCGGATGAAACGCCAGGCCCAATAAGCCCTCTTCGTTTTGCTTGTCGGAGTAGCGCACGCGGTCGCGAATGTCTAAGAAAATGTTCGTCTTCGTCGCCGCGTCATCGTTCGCGAAGAAGTGAATGACTCCCTCTTGGAGCGGCACGAACACGCGGTTTGATCCGTCACCGGCGTGAGTCAGCAACATCGGTCGCAGCGGCGTGGCCTTGCCTCCTTCGGTCTCAGGGCTCCAACCGGTCCACTGCAATTTCGGAAACGCGATCTCGGTTCCAATCGTCAGCGGCGAGTCATCCACTTCCCAACCAGCGATCGTGGTCGGCAGGGCCGTCAGCGTGCCGGCCTTCATGTCGGGCACGAGCAGAAAGCGGCCGGTCGGATCGAGACAGCTATCGGCCGCTTGCTCGAATTTGTCACTCAGCAAGACGGCCTTCTGGCCTGGACGGGGAATGCCCCAAACTTTGCCCGTCTTCCAGGAGGTGATGAAGAGTCGCCCGTGCTTGTCCCACGTCAGCCCGTCGCTGCCATCAAAGCCTTCGGCAATCTTCTGAAAGGACTTGTCCGCCAGCTTGATGCGATACAGCACGCCGCTGCCGAAGTCGGCTAGCAACAAATGCGATGCTCCGTCTAACGCCAAGCCGTTCGGAGTATTCAATCCGGGAAGCGACTTGGCATCGACGACCAGTTCGGTTTTTCCTGATTTCAGATGGATCCGATAGACGGCCCCCTGCGCCCCTTTCAAGTCGCCGGAATCGCTGACGAACAACGAGGCGCTTTCTGGCTCGACAGCAATGTCGTTGAGGAACAGCGGCAGAGACGGAAATTTGTCGGCGGCCGTGAAGGTCGTGGCCTTCCCGTTCGCATCCACCTTCACGACTCGCGTCTTGTCGGTGACAAAGAATGCGTTCTGAAACGCAACGATCCCTTTGGGATCATCCAACCCGGTTGCAAACGGCTTCGCCTGACCGTCGACGATCACCGAGACTTGTCCGTCGCCATCCTTTCCGAATTCACCGATCTCGGTCACGTACGTTCGCCCGTCAGTTCCCAGGCAGACCGATTCGGGATTCGTCATCCCGGTCACCAGCGGCTTCGGAAGATCCGCGCCCCACAGCGACGACACCAACGACAAGACACACACCGTGAATGCAGTAAACCGTTTCATAATTCCAAAGCTCCGAGGACTTCCGTTTGGTAAATGCGGCCGTGATTCCGAATTGGTGACTCACGGCTCTTCTCGCCGAAGACCATAGTAAGTGCCGTGTCCTTAACACGCACCTCGCCCGGCAATCTCAGCCAGAACTTGCTGTCCGTCGAGCGGGAACTCGGTTGAGCAGTTTGGGCTTTCTCGGAATCGTTGGTCCATTGCGTTCTGAAGTCGCAGTCGAAATCGACAGTGGCTCGGGGCCAGTCTTGACAAACACCGTGAGCCGCGTGCAATCTGTCGTCGGCCTGGGCCACAAACAACGTATGCGGTTTGACCATTCGCCACGGTGACCTGATGAATTCTGTTCGCCAAATCCTCTGGAAAGTGCTCGTCGTCGGGATGATTCCATTCATCCTCGGCGCGGGATTGCCCCAGATGGAATGCAAATGCGCGGCGGCGAAAGGTCAACTGTTCTGCGAATGCTGTTTCCAAAAACCCGACGAATCCCGCCCCAAAGATTCCACGTTGAAGCCCTGCTGCCGGCAGCGATTGGCATCGCAGGAACGATCGCAGGCGACACGAGAAGTTGAATCGACTTCCGACTGTCTGACGTGCCAGCAGTTCAGGAATCCCAATACGGGAACATGCTGCTGGCTGAAGCAAATCGTGGCTCCGACACTGACCAAGCCGATCGACGTTTCGGGGTTCGATATCGCGACGTTGTGGCTGCCGCTGATCGTTAGCGATTGGCAGGCTTCGATGAATTCGCTGACCACTCGGCAAGAGGATTGGTCGTGCGTCTGTTGTGAGAGACCACCGCTCGACAGAGTCATTGTCTTTGAGCATCTGGTGATCTAGTCCGCTGATGTGTGCGGTGTGTTTCGCGCCGCCTCTTGGGAATCGGCTCCGTTTTGGGCGTCTGTGACGTTCCACCGTGCGAGTCGGTTGGCTGACTCTCGTGCCGCGTCTGTGCGTGGCGTCTCCAAGGAGTTCATCATGTCGGAATCCAAACACGAACTGCCGCCAATTGACGAAGGGGGCTTGCGAGCACCGCCACATCTCAAGAGTTGGCGAAAAGCGTGGTGGTGGTTTGATTTCATCATCCTCGTGAAGCTGGCTCGGCTGCGATTCGTCGCCGTGTTGGTGGCAATCGGAGCGGGCATCACGCAATGGAATACGCTTGTCGCTCACTATGAGAAGTGGACTCGGCCAGCGGGCGATACCGCGCAGATTGCTGGCGATGTCGAATGGTTCTGCCCGATGCATCCGTCTGTTGTGCGTGACAACGGCAAAGACAAATGCCCCGTCTGCTTTATGCCGCTGTCGAAGCGGAAAAAGGGAGAAGCGAGCGACGAAGCCTTGCCGGCGGGTGTGGTCAGCCGCGTGCAGTTGTCGCCGTATCGAGTCGTGCTCGCGGGAGTGCAAACCTGGCCGGTGGCGTATGTGCCGCTGGCTAAGCAGATCACGGCCGTCGGATATGTGGACTTCAACGAGCGTGGTTTCAAGACGGTCTCCGCACGCGTGAAGGGGCGCATCGACAGTCTAATTTCGTCGGAGACCGGCAAGCTGGTCGCTGCGGGCGACGAACTCGCTTCGATTTACAGTCCCGAACTCAACGTCACGGTGCAGACGCTGCTGGATGCCCAAAAACGGAACAACTCAGACCTCTTGAAGAGTTCGCGAAATCGGCTGCGCTTGCTGGACATCAGCGACGATCAAATCGACGGCATTCTGAAAACCGGCGTGTCGAATTCGCACCTGCGAATTCGCTCGCCGATCCCCGGACACATCGTCAAGAAGTACGTCCGCGAGGGGCAGTACGTCGAGGAAGGGATGCCACTCTACGACATCGCGGATCTTTCCTCCGTCTGGATTCAGGCGCAGGTTTACGAGCACGACTTCCGCTTTCTTCCCGCCGAGCAACATGGCGACGTGAGTGCTGAGCGAATGCCAGTCATGGCGATCACTCAAGCGTTTCCAGATGAGCCGTTCCACGGATTCCTTTCATTCATCTACCCACACGTCGATCAAGAAACGCGGACAGTCACCGTTCGCTTCGAGATTCCGAATCCCGGCCACAAGCTGCGTCCAGGCACGACGGCGGAAGTGCAGATTGATGTGCCGCCGGCACGCGTACCTGCGATCGCTCGCGCGGTCACCGAATCCCACACGCGAGCGGGGGGCGTCATCCCCCCGGTTGATGGCGAGTCCACTCAAGTGCGCGGCACGGCGCTAGCCGCCGGTGCATTGCCGTTGGATACGGCACCCACGACACCGGTGGCTAGCGACATGCCGCTCAGTACAAGCAGCCAAGACCGACTCGATCGTGGCGAAGTGCTCGCAGTTCCCGAAGGATCAATCATTGACACGGGCCGGCAGAAGATCGTCTATCGCCAAGTGTTGCCGGGCGAGTTCGAGGGGGTGCTCGTCCAGCTTGGTCCGCGCATGACGGGACCAAATGACGTGACGTTCTTTCCGGTCTTGAGCGGTCTGGAGGCCGGCGAACTCATCGTCACCAGTGGTTCCTTCCTGGTCGATGCCGAGACACGATTGAATCCCGCGGCGGGCTCGATCTACATCGGCGGCAGCGGCGGCGGTTCGGCACCAGCGAAGTCCGTGAGACCGTCCACACCGTCCGACACCGACGCGACAATTGACCTCGCGCTCGCCAAGCTCAGTCCGGAAGATCGCAAGCTGGCGGCGTCGCAGAAGTTTTGCCCGGTGTTGACGGAGAGCCGGCTCGGCTCAATGGGTGTGCCAGTCAAAGTGATGGTCAACGATCAACCAGTTTTCGTCTGCTGCAACACCTGCACGAAATCAGTCGCAAAAGAAGCTGACGCGACGCTGAAGAAAGTCGCCGAACTGCGGTCCGGGAAGAGGGCCGAGGGGGAAAAGCCGCTCGCTTCGACCAAGAAAACACCCAAGCAGGAAAAGATCGACAAGGCGTTGGCCAAGCTCAGCCATACAGATCGCGTGACGGCCGAGAAGCAAAAGTTCTGCGCCGCGTTGCCCAAAAGCGAACTTGGCTCGATGGGCATGCCGCACAAGATCACCATCGCGGGGCAAGTGGTCTTCCTGTGTTGTGCCGGCTGTGAAGAAGACGCCCTCAAAGATCCGCAAGCCACTCTCGCCAAAGTCGAGAAGCTCAAGCAGGCCGCGAAGACGGGGTCGGCACAATGAGCTCGAAGCAGCCGAACACAACGAAGTCTTTCGCATTCAGCGTCACAAGACATGTCACACCCGCGCTGAAGTACGATGCGGCGAGCATTGTGTCACGCAGTCGCTTGCGGCCAAGCCGGAATTGGTTCATCCACTCGATGAACAGCTTGGTGCTCGCGATCGTGGGACAAACGAGTGTTGATTCGCGGGCGGTTCGCCAGTACTCGGCTCGACTCAATGCGTCGGCCATCGACAGTGGTGTCGGAAATCGCTTGGGATCCGTGACGGTATGGACGAACTCGGACAGCACGTCGGGATTTAATGCAAATTGCTCGTCCGACGCGACAAGATCGGCGAGCAACTCGCGCGAGGCCGCGTATTCGGGATGCTCAATGCACTCGGCGGCAACCAAAAACGAGGTATCAATCCCGATAGTCATTGATCATCTCGTCCAAAATGTCGTCACTGCGAATTGCATCGCGGCTGAAGGGCTTCAATCCCAGCGGCTTGAAGTCGCGCAGGCTGTGTCCCGTTCGCGGTTGTTCGGTCAGTTCCTTGAGTTGCCGCAAGGGGGCCAATGCTGCGGAGACGACTTCAGCCTCGCTACGTCCGGTACGGCTGGCCTGAGCCTGCACGGCCTCGTAGGTCTTTTCATCAAGTTCCAGCGTAAGCGTTTTCATACCCGCGAGTTTATTCCCACATGGCGAACTGGCCAACACGAATTCTCGCCTCGGCGGGATTTGCGGCGTGCGGAAACCTCAGACGACTCACGGTTTCGCGAGGTGACGCAATGATTGAACGCCTCATTGAAGCCTCGATTCGCAATCGGTGTCTCGTGCTGATCCTGGCGGTCGCGTTGTCGATCGGAGGGGTGTATGCCGTCTTCGACACACCCATCGACGCGATCCCGGACCTGAGCGAGAACCAGGTCATCGTCTTCACCGACTGGATGGGTCGCAGTCCGCGCGAGGTTGAGGATCAGGTGACGTACCCGCTGTCGCGTAAGCTGCAAGGACTGGCGGGAGTGAAGGCGGTGCGATCGTCGAGCGAGTTCAACTTCTCGATGATCACGATCATCTTTCACGACAACATCGACTTCTATTTTGCTCGGCAGCGCGTGACCGAAAAGCTGGGCCAAGCCGGAGCGTATTTGCCATCGGGAGTCGTGCCGTATCTCGCTCCCGACGCGTCGGCGCTGGGGCAAATCTTCTGGTATACGGTGGAAGTCGATCCGCAGTTGAGACAGGGAGACCGGGAGACAGAGAGACGCGGAGATGAACCGAAAGATTCTCGCGAAGATTCAACTCTCCCCGTCTCCTTGTCTCCCGGTCTCCCCGTCTCGTCCTCCACCGACCCCGCCAAGCTCTGGACGCTCAACAAGTTCTATATCGCACCGCAACTCACCTCAGCGGCCGGTGTCGCGGATGTCGCAATCGTCGGCGGATTGCCGCTCGAATATCAGATCGACGTGCAGCCGGATTCGTTGCGAACTTATGGCATCACGCTCGGCGAACTGTATGCGGCCGTCGCGCGGAGCAATGTTCCGGCCGGCGGCGGCGTCATCCAAAAAAACAATGCCGAGTACATCGTGCGCGGCGTCGGCTGGATCAAAGGCCAGGCCGACATCGAATCGACCGTCATCAAAGAAGTGAACGGCACGCCAATCTATGTGAGCAACGTCGCACGCGTGCTGTTGGGAACGCAGTTCCGCCGCAGCGTCTACGAGAAAGACGGACACGAAGTCACCGGCGGTGTCGTACTCATGCGGCATGGCCAGAACCCGCTGACCGTCACCGAACGAGTCAAAGAAAAGATTCAGGAGTTGCAGCCGGGGTTGCCTGAAGGAGTCCATATCGTCCCCGCCTACGATCGGACTCGGTTGATTCACGGAGCGATCCACACGCTGACCGAAGTGATGTGGCACGAGATGTTGATCGCCTCGATTGCCATTCTGCTGATCCTGTCGCATGTACGGAGCGTGTTCGTCATCTGCGTGACATTGCCGCTGGCGGTGCTCTCGTCGTTCTTGATGATGTGGCTATTGCGGCAATTCGGGATCATCGACATTCAAGCCAACATCATGTCGCTGGCCGGCATCACGATTTCGATTGGCATTTTGGTCGATCAGGCGATCGTGATGGTCGAGAACGCCACGCACACGCTGAAGGATCACTTCGGCGACAACAAAGTCACCGGCGACATCCGAGAGCTGATCATCCCCGCCTGCCGTACGGTGGGGCGTCCGATTTTCTTCTCCGTGCTCATCATGCTGCTGAGCTTCGTTCCCGTGTTCATGCTCAGCGGCCGAGAGGGCAAGCTGTTTCACCCGTTGGCGTTCACCAAGAGCTTTGCGTTGATCGGAGTCGCCATCATTTCGGTGACGGTGGTGCCGGCATTGATCCCGACGTTTCTGAAAGGACGACTGCATGGTGAAGAAGATAACGCCATCGTCCGCAGCTTCATCCATATCTACAAACCGCTGCTGACGTGGGCACTGCCGCGCCGAAATCTCGTGATGTGGGGATTCGCAGTGTTGCTGGTACTCGCAGCGGGAATGTTTCCACTGCAAGCAATCGTCGGCATGGGAGCTTCTGAGAACGCTTGGAGGACAGCGTTTCTGGTGACGTTCGGCCTGGTCGTGTCGCTGACGGTGCTCTTCACACGCGGCGCGCACTGGCAAGTGTTGTCGTTGGCGACGCTCTTCTGGATTGGGTTGTGGGCGTATCACTTTCCGAAGATCGGCGTCTCGTTCATGCCCGCGTTAGACGAGGGAACGACGCTCGACATGCCGATCTCCGTCCCGCGTGCCAGCGTCACGCAGGCCGCCGACGACCTCAAAGCACGCGATGCGCTCTTGCGCGGATTCCCCGAAGTCGAGTCCGTGATCGGCAAGGCTGGCCGAGCCGACACGCCCACCGACCCCGCTCCGTTGGACATGGTCGAGACGTTCGTAAACTTCCGCCCGAAGGAACTTTGGCCGAAGCGCGTCTTACGATTCCAAGACGCCGCGCAGCAGACCGGCGTTGTGTTGGACCTCTTGGAAAGACGTGGCTACATCCAATCCGTACCGCGACCATCAGGGAGCGGTCTCGTGGATGACAGTGGGCCGCTCCCGGACGGTCGAGGGACGGCCGATCGCGACTCGCTCATCAACGACACGTCACAACATGCACTCGAACGATTCGACGAAACACTGCGAGAACTCGCGCTCCGCCGATATCGCGAATTCGAGCAAGAGCTTGGCCCGCTGCTCGTGCGATACGTCGTCGACGAAACGATCGCACGGTTGTATCGAGCCGGCGTTTTGAAACACGACCCCTGGCGAGCCGGAGGCCGTCAGGCCCCGGACAACAACGAATCAGCGACAAGTCCGGGGGCTGACGCCACCCGGCTCGCCGAACAACTCACCCCGCGTTTCGGACGTTGGCTGGCTCGCAATCCAGCATTGGAGGACGTGCAAGAACTGACCCAAGCCATCGCCCGCGAACTGCAATCGCAGGGCGCGATCACCGACGTGGCGGAAGCCTTGCAGATCAAAGAGTCGTTGCCGCTGAAGCTGTGGCACCAATCCCTAGAAGGCTTGGGAGCCAAACACCGGACCTTCGCGGGAGAGATGCTCAAGGCCGTCATCGCGCAGCGCACGAAGCTTTGGCGCGAACGAGCCGCTCTGGTCAACTACGAGCTCTTCGATCAAGCCACACCCACTTTTAACTGGTACGTGCTGGAAGAACTCGCCAAGACCGCGCAGGCCAAAGGACTGACGACCGGTGCCGCTCACGGCGAAGAGACTGAGCAGTTCGCCAAGCGTGCAATCGCGGCGCAGCTCGGCAAACTCTCCGACGCGAGCGGGGAGCGTCAGCCCTCCGGTTCAGTGAACGGCACGGCGCTAGCCGCCGGTGATTCGCACTCGACTTCCAGTGTCTCGCACACCAACAGTGACCCCACGACACCGGTGGCTAGCGCCGTGCCACTCACAAAAACAACCGAGGGGCTGACGCCCCCCGCTCGCCAAGAAGCCGAGACTGCCTTCCTCGCGTTTCGCGAAGAACTCGATCCGCCGTTCGCCAAAACGCTCTTCCTCTGGCCGCGTCAGACTGGACCGAAAGGGGATCTTGTCGACGACGAAATGGGCCGCGTCCTGCAAGTCCCTGGTTGGTCGAACATCTTCACGCAGCCGATCATCAACCGTATTGAGATGCTTTCCACCGGCGTCCGCACCGACATCGGTGTGAAGGTCTTTGGCCCGGACCTCGACACGATTGACGCGGTCTGTAAGCAGATTGAAGCGGCGCTCAAACCAATCAACGGCACACGCGACGCGATTGCCGCACCGGTCATGGGCAAGGGCTATTTGCAAATCGACATCAAACGCCAGGTCGCCGCGCGGTACGGCATCTCGGTCGAAGACATCCAGAATGAAATCGAAGTCGCACTCGGCGGCCGAGTCGTCACCTACACCGTCGAGAAGCGCGAGCGCTTTCCCGTCCGTATCCGTTACTCACGCACCAGTCGCGAAGACGAAGAGGCGATTGGCAAACTGCTGATTAGCCCCGGTTCGATGGCGTCGAATGGACCGCAATCCGGTGGTATGAGCAGCGGGATGTCTGCAAAAAGCCCAGCCGTTTCCAGCAGCCGGGTTGCTGGCGACGGCAATTCCTTCCTGTCTCCCACGACTTCGTTGGGCAGCGATGCGCACGCGTCAACGCCGCAACATGCTCTGTCCGGCCGCAGCGTGATTCCGCTGTCTGTCGTCGCCGACATTCAGATCGTTGAAGGCCCGGCGATGATCAAAAGCGAGAACGGGCGGTTGCTGAACTATGTGACGCTCAATGTGCGCGGCCGTGACATCGTCGGCTTTGTCGATGAGGCCCAGCGTGTTGTCGCCGAGAAAGTCTCGCTTCCCGAAGGAGTCCATATCGAATGGAGCGGCGAATTCGAGCATCAAGTCCGCGCCGCTCGGACGCTGCGATTCGTCTTTCCCGCCGTCATCGTGCTGATCTTCGTGATTCTGTATCTGACGTATCACGACCTGGCCGACGCCGCGTTGATGATGTTGGCCGTCCCGGAAGCGCTCAGCGGCGGAGCGTTCTTCATGTACTTCTTCCCGAAGATCATGCAGGGCTGGGACGCCCCGCCGATGGACTTCAGCGTCGCCGTGTGGGTCGGCTTCATCGCCTGCTTCGGCATGGCCACCGAGACTGGCATCATCATGCTGGTCTATTTGCGTGAAGCGATTGAAAAGCGCGGCGGTCTTGAAAAGATCGCGTCGCTGGAAGAGCTCCGCCAGGCGGTCATCGAAGGAGCCGTGCATCGCCTGCGGCCCAAACTGCTGACCGAGGGGGTAGCGATCATCGCCATCTTCCCGATGGTCTTTGCTCGCGGAGTCGGCGGCGAGATCCTGGCCCCGATGGCCTTGCCGGTGCTGGGCGGCTTGCTGATCTCCGACGAAGTTGTCGATCTATTCCTGCCCGTCCGCTTCTATTGGGTCCGCCGCGCACGCTGGCTGAAGCTGCATCAAACCCAGCCAACGAATTCAACTGGCTGAAATGCGACGATGTAGGGTGGGACAAGCTCGCTTCGAGCGCCGGCCCACCAAAAAACGACTCTCCGCCATTCGTGTTGATTTCGGTGTCATGTGAGCCGCAAGGCGCTAGCCCGCATTATTCATGCATCGGTCAGTGGCCAGTTTTTTCGGGTGCGCTGTGGATGGAGGCTGGTGGGGAGTCCGGAATGTCGGAGTCTGCGCGGAGGTTCCCCCTCCCCAAGCGTTGTTCAG
>SXKJ01000196.1 GCA_005778115.1 Planctomyces sp. | reverse complement strand
TGAAAGCCGGTCGCTTGCAGAAACGTCGCCTGAGAATGCACGCCGGTCTTGCCGACGACGTTGTGGATGAAGGTCATCTCGTCCGCGACTTCACCGAGCGGCGCGACGACATCGCTGAGCATCTTGCCGCTCTGCCCATAGGCTTTGAACTTGAACGGCGACTTCATCCACGGCCCCAACCCGTTCTGAAACGCTTCGACATGCTCGCCGAAATTGGACGCTTCGCCGTGATGCTTTTCGAGAGCCGGCTTGTAATCCCAGAGGTCCAAATGCGATGCAGCTCCGGACATAAAGAGCTGCACAATCCGCTTGGCCTTCGCCGGTCGATGCAACTTCTTAATCACCCCGCCCGTGCCCGAAGGCAGCGGCTCGGCAGTGAGTCCCTCGGATTGCAGCATGGACGCCAATGCCAAACCGCCAAAGCCGTGTGCGGCCTGCCAGAGAAAGTCACGTCGATGATTCATGGCGGTTTCCCTTGTGGAGCCGTAGGACGGCGGCCTTCGAAAGCAGCGCAAAGTGAGAAATGAAAAGTGAAAAGTGAGAAGTGCAAAGATGAAGGGACTCATGTGCTTCAGCCACTTTGCACTTTTCACTTCTCATTTTTCACTTCTCACTCTTTTCTCTCGGACTGACGGCCCGGAAGGGCCGTCCTACGAATCGACTCAGGCGCGTTCGCTCAATCGACATACACAAACTCGCTGAGGTTAAAGAGGACTCGGCAGAGATTGGGGAGGCCGTGCTTGTGCGCATACGCGGTCAGTTCGGTGAGTTCAGCGTCCGTCGGCGAACGGCCTGAGACGCGTTCAAAGGCGAGTCTCACTTGCTCGGCGACCGGTTGCTGTTCGGCGGTCAGCTTCGCGGCGAAGTGCTTCGACATCGTCAGCGAGAAACCGTTGTTGAGCAGCGAGAGGGCCTGCAACGACGTCAGCGTTTCGTTGCGTTGCGGCGTGCTTTGCGATGAGTCCGCGCAGTCGAGCGTTGTCATGTACGGGTCGGGCTGCGAGCGGACGATGAAGCGATAGACCGAGCGGCGATGCGAGGCCGCGTCGTCGGGATTGAACTTGTGGTACTCGTAGTGCGGCGAGTGTTCGGGGCGTTCGAGGACGAACAAGTAGTAGCCCGGTCCGCCCATCTTCGGATCAAGCTTGCCGCTGACGGCGAGCATGGCATCGCGGATCTCTTCCGCTTCGAGCCGCCGGCGATTCATGCGCCCTAAGAAACGGTTATCGGAGTCGATCGTGCTGTTGGATGCGTCATGAGCCGACGCTTGCTGATACGTCGCGCTGGTGACGATGAGCTTATGCAGCGACTTGAAGGACTGGCCGTTGTCGCGGAACTCGGTCGCGAGCCAATCGAGCAGTTCGGGATGCGTCGGCAGCTTGCCCATGCGACCGAAGTCGTTCGGCGTTTCGACGAGACCGCGTCCGAAGTGATGCTGCCAGATGCGATTCACGATCGAACGCCATGTCAGCGGGTGATCGCGCCGAGTGATCCACTGCGCGAGTGCCGCGCGGCGCTCACCTTCGGAGTGGTCCGGCTTGAGGCTGAAGTGGCCGGCTGCTGACAGCGTTTCATCGGCGCTGACGAGAATCGGCAGCGTGCCCGGCACCGACGCGGCGCGAGGTTGCGTGACGTTGCCACGATGCAACAAATGGATGGCACGCGGCTTGCCGTTCGTTGGATGGAAGGACGCGATCGGAGCGAAGTGAGTCGCCGCCGCATAAACCAACTTGCCCGACGGCAGCGCCTTGAGCTGACTGTCCGACGCCGCGATCTCCTTGTTGAGTCGCTCGCGTTCCGCAGTTCGCTCGGCAGTTGTGATGCGATCGAGAATCGCTTGCCGCTGCTTCTGAACTTCGGCCAGTTGCTTGATGACCGCTTCGTCACCGGCACTCGCCCAGATGCCATCCGTGAGATTCGACTTCCTCCAGCGATCGGGCGCTTCGATCGAATCGAGCGACGTGACCGCAGACTTCAACGCGACGTTGTTGCCGGAGGCGTCGAGCACCTGCAACTCGGCCAGCGCGAGGATGTAATCGTTTTGTCGATGAGCCAATTTCGTCGCTGTAAGACGAATGACACGCGCCGTGGTCTTCGTGAGCGTGACCTCATACGGCACCAGTCCCGGATTCGGGACATCGCTGGCAGTGGCGTCGTGCAGCTTCGCATCCGCCGCCGACGCTCCGCCGGTGATGGCGAATCGAACCGGGAAGCCGAAGCCCGCGCCGATGTTGTTGAACTCGTCGTGACAGGGCCGCAGCACGATCTTCGAAATCTCGACCTCGCGACCGAGATCAATCTGCACCAACTTCTCGACGTCCTGCTTCGGAGAGAGTCCGCTGTGATAGCCGAACTCAGGTCGCTTGGCGGCGGGAGTGGCTTTCGGTTGCAGCTCGGCAATCTGCTTTTCGAGCGATACCAACTCCGGCCCGCCGTCCTTTTGAATGGCCGCATTCAACGTCGTGAGCGCCGCGCGAGCGGTCTTCAATCGGGCGCTCAGTTCGAGGCGTTGCTTCTCGACGTGTGGGTCGAGGTCATAAGCCCGCTCGGCTTTGTCGACCGCCGCGAAGACCGATTGCAGGTTGTAGTAGTGCTCCTGAGTAAACGGGTCGAACTTGTGATTGTGGCACTGCGCGCATTGAATCGTGACCGAGCAAAACGTGTTGAGCGTGTTCGACACCATCTCATCGCGGTCGGTGTGTCGAGCGACCTTGCCGTCAATCTTCGACTCGGGCACTTCCGCATGTCCGATCCAATCCCACGGTCCCGCCGCGATGAAGCCAAGCCCCAAGATTCCATCCGCCGTGCCGGGAAAGAGCACATCGCCCGCAAGCTGTTCCTGGACGAAGCGTGCATACGGCTTGTCGTCATTGAAGGACTTGATGACGTAGTCGCGATAGGGCCACGCATTCGGTCGCAGCTTGTCTTTGTCGTAGCCGCAGGTGTCCGCGTACTTGACGACGTCGAGCCAATGCCGCGCCCAGCGTTCGCCGTAATGCTGCGATGCGAGTAGCCGACCAACGAGCCGCTCATACGCCGACGGCTTTGCACCCGCCGGTTCTTGCTGCGACTCTTTGACAAACGCTTCGACTTCCGCAGGCGTCGGCGGCAGGCCAATCAGATCGAAGTACAGCCGCCGCACGAGCACTCGCGGATCGGCAGGCTGCGACGGAGTCAGCTTCTGCTCAGCGAGTCCTTTGAGAACGAAGGCGTCGATCGGGTTCTTGGTCCGTTCTTTGAAATCCGCCTTCTGCAATCTGAGGTTTGCGATCTGCAACTCAACCGCCGCCTTCACCGCGCTGACATCCGGCTTCTTCATCGGCTGGAACGCCCACCACTGCGAGTCCTCGACGACAGCATCTTCAATCGTGAGTCCCTCGGGCCACTTCGCCCCGTCCTTGATCCACTCTCGGATAGCGGCAACCTCAGCGGCCTTGAGCGGTCCGCCAGACTTCGGCATCGCAGGCTTCTTACCGTTGTGCGAGACCAGCACCTTGAGCAACTCGCTGTCATCCGGCTTCCCCGGTTCCACGAACCCGCTGTCGAGCACCTCGTCGCGCTTCTGTAACGAAAACTCCCCCTTGCGATCGATCGAGTTATGACAGCTCACACACCGCGCTCGCAGGATCGGCACAACCGACTTCGAGAACGCATCCGCATCCGCCGCCAACACGCTGTTCGATGTGAAGAACGCGACCATCGCAAAAACGCAAATCGCGACGACAAGGCTCCGTCCCGTAACTCGTATCAGCCGCAGGGCGCTAGCCCCGGTTGGTGTCGTGCAGAGAACCGGGGCTAGCGCCCTGCGGCTGATTTGCGGCACGGTGCCTAGCCCGTAGGACGGCCTTTCCAGTCCGTCGATCCGAGCCGACAGCGACGGACTGGAAGTCGGTCGTACAACGTCGGCTCGGCGCAGCCGCGACTGCATTTCATCTGTGCCTCGGCCTTGCCATCTGTGCTCATCAAAACAATGCGGAGTAGCACGGATGGCAAAGCCGGAGCACAGATGAAGGCAGACAGGCAGGATGCCTATCCCACTTGTCCGACGCCCTGGAAAGAGCGTCCTACGAATCGTCGCAGACTCTGTGTGGCTCATTTGCGTCCCTTCCGTTGCGTCAGCGCTTCGAGGTCTCGTCGAGCCGCCTGCACATGTTCGAGCATCGCCGCGCGAGCCGCTTTGGGATCTCGCTTCTGCACGGCCTTCAAGACCGTCTGATGTCCGAGCAGTGCCGGTTGCACACCGCCCTGCCCGATCGTCTTGCGACGCGACTCGCGCAGCAATTCGGCGAGCGCATCCATCAGAAACAGGTAGATCGGATTGCCGGTCGCTTCCGCCAGAATGCGATGAAACTCGATGTCCGCCTCGATCTGCGTTTCCGGCGACTTCGCTTCGGCCAGCTTCCGAACGGCTATATGCAATCGCAGCAAGTCTTCGTCGCCGATCCGCTCAGCGGCCAGCGCCGCGATCTCAGCTTCGAGTGGCTCTCGCACTTCCGCCAGATGCAGCAGCGTCGCCTGACTGCGTTGCATGGCGACCTGCAAGTTCTCGATGAGCGCCTCCGAACCCGCCAATTTCACGCGAGCATTCCGCCCCTGCGACATCTCGATCAGCCGCGACGACTGCAACCGCTGCATGGCCTCGCGAATGACACTGCGAGACACCTCGAACTCAGCCGCCAATTCCCCCTGAGGCGGCAACACCCCATCCTTAAAGCCCCCGGCAAGAATCCGTCCACGCAGCCGATCAACGACCACATCGACCCGCCCCGCCCCGAGCACAACCGCAACACCACTCATGGAACGCCCTCTGGTTGCAAGCATCAATCACCCTCCAACTTGTCTGATAAGCGTCCACAGCCTATCAGACACGACGAGAGAGTCAATGAGCAGCACAGAGTCCGCGGCGAATGAACGTGATCGACTTCAAATCCCCCGTTCTGAAATCGACTGGTCATCAGGCAGTATTCGCACCGATGCTTGGCTCGATCGGCCACCAGTTTGGCAAGAGATTCCGCCACGGCATTCACACCGACGCTACGAGATCGGGGACGGCTTCACGAAGTCGTTGCAACGCGACTGCGGCTTCGGCTTTCTCGATAGTCCGCTTCGTCCAAAAGCTCACGAGCCGGTCGTACTCTTGCTGCTCGACCGGATCGAGGAATTCCTTGCGTTCGCCTAGTTGGTGCATGCGCGCCACGACATCCTGGTCCAGTTCGGAATCGGCGAGCCGTTTCAACGCGGCCACGGTTCCTTCCAGGGCATGGCGAAGCTGCGGAGCCACATCGGCGGTGGACATGAATTTGTCTCCTCGAATCGGCGATCATCAACGGTTGAGATTCTACGAGGTTCTCGGCAGATCGCCTACACGACTGTTACCAGTGAGCCGCAAGGCGCTAGCCGCGGGTTGTTTTCATCGACCCGCGGCTAGCGCCTCACGAATTCCTTTTTAGGAGCTGATCGATGTCACCCATCACTCGTCGCACCTGCTTGCAAGTGGGCACGCTTTCCGCGTTTGGGCTGTCGTTGCCGACGTTGTTGCGAGCGGATGCGGACTCGAAGCGGGCGAACGCCAAGCGGTTGAAGTCCGTGGTCCTCGTCTATTTGGGCGGAGGAATTTCGCACCATGACTCGTTTGATTTGAAGCCGGAGGCTCCGGACGAGATTCGCGGCAAGTACCAACCGATCCAGTCGAACCTGCCCGGCGTTCAAGTCGGCGAACTGCTGCCGATGATGTCGCAGGCGATGGACAAGGTGTGTCTCGTCCGCTCCGGCGCACACAACAACGATCATCACGAGACTGCGAAGAACTGGGTCATGTCCGGTCGCTTCGGTTCCGCGTTCGGCGACTGGCCGGCGATCGGAGCGGTTGCCGCGCAGTAACTCGGCTTCCACGGCAGCGTGCCGCCGTATGTCGCCGTGCCGCGCAATCCCAGCTTCACCTGGGAGCTCGGCAAGAGCGCGTTTCTCGGCGGCCGTTACGAATCGTTCAAGGCGGGCGATCCGAACGAACAGAACTACCGCGTCCGGGACATCTCTCCTGGCGAACCGCTGACCGATGCTCGCACGTCGCGGCGCGCGGCGCTGCTCAAGTCGGTCGATGGACTCGCAACGAGGGTCCAAGGGAACGATCAGATCGCGACCTATGACGAGTTCCATCAGCGAGCGGCGGAGATGATTCTGTCCTCCACCGCGCGGCAAGCGTTCGCGATCGAGAAGGAAGAGGACAAGGTTCGCGAACGATACGGTCGGAACACCTTCGGCCAAAGCTGCCTGCTGGCTCGGAGGCTGATCGAATCGGGAGTGCGGCTCGTGACCGTAAACTTCGGCGGCTGGGATCACCATGCGAAGATTTGGGAGGGCCTCGAAAAGAAACTGCCGGAGTTCGATCGAGGCTTCTCGGCGCTGATCGAAGACACGACCTCGCGCGGATTGCTGAGTGAGACATTGATCCTCTGCATGGGGGAGTTCGGCCGCACGCCGAAGATCAACAAAGACGCAGGCCGGGATCACTGGGCTCCCGCCGCGTCGCTGCTGTTCGCCGGCGGCGGCGTGAAAGTTGGCCGAGTCATCGGCTCGACGGACAAGCATGGAGCCTACGTCACTAACCGCCCGATCGCGCCGGCCGATGTCGCCTTCACGGTTCTCTCGCACCTTGGCATCGACCCGCACCGCCAAATCCATACGCCTGACGGCCGCCCCGTCGAGATCCTCGAATCCGGCGAATTGATCCGCGACTTGTTCGCGTGACGGAAAGCGAACAACAGGAAGATGAAGACCAAATGGCAACAGCGTGAGCGGCACGGCGCTAGCCGCCGGTGGACCGGAATACCGGCGGCTAGAGCCGTGCCGCTTCTGTTCGTCGCGGTTGCCTCACTGGGAATCGCCCAGGACAAGAAGCCTGACAACTCGCCGCAATTGCTGATCTCGACGCCGCTGAGAATCGTGGCCGGGCAGACAACGAAGGTGATGCTGCGCGGCATGCGGCTTGATGAAACGAAATAACTGCAAATCAACGGACAAGCGAACGCAGCGAAGATTCTGTCGAAGAGCAAATCCGCCCCGCCTCAAAAGCTGGACGCGACCCGCGCGGGGGACTCGCAGTTGGAAGTCGAACTCACGCTCCCTGCTGATGCCAAGCCGGGCGAGTGCGAATTGGTCGCGATCACCGACGCCGGACGGAGCGCCGCCTTCAAACTCTTCGTCGATGCTCGACCGCTCACGGCCGAGAAGGAGCCCAACGACGGCTTCGCGCAAGCTCAGGCGATCCACATCGGCGAGACTCTCGAAGGGACTCTACATCAACCACAGAACGTCGATGTGTTCCGATTCGACTGCCAGGCGGGAGATAAACTCATCTTTGAAGTGTTCGCCGCGCGACGAGGCTCTGCACTCGATGCGACGCTCTCGCTATTCGACTCGCGACGACAGTTGATCGACACGGCCGACGATCTTCCGAGCACCAACGTCGAGGAGAAACCGCCAACGAACGATTGGTCACGGCGAGACACTCGGCTGGAGGTCACGCTCCCCAGCAACGGCATGTTTTTCCTGATCCTGCAAGACGCCAACGACCTCGGCAGTTCCGCGCATCCGTATCGACTTCACGTCAGCAAACGTCCGTAACAATCGAACCCAACCGATGTCCGATCGCTCACCACGAAAGGTCGCGGCGGCTGTCTCATGGCAACGTTCCACTGATTTCTCAGACGGGCTACACGTACCCACGAAACAGTCGGAGCGCCCAATCGGCGGCCTGCAACGCGCATAGCAGCAAGATCAAAGTGAAGTTGTGCCACAGGTTGAGCGCTTGCCGACGGATCACGATTGTTGATGATCGCGAGTTGGCTGCGACCCAGCCATTGGGCTGGCTCGGTTCGATCCTCCGTCCGCCGGTGGCTGACGCCCAGCGTTCGAGAGTCGCGTGGTCCACCGGTGAGCCATCGGATTCGTTTCCGCGAGAGGCGACCTCAATCACGACCGACGCATCCGATACGTTCTGGCCTTCGCTGCGAGCGGTCACTTCGATGCGGTATCGTCCGGATTGTGATGGCTCGAATTGTGTGGCAGATGCGTCTTGCATCTGAGTTTGCAGCGAGAGAGGCAACCTCCGTCCATCCGGAGGGATGACGGTGCCCTCCAATGTCGGCGCGGCCCTTTCTTCGCCGACAGAGAATTCCGTCGCGATCCGAACCGAATCGCCGACTCGATACTGCGTTCGTTCTGGTCGCAGAAACAATTGGCGGCGGGCAGACGTTTGCTCGGTGGGAGCCAAGGCTCGAAACGCGTGTTGCCATAACGCGGAATGCAGTGTGACGCCGTCATCGGTTCGGGGACCGTGCGATTGCCAGCGCCACAATGTGTCGGTTCCGATGAACAAGACACGCCCGCGCCCGACGCTTTGTTCCGCGATGACCACCAGCGGACCATAGGCATTCTGTTGGCCGCCCGTTTCCAAAAGCACCGTGGCCAGAGGGCGTTTGCGGAGTACGGGATAGACGTGTTCCAACGTCGGCAACGTCGTAGCCGAAATCGTCAGATTTCGGTCCGAACTCTCACGAGTTCGGCTACTCGTCAGCGCGAACCACGAAGAAGCTCTCCCTTCCGGCGTGAGCCGCACTTCAACTTGTCCAGAAATCGGAGTGCCCGATTCGCGCGTCAGTTCCACGGGCAACAGGCGCGTGAGTTTGGGAGTATCAACCCATTCCTCCAGGTGCGTGCCCGCCATCACCACCAGAGATTTGCCTCCCTCGGTGACCGCTCCGTAAATGTGACGGGCCAGACCCAACCCTGTTCGGCACGACGATTGATAGAGGCTGATTGGAACTCTGACAACGGGTGGTTTGCTTGCCGTCTGGATGCGTGAGGAGCGTCCGAGGCTGGCATGCGCCATCGAGCGCGCAGCAGAACACGGCACGGACACCGTTCGCGCAGTGATCCTCGAAGAGGAGGTCGGCGTTGTTTCGCGGCGTCGTGCTGTTGCAGTTTGGCGATGTGGGCGGTCAACGTGGCTTCGTCGGCCCAGCCCATCAGGTAGTAGCAGATCATTTCCGACGTTCGCTTCGTCGGCTTGCGGCCGGTCCAGAGGCTGATCAGCAAACAGGCGATGATCGCGCAGTACGTTTGAATCTCGATGCCGTTCTGGTTGTGACTCAGG
>SXKJ01000195.1 GCA_005778115.1 Planctomyces sp. | reverse complement strand
TTCGCTCTTGCCGTCCACGACCTCTTCGTTGGCGAGCACCGTGCCGAGCGCGGGGCACCAGTTGACCGGCGCTTCGTGCTGGTACGCGAGCCGCTGCGAATCTTGATAGCGTCGTATCGCAGCGTCGCCTTGAGCAGCCACATCGGCGGGGATCGGCAGTTCGGAGATTGGCCGCCCTCGGCCAATGCGGTTGACTCCGTCCGGGCCGGTCCATTCACAGGTCGCGTCGTACCAAGTGTCGAAGAGCAACAAAAAGAACCACTGCGTCCAACGAAAATAATCGGGATCGGTCGTGGCCAGCTCGCGGTTCCAGTCGTAGCTGAAGCCGAGCGATTTGAGCTGCCGCTTGAACGTCTCGATGTTTTTCGCGGTCGTGACGGCCGGATGCGTGCCGGTCTTGATCGCGTAGTCTTCTGCGGGAAGTCCGAAGGCATCCCAGCCCATCGGATGCAGGACTTGCTTCCCCTTCATGCGGTTGTACCGGCAGACGATGTCGGTCGCCGTGTAGCCTTCGGGATGCCCGACGTGCAGCCCGGCTCCCGACGGGTACGGGAACATGTCGAGCACATACATTTTTTCTTTGGACGGATCGAACGGGCCGGTCGCGAAGGTTTGATGTTCTTCCCAATAGGCTTGCCACTTGGGTTCGAGGCGTTTGGCGTCGTAGCGAGGCATAATTGTGCGAAATTCCAAATCTCAAATTTCAAATCTCAAATCACGAAACGAGGCGGGAGTGTAGGAACGGCTTGGTTCAAAACGAAGCAGTTCGCGGACTTGCTTTCGTCATGTCGCCTCGGCACTCTCACCGAGTCAGCTTGGACTCACTCTCACGTCGTCAACAGGGAGCCTGAAATGTCGAATGTCTCCAATGATCCCGCCGTGCTTTCTGTGGCCGCTTGTGTGTTGGACATGATCAGCGATGACATGTGTGTCGGGCTCGGTTCCGGCCGTGCGTCGGCCGCATTCATCGCGAAGCTTGGCGAGCGGGTGCAGGCCGGTTTGAAGATCACGGGGGTGCCGACTTCCAACGCCTCGGACAAGCAGGCTCGCGAACTGGGGATCCCGCTGGTGCCGCTGTCCGAGGATCTGGTGCTTGATCTCACCGTGGATGGAGCGGACGAAGTGGCCCCGAATCTCGATCTCGTCAAAGGCTGGGGAGGCGCGCTGGTTCGCGAACGAATCGTCGCGGCTGCCTCGAAACGACAAATCATTCTGGTGGGCGAGGAGAAGCTGGTGCAGACGGTCGGCGAACGAGGCCGGATTCCCGTCGAGGTCATTCCACTTGCTCACGGTTACGTTGTGCGAAAGTTGAAAGCGCTTGGGCTAACACCAACGACTCGGCCGGTGGTGGGCGGGACGGAGCCATTCTTCACGGACAACGGCAACCTGACGCTCGACTGCAAACTCGCCGAGCCATTGCGAGACGGTGCGGCGGCGCGGGCCTTGGAAAGCGAGTTGCTCGCGATCGCGGGAGTCGTCGATACCGGACTGTTTCTCGGCACGGCCGAGCGTGTCCTCATCGGTTACGCCGACGGCCGTGTGGACGTTCGCGAAACGCTCAGCTAGTCATTGCGGCAGCGACTACTAATCTCAAAACGCTGCGGAGACATGCCGGCGAAAAATGACGGGCGGAAAATGGAAGACATCACTGTCTTCATTTTCCGCCCGTCATTTTTCGCCAGCTCTTCTGTTCTTCTTCTACCCAAACAAATCGCTGACGACCTTCGATCCGAATGGCGCGAGCGGAACTGGTCGCACTCCGGCGAGGTTCTCGGCTTTCGGATCGAGCGACAGCGCGTGGTAGATCGTCGCGAAGAAGTCTCCCTCGGTGACGGGCTTGTCTTTGACCTCGACGCCGTCGGCATCGGACTCGCCGTAGACGACTCCTCCTTTGATGCCGCAGCCGGCGAGGGCGGTCGTCCAGCTTCGGACGTAGTGATCTCGGCCGGCTCGGTTGTTGATCTTTGGGGTGCGTCCAATCTCGCCGGCCCAGACGACGAGCGTTTTCTCCAGCAAGCCGCGTTGTTGTAGATCGACCAGCAGGCCGGCCCAGGCGTGTTCCATCGGTGGGGCCAGTCCTTTGTGCCACGCGAAGTTGTCGGCGTGTGAGTCGTAGCTGCTCTGCCCGACTTCGATGAACGGCACGCCCGACTCGACCAACTTCCGAGCCAGCAGGCAGCGACGACCAAACGCGCTGTCGCCGTACAACTCGCGATGCTGTTCCCATTCGGCGTCGATCTTGAAGACCTCGCGAGCTTTATTGAGCCGCCGGGCCGCTTCGTAGGACTCGCGGTGCATCCGCACGAGATCGCTCTTGCGCGTGCGAACGTATTCGTCTTCCAGAAACGATCGCAGTTCATGGCGTCGCAGTTCGTGGGCAGGATCATGCGGCGAGGCGGAGAACGTCGGCAGCTCGCCGCGCGAACCAACCCCGAACGGCAAATACTTCGGGCCGAGGAATCCGGCACCGGCATCTCCCTGCGTCGAGACTTTCACGAAGTTCGGCAGGTCCGAGCCTTCACTGCCGTGATACTTGGCGACGATCGCTCCGACTTCCGGGAACCGCACGTTGGCGCTGGGGCGATAGCCGGTGTGCATCAGATAGATGCCGCCGGGATGATCGACCTCGGAAGTGCGCATCGAGCGGATGACAGCGATCTTGTCCATCTGCTGAGCCATCTTTGGCATCAGCTCGCAAACTTGAGTGCCGGGAACGTTGGTCGAGATCGGCCGAAACACGCCACCGGTTGGGCGTCCGACTTTCATGTCGAACGTCTCGAATTGAGAAATTCCACCGTTCATCCAGAGCAGGATGCAGTGCTTTTTCTCGCGTTTGACTTCCTCGGCCAACGCGGCCGAACTGGTCAGGCCGCCGAAATTCATGACGACTCCACCGGCGGCGGTCGCGAGCGTTCCTTTGAACAACGCACGGCGGCTGAGATGTTCGCTGCGTGAGCATGTTGGAGGCATGAGGTTGCTCCTGTGATGAAAAGATGACTCGCAATTTCATCCCTGGCGAGCGGGGCGGCGGCAGCCCCCCGATGGGTTCGCACCGGTGCGTTCGCCGCAGAACCGGGCCTGACGCCGCCCCGCTCGCCTGTTTTATGTGTTAGTGATTGAATCGAAACTCGCCGCAGGTCATCAAGACCCAGATGGCGTCTCGCAGGCGATCTTGGTTCTTATCGGCGGCGAGGTATTCGGTGAATCTTTGCTTTTCGGCGTCGGTCGCTCGGCGAGTCAGCAGGCTGAGGAATAATCGGTCGATCCGCTCTTCGGGTGAAGCGTCGGACTTCGCGATCGCGTCGATCAAACTGCCCTGGCCGTTGACCAGCAGGCTGCCGAGCTGGCCGTTGTTCAAATAGAGATGCTCTTGCAAGCCTCCTTGAAAGTCGCCGGTGCCGTTGTTGGGCTGACCGAAAAAGCGGATCACGTATTCCCATTGGAGCGGCTTGAAGCGGCTCTTCGAGTTCGGCTTCTTCTCGTCCTTCTTTTCCTTCGCGGCATCGACGACGTCGAACCCGGTCGCAACTCGCCATGAGGCGACCAGCTCTTCGGCGGACAGCGGCCGTGATCGAGCATGCTCAAACCAGTTCGGCATCGGTTCGCCGGTTGCGCCGTTTGAGGACAACTGATAGGCGCGGCTGCTGACCAACTCGCGAGTCAGCCATCTCAGGTCGAACTGATGCGCGATCAGTTGCTTGGTCAACTCGTCGAGCAGTTCCGGATGCGTCGGCGTTTTCGAGGGACTCATGTTGTCGACCGGATGCACGAGGCCGCGGCCGAAGAATTGCGACCAGATGCGGTTCGTGATCGCTCGCGCGAAGTACGGGTTGTCCGGCTTTGTGATCCACTCAGCGAGCTGATCCTTGCGCGAGAACTGCGGAGCTGGCGGCGGCTTGTTGTTCTCGAACTTCACCTCTTTGAAACCGTCGGGGAGCGCCGGTTCGACGAGCGGTTCGCCATGCAGGAATTTTGGTTTGACCGGCTCACCCTTCTTGCCGGGAGTCTGCTTGGCGGCCGGGCCGGTGAAGAGCACGTCGCCGGTGCTCTTCTCGCCGATGGCCCACATCGTCAGCTCGTCCTTCTTGCCGACTTGCACCACCTCCAGCCGCGCGAGGAACGCGGCCATGCCGAAGAAATCTTGCTGAGTCCAGGGCTCGAACGGGTGATCGTGGCAGCGAGCACACTGCAACTGGATGCCGAGAAACGTCTGCGTGATTGCCTCGTTGCAGTCCTCTGGCTGATTGCGGTACTGCACGAAGAAGAGCGGAGCACCTTGCTCGGCCGAATTCCCTTCCGCTTTGAGGATCGTCCGGGCCAGCACGTCGTAAGGAACGTTGTTGGCAAATTGCTCGCACAGCCAACTCTGAAAGCCATCTCGTTTATCGGTGTCGTAGCCGGGCGGGTTGCGGCCGAAGAGGATCAGATCCCACAAGTCGGCCCGATGCTGCGCGTGTCGCGGATCGGCCAGCAAGCGTTCGATGAGCGCGTCTCGTTTGCCGGGGGAGACGTCATCGAGAAACGCAACCGCTTCGTCATGTGTCGGGATAGTGCCAACAAGATCAAGCGAAACTCGCCGGAGGAATTCGGAATCGGTTGCGGGAGCGGCGGGAGTCAGTTTTTCGCGTTGCCACGCGGAGGCGACCGACTCATCGATGCGGTCGCGCAATCGTGGCTCGTCGGCCGACACCGTGACCACCCAACCGCAGAGAACGGCCAGCACGGAAATCCTGAGGTGCAACATGCGAACCCTCAAACTGGAGGCTGGAGCAAACGGAATGGCGAGCATCATTCGGTCTCGGCCAAGTTCTCGCAAGCGAATTCGCCCGAGACTCCGGCTGAAAGCTGTGGGCTGAAGGCTGATGGCTGTGATCCCAAAAACATTCGCTACGAAGTTGGGATAACAGCCATCAGCCTTCAGCCGACAGCCATCATCTGGGCCTGAGTTGACAGGCTTGGAGGCAGCCCTTTCGATGCGTCCATCATGCTGCTTGACGTATTACAACGCTATTGGGGCTACGACGGCTTTCGGCCGCTGCAAGAGGCGGCGATGCGCAGCGCGCTGGATGGGCGAGACTCGGTCGTCATCTTGCCGACGGGAGGCGGGAAGTCTCTGTGCTATCAGGCTCCGGCGATGTGCCTCGATGGATTGGCCGTGGTTGTCTCGCCGTTGATCTCGCTGATGAAGGATCAAGTCGATGCGCTGCGGACGAACGGTATTCCGGCGGCGTTCGTCAACAGCACGCAGACGCCCGCTCAACGCTCGCAAGTCGCGGACGACATTCGTGCCGAGCGAATCAAGTTGCTCTACGTCTCCCCGGAGAAGCTCGTTCAAGATCGGATGATCGAGTTCCTCAAGGGGCTCAAGGTCTCGATGTTCGCGATCGACGAGGCACATTGCGTCAGCGAATGGGGCCACGACTTCCGGCCGGAGTACCGGCAGCTCAATATTCTGCGAGCCAACTTTCCAGAGGTCGGCCTACACGCCTACACGGCGACGGCAACCGAGCGGGTGCGACACGACATCGCCAGATCGCTGGATCTGAAGCAGCCAGAGATTCTCGTTGGCTCATTCGATCGGCCGAACCTGATCTACAAAGTTGAGCGTCGCAAAAATGGGCTTGGCCAAGTCCGAGAAGTGCTCGATCGACACAAGGGAGAGTCGGGCATCATTTATTGCACGACCCGCAATGATGTCGACACGCTGACGTTGGAACTCAACGGGCAGGGCTTCCAGACGCGGCCGTATCACGCTGGCATGTCGGATGTCGATCGACATGACAATCAAGAGGCATTCATCGAAGAGCGTTGCGACATCATCGTCGCGACGGTCGCGTTTGGCATGGGGATCGACAAATCGAACGTGCGATTCGTGATTCATTACGGAATGCCCAAGGCGCTGGAGAACTATCAGCAAGAGAGTGGCCGCTCCGGCCGCGATGGTCTCGAAGCCGAGTGCTGCCTGTTCTATTCCGGCCGCGAGATGGTCCGCTGGCGCAACATGATCGAGGAGTCGCCCCCCGGCCCCGCGCGTGAGGCAGCCTTTCATTCGTTTGAGGCCATGTCCAGTTTCGCGACCGGTGCGAGCTGCCGGCATCGCGAATTAGTCAACTACTTCGGCCAAGACTTGCCGGCCGAACAACACGCTTCCTGCGGCGCGTGCGATGTCTGCCTCGGACAGTTGGACCTGGTTGAGGATGCCCTCGTCGTCGCCCAGAAAATCCTGTCGAGCGTCTTCCGCCAGGAGCAGCGTTTCGGCAGCGACTACACAACGATGGTCTTGAAAGGCTCGAAAGAGCAGCGCGTCCTGCAAAACGGCCACGAGCGACTGAGCACATACGGTCTGCTGGCGGACGTCCCGCAGAAGACGATTCGCGATTGGATCGAACAACTGGTCGGCCAGAAATTCCTTCGCAAAGAGGGGGAATACAACGTCCTCAAGATCACCGACGATGGCAGGAAGCTGTTGAAGGGAGAAGCGACGCCGAAGCTGTTGAAGCCCGCCGCAACAACAAAAGAGAAACGCAAAGCGGCCGTCATCGAAGATTCCTGGGAGGGCGTGGATCGCGGCTTGTTCGATGTGTTACGCGAACTGCGCAGGGCGAAGGCCGAAGCGCTCAGCGTGCCCGCCTACATCGTGTTCGGCGATACTTCCCTGCGAGACATGGCTCGGCGACGGCCGACGACGATCGCCGGATTCCATTCGGTCAAAGGGGTCGGCGAGAAAAAGCTCGCGGACTTCGGCCAGGAATTCATCGCCTGTATTACGATTTACTGTCAACAGCATGGCGTCGCGACCGACACGCTCGCACCCGACGCGCGAGCCAAGACGACGACCGTGTACGTCGAACCGGAAGAGACCGGGCCAAACCTTTCCGCACGCGCCGCGTTTCGACTGTTTCGCGAAGGCAAGTCGGTTGAAGAGGTGGCAAACTTCATGTCACGAGCGACCTCGACAGTCTCCGGATATCTCTCGGAGTTCATCCGCCACGACGGAATCACCGATGCCTCGCCGTGGGTGTCAGCCGAGTTGATTCCGCGCATTGAAGCCGCGACGCGGAAGCATGGCTTCGAGAAGCTCCGTCCGATCTTTGACGAACTCAACGGCGAGGTCTCTTACGAGCATCTTCGACCCGCCATCGATTGCCTGCGCGTGCGGATGCACTTCGGCGAGGAGTAGACCGATTCGTCGTCTCCTTTTATTCCTCGGGACCAAAGAAGCCCGACGAATGAACGGAGACGACGAATGGTTTGAGGACGTGAATGAGATTCTCAGGACGATTGGCGAGCGGGGCGTTCGCAGCGCCTCGATGATCGCACTGTTGTCGAGGCCACCCAGGCCGAGTGATTCCGCCAACTCCAATAGCCGTTGATGCTCACTACTGAGCGGCAATGACTGACCAACACGCTCGGCCGCTTCGCGAATTAGTCGCACATCCTTGAGATGCTGTGATAGCCTCGCTTCCGGTGTGAAGTCGTGCGAGACCATCTTCGGTCCCTTCGTATCCATGATCCGCGAGTAGGCCATGCTGTCCCGCAGCACAGCAAGCGCCTCCGCCGGATCGACGCCGACCGATTCGGCGAACGCGAGGCCTTCCGCCAATGCCGCGCGGTTCAGGCCCAGCACGAGATTCGTCACCAGCTTCATCCAAGCCCCTTGTCCGCTCGGCCCGACATGCCGCACTTGCCACGCGAACGATTCAAAAAACCGCTGAGTGACCTCGAACGCGGACTCTTCACCACCGACCATGACCAGCACATCGCCGCGCCGCACCTGCGCGCTGCTGCCGGAGATCGTCGCGTCGAGGAACTGCACGCCTCGCTCGCTCAATTCGGCCGCGAGCGATTCGGCCGCGTGGGGATCACCGGTCCCCAAGTCGGCCAGGATGTGGCCAGGTCGCAGGCTGTCACTGATGTCTCGCAGCACTTCGGCCATAACCACATCGTTCGGCAACGCGAGCATCACGATGTCGGTCGCTTGCGCCACCTCTTGCACGGTTCCCGTGCGAACCCCGCCGCTTTGGCTGAGCTTGTTTCGCGCCTCGTCGACGACATCGAATCCGATGACCGTATGGCCGGCAGCCAGGAGTCGCTCGGAGACCGCCGAACCAATCAAGCCCAGCCCGATCAACCCAATGGTTGTGGGACGCTCTGGATTGCAGGTTCGACCACTCATGAAATGACTCGCCTCAACACTCGGAGACAGCCGCATACGAAACTCATGGGGACAATAGCGATTCCAGCGTCGGCACACTTCTCTGATTTCAATGACCCGCGGAAACAGCGCGGACAGGGAGTTGTTCGTGCTTTAGGCCACCGCTAGACTCCGCCCCGCTTGGGAAGCGAGATTCGACCGTTCCGGCCTCTGTCCGTTGGAATGGTCCCATGATTTCTACACGTTTCAGTCACGTTGTTGAGTCACGATCCGGCCCCTCTGCGGCGATGCAAGCCAGCGTCTTGGCTCTGAACCGAGCTTATGCGCCGGTGCATGTTGTCGCTGTGCGGCGAGCGTTCACCCTTCTCTACAAGGGCTTGGCTGAGGTCGTCTCTGTGGAAGACGGCCAGTATCAGTCCTTCGACTTCGATCGTTGGCGCGAGTTGAGCGATGCCAAACAAGCGGTCGAAGAACTTTGCGAGTGGGATGACTGGATACGCACCGTCAGCTTCTCGATCCAAGTCCCTCGCGTGATCCGGCTGCTGGATTACGACCGCGTGCCGCGCAACGCGGTCAAGTTCAACCGCCGGAACGTTTTTTTGAGGGACGAGAATCGCTGCCAATACTGCGGCAAACAATTTGGCAACAGTCATCTCAGTCTCGATCATGTCGTCCCGCGCAGCCGCGGTGGCCCGTCCAGTTGGGACAACATTGTCTGCGCCTGCTTGAAGTGCAACGTCCGCAAGGGAGGCCGCACGCCACAAGAAGCTGGCATGAGGTTGTTCCGTCTGCCGAGCAAGCCGGCTCGCAGTCCGTCGTTGGCTCATCAACTCACCTCGCGCCGGTACTCCGCCTGGAAAAACTTCCTCGATTGACAGGCATTTGCCGGCTGATACCCTCCGATTCGTATTTGCGGGCGACTCATCCTGTCTGCCGGAGATTCATTCATGAAGACCCCTTTGCTCTCAGACCGCACTCACTCCAACCGATCCGGCTTTACGCTGATCGAACTGCTGGTGGTCATTGCCATCATCGCCCTGCTGGCCGCGCTGCTGTTGCCCGCCGTGCAGCAGGCTCGCGAAGCTGGTCGACGAACCGAATGCTTGAACAACCTCAAACAACTGGCGCTCGCCTGCCACAACTACGCCGATTCGCACAAGTGCTTCCCATCGGGTTTTATCGTCAGTCCGACGGCCGGTTTTTTGGTGCCGTTCACCACACCCATCAATGTTCCGCTGGGCCCGCCCATCAACGGTGTCGTCCAACAAGTGCAGTTGAACGACTGGCAGTACTCCGATAGCTGGAGTTGGCATGCGCTCATTCTGTCGCAGATGGGGCAAGCGACGGTGGGCGTCAACTTTAGCAACCCCAAGTACAATCCCATGATGGGCATGATGGTCACCGACAATATGGCCGCCTGCCAGCAGTTGATTGGCACCTACACCTGCCCGTCGAGCGCGTTGCCTTCCAGTCGTCCGAGCGGCTACGGCTACTCGAACTATCGTGGCTGCATCGGAGCGGCGAATGGGACCGGAATCATGTTTCAGGACAGCTCGATCTCGTTTCGCTCAATCCGTGACGGTGAATCCAACACGTTGTTAATTGGCGAATCGCTGATGGGCTTTTGGGGGGACGGCAATAGCTGCTGTGCCCGGTTTGCCGACGATGACAACAACAACATTCCCGATCGCGGAACCGACGGAATGATTCCAACCATGCGTCCCTCTTCGTTCGACACCTATTGGACGACGTCGGGCATCCACTTCTTCGGCTTCGGCAGTTGGCATCAGGATTCTTGCAACTTCTCCCTCGCGGATGGTTCCAGCCGGTCGATTGCCAAGAACACCGATTTCAAAATCCTCAAAGCAATCGCCACACGCGACGGCGGCGAGCGGGTCGGCGAATACTAGAGACGAACACATGTTGCTGTCGCCTGACTCTTCGAGTCGGGAAGGGCGCGAGCCTCCCGATTCGGAGGGTCAGGCTGATTTTTTGCGCACAGCAATTCTTTGTGTCAGGCGATCTCGAACGGAAATGGGGTCACCTGCCGGATCGAGTTGGCTCCGAGGCAGAGCATCAACAAGCGATCGAATCCCAGTGCCACGCCGGAGCATGCGGGAAGACCTTGCTCCATCGCGGCCAGCAACCGGGCCGGTTCAGGGATGTGCTGTCCACTCGCCGTCGCTTCATGACGAATGCGGGCACGGAGTGTATTGGCGTCGGTGAGTTCGTGATAGCCGTTGCAGAGTTCGATGCCGCTCACATACAGCTCAAACCGCTCGGCGACGGAGACTGGTCCCGCGACACGCACGCGAGCCAGCGCGGCTTGGGAGGCCGGATAATCATAGACGAACGTCGGCCGATCGTGGCCCAGATGCGGCTCGACTCGTTCGGCCAATAACAGGTTCAGCCAACCGTCTCGATCATTCGACAGCAGGCTTTCGGGAGCACCGACTCCCAGCCGCCGAGCCAGTGCGATGATTTCTCCGGTCGGGCGAGAGAGAACCTTTGAGCCGGTGTGCCGCTCAAACACTTGGTCGTAGGTCAGACGCTCGAAGGGGTGAGGGGATGCGGAGGATTGTTGCCCAACTTCGCTGGCGAACTCGCTGACGAACTTTTCCACGAAGTTCATTTGCTCGTGGTGAGTGTCGCCGACGCGATACCACTCCAGCATGGTGAACTCCGGGTTGTGCAACCGGCCGAGTTCTCCGCGGCGAAACACTTTGCCGAGTTGATAAATCGCATCGGCTCCGGAAGCCAACAGCCGCTTCATCGCGAATTCAGGAGACGTTTGCAGCGACAATTGCTCGCTCGACGAATTGTGTGTGACGAAGGGCTCGATGTTCGGGTCGATCACCCGTTCGTGCGACAGGATTGGCGTGTCGACCTCCCAATAGCCGGACTCATCGAAGAAGCGGCGTGTGAAGGCCAGCAGTCTTGCGCGAAGGCGGAGAACATCGAGTGAAGCGGCAGGGCGAAAATCGGTGGGCATTCGGCCGTTCCCCAACCATTGACGAGCGGGGTGGCGTCAGCCCCCCGGTAGTTGCGGCGATGACAGATTACCGGGGGGCTCACGCCACCCCGCTCGCCTGAGGATCATTGTTTCGCTAGCGCTCAGCCTTCCGTGAAGTACGATCGCGCGCGATCCGAGATGTCTTTGCGACACCAGCCACCTTGCCAGTGAATGCACTTCACGGCTTGGTATGCGTTGAGCTTGGCCTCAGCGAAGTCCGCTCCCAGCGCGGTGACGCCGAGCACTCGGCCACCATCGGTTACGACATCGCCCCCTTTGCAAGCGGTTCCCGCGTGGAAAACTTTTGCATCGGCGATTTGAGCGGCGTCATCGAGGCCGCGGATCACGGCCCCCTTCTTCACGGTCCCCGGATAACCTTCGGCGGCCATCACGACGCAGACGGCCGGACGCGGATCCCATTCGGCGGGACCGAACTCTGCAAGCTTGCCATCCGCGGCGGCCTTGAGCAGTTCGCCAAGATCCGACTTAAGCCGCATGAGCACTGGTTGCGTTTCCGGATCACCAAAGCGGACGTTGAACTCCAGCACCTTCGGACCTTGGTTCGTCACCATGATGCCTGCGTAGAGGCAGCCCTTGAACGGTCGCTCTTCGACATTCATAAAGTGGATCGTCGGAACCAGCACCTTTTCGACGATCTGATCCATCAACTCGGTGGTGATCAGCGGCGTCGGGCAATACGCACCCATGCCGCCGGTGTTTGGTCCGGCGTCACCGTCTTGCGCCCGCTTGTGGTCTTGCGATGCTTCCAGCGTGAGGATCGTATTGCCGTCAACAATGGCGAGGATGCTTGCTTCGTGCCCGTAAAGGCATTCTTCGACCACGATCTTACTTCCCGACGTTCCGAAAGCTTGATCAACCATGATCTGCTTCACGGCGTCCAGAGCCTCCTTCCGGTCTTTGCAGACGAAGACCCCTTTGCCCGATGCGAGTCCATCCGCCTTGATGACCAGCGGCGTTTCTTCGCGCTCTTCGAGATACATGACCGCATCTTGGTAGCGTGAGAACGAACGGAATTCGGCAGTCGGCACGTTGGCCTTCCGCATCAATTCCTTTGAGAAGAGTTTGCTACCTTCCAACTCGGCGGCCTTCTTTGTGGGCCCGAAGATTCGCAGACCCGCTGCTTGGAAGGCATCAACCACCCCCGCGACCAGCGCGGCTTCCGGACCGACAACAGTCAGGTCAATCCGTTCTGACTGTGCGAACTGCACCAACCGCTCAACATCGGTGGCGGCGATCTCCACATTTGTCGCTTCCAAAGCAGTGCCGACATTCCCCGGAGCGCAATAGACCCGTTCAACCGACGGCGAGTTCTTCAGCTTCCAGCACAGCGCGTGTTCTCGGCCCCCTTGGCCAATGACCAATACCTTCATCACAGATCTCCGATCCCAACTCAATCAATCCAGACAGCGAGCCAGCATGGCTCAAAGCGGCGGATGATAGCGGCTGAACGCTGTAGGCGTAGGGTGGGTCGAGTCGTTGAGACCCACCATAATTGGCGAGCGAATTGGTGGATCTCGATGACTCGACCCACCCTACGATTGAAAAGCTCGTCAGTCCATGGCTCTTGATCGACGGGCACGGACTCACTACTCAGTACGCACTTCGTTCCAATGAACTCGTTGGCTGCCGATGACGCCCGATCAACTTGCTCAATTGGTGCTGCTGGCCTACGCGGCGATCGCGATCTGGTTGCTATTGGCTTCCAAGCGACGCTGTCGTGACGGTTGGAAAGTCTGGCTGCTCTTTTTGGTCGAGCGGCTTTACGTCGCGTTCATGTTTCGCTGGCGAGCGAACGGACGCTGCCCGTATCCCGAATCGAGCGGCGCGATCATCCTGGCGAATCATCGCAGCCCCATCGACCCAATGATGGCCTGGATGAACTCGCACCTGCGATACGAAGAACACGCGCGGTCGATCCGCGTGATCGGATATTTGATGGCTCGCGAATACTACGAACAGCCGGGCTTGACCGGCTGGATCAGCCGGGCAATGCAGTCGATCCCGGTTGATCGCAACGGCCACGACATGGGCCCAACTCGCGAGGCCGTGCGGCGACTGGAACGAGGCGACTTGATCGGCATCTTTCCCGAAGGGGGCATCAATACCGGTGACGGTCTGCGCGCCGCGAACCCTGGCATCGCATTCCTGGCGCTGAAGGCGAACGTACCGATCATTCCGGTCTACATTAATGGCGTGCCAAAAACCGAGAGCATGGTGACGCCGTTCTATACTCCCAGTCGCGTGCGCGTGACTTATGGAAAGCCGATCGACCTCAGTCCCTGGCAAGGCCAACGCAAGACGCAAGAATTGCTTCAAGCGCTCACTGACGAGTTGATGCGCAAGCTCGCCGAATTGGGCGGAGTGACCTACAACCACTCGACGAACAACGCGAGCAACAGTTCGCATCGTCAGGGATAAACCAGGCGAGCGGGGCGGCGTCAGCTCCCCGGTACGTCGGGAATGAACTGGGGGCTGACAATGCCCAGCTCGCCAAGAAGT
>SXKJ01000194.1 GCA_005778115.1 Planctomyces sp. | reverse complement strand
GCTGGAAGGCACCAACAACAAGATCGGCCTCCTCCAACGCCGAGCCTACGGCTACCGCCGCTACGACCACTTCAAACTCCGACTCCTCACGCTCCACCACGCCAAGTTCACACTCGCTGGATGAGCCGCTATATCACCAGTCCCCAAGAGTCCCGTTGAACCACAAAATACGGCTTCTTACCGAATCGCTTCTCAATCGCCTCTGCCACGTGCTGAGCCAGCTCTTCAGTGCCCGTGTCGCGATCGACAACGAATCCACTCCCGCCGGCCGGAAAACCCTCGCCTTTGCGGACCGCCACGTCGGGCACCTCCAATGTCCCGCCATGCGGAGCCGACAGGATGATCGGTAACTCTCCCGCCTGAGTCCGCACGAACCGGGACGGCTCGTCGCCGAACGCGAACTGGGTGAATTGCCCCAGCAGCAACAGCCACAGCCAGCGATGCAAGAGATTCTTAGACATGACAACCTCGGTCGGCCTGAAGCCGGGCATTGGCGTGAGACAAAGGAGTTATGGGCTTCGACTATCTAAGCGGTGCCATTTCAGAAAGAAGAAGCCGGATGAAATCTCCTTCAAAACGTGCGTGGCCGGCATTCGTCCGGACGAACGTCGTTTGACTACGAGCGGCCGCAGAAAACGGAATATTGCCGAGCCGTGCGAAATCTCTGTAGACGAAACAAAGCTAATCGTTCACATTTCCTTCATCCGATCTTCATCAATGGCACACTTCCCTTCTTGCCTGCGGAGGCCCCGATCATGGGGGATCTCTACTTCGGACTGCTGGTTTTGGCGGCTTTGTCGGCCGCGTTGTTCGGCGTCGGCCGGACGATCGGTCGTCGTGTCTCGACTCGTGCCGTCAATCGGCTGAGCGTGCTGACGGTCGTCTTGTTGATTGCTTACATCGGGTGTGTGTGGGATCAAACCGCCCTTGTGCGGTGGTTGCCGTTTTCCAACCTGATCGTGCTCGGCAATTGGTTTCCATTCGAGGCGGCACTTCTGGGAGGCCTGGCCTCGGCACAGTCTTCGATGCCGGCTTGGCGACGCGGCTTGACGGTGACTGCGCTGCAACTCGCGGGAATCTTCGTCGTCCTCTCACCGCTGATGGGAACTGCCCCAAGATGCGGACACTCTTGGAGCGAAGGGGTCTGCCTACAAACGACCAAACAAACATGCTCCGCCGCGTCGGCCGCGACGTTGCTGCAAATGCACGGCATTCCAGCCACCGAGCAGGAAATGGCCGATCTCTGTTTGACTCGCCAGGGGACCAACTGGATGGGGCTGTATCGCGGACTGAAAAAGAAGACGGCTGGAACCGAGTGGGACGTCGAAGTCTTCACTGGTTCGGCGGACAACCTGCGATCGCTTAGCCCCGCCATCTTGAGCGTTGGGTTGTCGCGTCCCGCCCAAGCCGATCCGCTATACCAAACCGAACTCGGTTGGACTCCCGGCGTACGCCATTCGGTCGTGTTGTTGGGCTTCGTCACCGACTTGGTCGAGATCGGCGAACCGACTCCCGACGCCGGCCACGAACGCTGGACCAACAGCGATCTGCAAGAACTCTATCTTGGCCAAGGCATGAGACTCGTCCGCCGAGCGGATTGAACCGGCCGTCAACGCCAGTCATACCCGCGTTTCGATGTTCGACATCGCCTGCGCCGTAGCCACCAAGCCATCGACGTCGAGCCCGATGTCGGCCAGCAATTCGGCGCGTTCTCCGTGTTCGATGAATCGATCGGGGATGCCCAGCCTTTTGATGTGATTGGTGTGGAGTCCGGCGTCGTTGACGGCTTCGAGAACAGCGCTGCCGAAGCCACCGCAGAGCGTCCCTTCTTCAACGGTGATGACAAAGCCGCATTCTTCGACCGCTTTGAGAATCGTTTCGGTGTCGAGCGGCTTCGCAAAGCGGGCATTAATGACGCCGACGTCGAGACCATCCGCTCGCAGTTTCTCCGCAGCGAGCACGCAGTCGCCGAACAGCGTGCCGAAGGCGATGAACATGCCGTCGGTGCCCCACTCGTAAATCTCGGCTTTGCCAAGTTCCACCGACGCTGCGGGACGTTCGATGCGCACGACGTTCGTCTTGGGATAACGAATTGAGGTCGGGCCGTCGTGATTCACCGAGAAGTCCAACATCGGCGCGACGTCGGTTTCGTCGCCGGGAGCCATCTGCACGATGTTCGGGAAACAGCGGAGATAGGTGTTGTCGAATGCCCCATGATGAGTCGGACCATCAGGGCCGACCAATCCGGCGCGATCCAAGCACATCACCACGGGCAGGTTTTGCAGTGCGACCTCTTGGAAGATCTGATCGAAGCCCCGTTGCAGAAACGTGCTGTAGATATCGACGACTGGTCTCATTCCGCTCTTCGCCATGCCGGCTGCGAACGCGACGGCGTGGCCTTCGCAGATGCCGGTGTCGAAGAAGCGATCGGGGATTTCAGTGCGAATCTTGTTGAGCGCATTGCCAGCACACATCGCGGCGGTCAACACGCAGACACGCGTGTCCCGTTTCATCGCCGAATAAATCGCGTCGCTCATCGCGTTCGTGTACGCGCGGCTGGAAGACACTTTCACCGGAACGATCTCGTTGTCTTCAGTGCGAGTGAACGGTGAGGGGGAATGAAACTTGACCGGGTCGAGGCAAGCCGGCTCGAAGCCGTGCCCCTTCTCCGTGAAGACATGCAACAGCACCGGGCCGCGCACGTCCTTGACCATTTCGAGATAACGCCGCAATGCGGAAATGTCGTGACCATCCACCGGGCCGATGTACCGGAAGCCCATTTCCTCGAACAGCATTCCGCCGTGAAGAAAACCTTTGACCGCGTCTTTGAATTGAGCGAGCGCGTGCTCCACGGTTTCGCCGACCACCGGCAGTTTGTTGAGCAGCCACGCCACGTCGCGTTTCAAACCATTGTAGAACGGCGCAACACGAGCTTTATCAAGCGTCTCGGCCAAGCCGCCGACGCGCGGGCAGATGCCCATCTTGTTGTCGTTGAGAATGACCAGCAGGTCTTTCTTCAGTCCAGCCGCGTTGTTGAATGCTTCAAAGACGATGCCAGACGGCAACGCTCCGTCACCGACCACTGCGACGGATCGACGACCGTCGGCATGCAACAGATCGTCGGCCACCTTCAGGCCCAGCACGGTCGAGACACTCGATCCAGCATGTCCCGTCATGAACAGGTCGTAGTCAGATTCCTCCGGGTTGGGGTATCCCATCAAGCCGCCTTTGCGACGGATCGACGCGAACTCAGCCAACCGCCCGGTGATCAGCTTATGCGGATAGATTTGATGCCCGGTGTCCCAGATCAGCCGGTCCTTCGAGAAGTCGAAGACCTGATGCAGCGTCAGGCACAACTCCACCACACCAAGATTGCTGGCGAAGTGAGCGGTGCGGTCAGCGCAGACCGAGCAAAGCGCCTCGCGGATTTCCGCGGCCAATTGGCGAAGCTGCTCGTCCGAGAGTCCCCGCAAATCCCGCGGAGACTCGATACGCGAAAGCAGATCGAACGTCATCTAATGATCTCTTTCTAGAACAAAGTGAGCCAACGCCTCCAAGCGTCGGCCGCGTTCGCCCCAAGGGGCGATCGCGAGGCACGCTTCGTCGATCAGATCACGAGCCATCTGCCGGCTGCGGTCCAAGCCGATGAGGCCGGGATACGTCAGCTTGCCGAGTCCCGCGTCCTTGCCAACCCCTTTGCCCAACTTATCCTTCGACCCAGTCACGTCGAGCACGTCGTCAGCAATCTGAAACGCCAAACCAATGCAGGAACCATAATGGTCGAGCGTCCCCAGAACTGCAACATTGGCTTGAGCAATTCGCCCACCCAGCGTCAGTGCCGAGCGGATTAAACGGCCAGTCTTACGCCGATGAATCGACTGAAGATGTGTGAGAGATTCCGTACCGCGACCGTCAGTGAGCGGAACGGATTGATTCTCGGCCTCGAGATCCGCCACCTGGCCGCCTACCATGCCACACGCTCCGGCGGCGAAGGCGAGGTCCGCGCAACACGCCGCTGCGACCGCCGCCGGTCGCACGTCGCGAGCGACCACCTCAAACGCCATCGTCAGCAGAGCATCGCCCGCCAGGATCGCCATTGCTTCACCGAAAACTTTGTGATTGGTCAGGCGTCCGCGCCGGTAGTCGGCGTCATC
>SXKJ01000193.1 GCA_005778115.1 Planctomyces sp. | reverse complement strand
GCGGGGAACGCCCCGGGGGGCTGCCGCCGCCCCGCTCGCCAAACTCATTCGAGGCCGATTCAAACCGTCGTCACGTCGCTCGAGCGCGGGTGATCCACCAACTGACCGCTGTGAAGCTGACCGCTCATCGCGGATGGTCGCCAGAGTGCGGGTGCGTCGAAGCAGTCGGGATCGAGTTGCATGTCGGTGATCAGCACTCCGGGACGATGACGCGGCAGGCGGCCGACGATCAGGCCATCGGGGCGGACGGCGAAACTGCCCCAGCAGGATGGGCGAGCGGTGCTGTTGTTCGCGCTGAACCAGAAGTGATTCTCGGCCGCTCGGCATTGCATGGTCGCGGGGACGATCGTTTTCCAAATGTTGTATCTCGGATCGGCGGCGACTGTTTTGCGAGCGTTGTGGAACGACTGAAACATGACCTCGACGCCGAGCTGTTTGTAGCCGCGATACAGCTCGGGAAAGCGATAGTCGTAGCAAATGGCGACTCCGCAGGTGATCCCCTTCACCTGGAACGTGACAAAGCGATCGCCGGGGGAGTAATGACACAGGTCGAGCGTCGCTCGTTTGCCTCCCGCGCCGGTGCAAAAGCGTTTGTCGTAGCGATCGACGATCTGGCCTTTCGGATTGATGACGTACACGCAGTTGTGCGGCTTGTGCTTCTCATCGAGCCGATGCGTCGACCCCAAGAGCACCCAGACTCGATGCTCTTTCGCGGCGGACATTACGTCGTACGTCGCAGCGGCGAGGGCGTTCCAATCCAAGTCGGCGATCCCGGGGAGGTCGACTCCTGCGTAGCCTGAGAGCGCGCACTCGGAGAAATGCACGACCTCGGCCTGTTGCTCGGCCGCTTGAGCGATCTGCTTCAACACCCAGCGTCGGTTGTGGTCAACTCGGCCTTCGACGGAAAACTGGCAGGTGGCGACGCGGAGCGATTTCATGAGACGAGTCCTCTCCTCAACGAGTCTTGTGGCATTGAGCGAACGAGACATACCATCGACAGACACAGACTAACCCGAAGCGTCAGCGAGGGCGAACGCTCCACAGGCCGTATTTCCGGGACTCGAAGCGTTGTGAAGCGTTCGCCCTCGCTGACGCTTCGGGTTAGCCATCCACATCTCCTTTAGCTAGTCGTTGTCTCATGCCCATTGAAAAATCACTCGACCGAAAGCTGGCCGCGATCCATGCCGATCCGAGCGGCTGCAAAGAGTTCATCATCGCCGATGCGAAGGACGCCGACATGGGCTTCTCGATCGGTGCGCCTGGCAAGTCGCCTGAACGGCATGATGGCGAGGTCCGATTCAAGACGTTGGCTCAGTATCGCCAGCAGATTCGCGAGGTCATCGACCAAGGGGTGGTGGATATCGTGCTGATGTCCGCCAGCACCAGCGAAATCCTGACGATTCAGGAGCGGCGGTTCGACAACACGCACATCACGCCGGCGGCTCGCGCGAACGATGCGACCGACGTGCATATTCATCGCGGCGGGAGAATCCACACGACTCCCGCTCGCCCGTTTCGGACGGCGAGTCTCGATCACATGCAGTGCGGGCATCTCGATTGTGAGCCGGAAGAGCGGAAGCTTGGCGTTGATCTCGGCCTGTACTCGACGACCTTCAACAACCAGCTTGAGTTGGACATCGACGTGCTTAACCAGTTCAAAGAATTCCGCGAAGAGTGCGAGCGAAAGAGCTTCCGCTACTTCCTGGAGATCTTCGACCCGAACGTCCCAGATGCCGTCGCTCCAGATCAGTTGCCGGGGTTCATCAACGACGTGATCGCTCGCTCGCTGGCCGGAGTCACGAGCGCCGGTCGGCCGACGTTTTTGAAGATGGTCTATCACGGCCCGCGCGCGATGGAGGAACTGGTCCGCTTCGACCCGCATCTGATCGTCGGCATTCTGGGGGGCGGGGCGGGAACAACGCTCGATGCGTTTCTGCTGATTCACGAAGCGCAGAAGTACGGAGCGCGAGTCGCCCTGTACGGGCGCAAGATCAACAACGCCGAGCATCAACTCGCTTTCATTCAGATGCTGCGATACATCACCGACGGCGTGATCGAACCGCGTGAGGCGGTGCGGGCTTATCACGGAGTCCTGCAAGAATTGAAGATCACTCCGCAGCGTTCGCTGGAAGATGATCTCAAGCTGCAAACCAACGTGATGAGCTACGGCGGCAGCGGTACGGTGATCAGCTTGCCGACACCGACGACGGAGAAAGTTGATTCGGCAGCACAGATGCCGGAGGCCGGGCGTCCGAACTTCGCGAAGATGTCGGCGAGCGAGCGACTCGGTTATCACCAAGAGCGGCTCAAGCGGCTATTCGGTGATAAGTGACAGAAACCAGCACGACGCGCCAGCGAGTGGTTATTGGAAAAAAACCACTCGCTGGCGCGTCGTGCTGGGATCGCATAGTACTACGCCGCGTTCTTCTTCTTTTTCTTCTTGGGCTGATTGGGATTGGCCTTCTTGGCTCTGCGATTGGCTTTTCCCCAGGCGGGTTCGATGTTGCCTTTGTTCCATTCGACGTAGGCGGCTTCGAGTTGCTTGAGCTTGTCTGCCTCTTGCGACGCCAAGTCGTTCTTCTCGCCAATGTCTTTGGCGAGATTGAAGAGCATGGTGGATTCGCCAGTGTCGGTCAGCTTCCAGTCCCCCATACGCACGGCACGTTGTGCTCCGAATCGCCAGAAGAGCGCGTCGTGCGGCGAGCCCTTCTTCTCGCCGGTCAGATAGGGCAACAGGTTGACCCCGTCGAGTTTCCATTCCGGCTTGATTGCGACACCCGCCGCCGCGAGCGCCGTGGCCTGCACGTCAATTTGAATAACTGGCCGATCCTCGACCTTGCCCGCCGGCAACTTGCCCTTCCACTGCATGAGGAACGGCACGCGCACGCCCCCTTCCCAGACGGAGGCCTTGAAGCCATTGAGCGGGCCGTTGACGGAGGTGTTGGCAGCGGTCGGGCCGCCGTTGTCGGCGAAGAAGACCACCAGCGTGTTCTCTTCGAGCTTATTCTCGTGCAGCTTGCCGAGCACTTCGCCGATCGCCGAGAGCATCGCCGCGAACGTGCGGCGTCTCTTGTCGGTGATCTTCTCGAAGCGGTCGAGGTATTTCTGCGGAGCTTCCATCGGTGTGTGAACCGCATTGAACGGCAGGTACACGAACCAGGGCTTGTCGTGATTCTTGTCGATGAACTTGGCCGCTTCATGGCCGAAGTCGAGCGTCGTGTATTCGATCTTCTCGACCGGCTCATTGCCGCGCAGAATCGCGCTGCGGCCGTTGCCGATTTGTTGATAAGGATGTGCTCCGCCGAGGAAACCGTAGTACTCATCGAAGCCGCGCTTCAGCGGATGCGAGTCGCCGTCGCCGAGATGCCATTTGCCGAACATCCCCGTGGCATAGCCGGCGTCTTTGAGCCGATTGGCGATCGTGGTCTACTTGATGCCGAAGTTGTCAGGTGCGGTCGGCCCTGGATTGAACTCGTGGCCAAAGCGCTGCTGATAGCGGCCGCTCATCAGGCCAGCTCGCGTGGGCGAGCAATACGGGCCGCTGACATAACCACTCGTGAAGCGGATGCCGCTCTTGGCAATCGAGTCGATGTGCGGCGTGGGGATCTCGTTGTTCCCCTGGCAACCAAGTTCTCCCCAGCCGAGATCGTCCGCGACGATGACCAACACGTTGGGCTTCGGAGCATCGGCGGAATAGGCAGCGGCTCCGAAGCCAAGGCAGTACGCGATCGTCAGGAGTACGGTTTTCATGGCGGCGATCCTTGTTGGCAGAGGAATAAACAGGCGAGCGGGGCGGCGTCAGCCCCCCGGTTTTTCGGCGAAAGCACCCGGTCTTGCGATGAAGGGACCGGGGGCCGACGCCACCCCGCTCGCCAAATTGTCTCACGGTGGGGCGCGTAATCTCTATTTCTTCGGCAAGTGCTGCTCGATCGACTTCACGACTTGCTGAGCAAGCACTTCCGATCCGGCTGGTGAGAAGTGGACGTTCTCCTTTTGCTGGATCTTGTCGAGCTGCGGCAGAGCGAACTCGTAGAGGTCGTCGATCGGCACCTGCATCTCCTCCATGATCTTCTTGGCGACGGCGTTGTATTTCGGGCCGTCCTCTTTGTTGCGGATGGAAGCTCCGTCGGGGACCGGCGTGGTCGAACACCAGATCAACTTGGCGTTCGTGGCTTTCATCTGCGTGACGAGTTCGCGCAGATTCTTTTCGTACTCGTCGATGGGGACTTGATGCTTGTTGTCGATCAGCTTGAGGTCATGCAGGCCCCAGTTGAAATGGATGACATCCCACTTGCCGTCGCCGAGCCATTTCTTGAGATTCGCGATGCCATTGGTGGTCGGCCCGCCGTTGACCGGGATGCGATGCAGGTTGGCCTTCCCCGCGAGCAGCCTGCGAACCGGCACCGTGTAGCCCATCGAGATCGAATCGCCGATCAGCAACACGCGCGGCAGAGCGGGATCGTCGGTAATCTTCTCCAACGAGGGATTCGTCTTCTTCGCGACTGCTTTCCTCCTTGCGTCAGGCGAGCGGGGCGGCGTCAGCCCCCCGGTTTTCTCTGGAGCATTGGCTGGTTTCTCTGGACCACTGACCGGGGGGCTAACGCCGCCCCGCTCGCCAAGAGCTTTGTTGGCGAACTGCTGATTGAACAGTGTCTTGAATGAGTTCTCGGCCGGAGGCACCGCGTCTTCGTTGACGAGTTGCGGTTGCACTGATTCCCACCAGCGGTCGTATTCGCCGTCGAGCTGTTTGACGACATCCGGGTGTTTGTCGGCGATATCGGTCTTCTCGCCGGGATCGGCTTTCAGATCGAAGAGTTGCCAGTTCTTGGTTTCCCCTTTGGAGGCAGTCACCAATTGATAGCGAGAATTGCGGACGCTGCACGTCGCGTACTTGAACTTTGAGCGGTCGGCTCTGTTAGGCCAGCGGCCGACGTGTGTGAACAGCATGCGGTCGGACCAATTGCTTTGCGGGTTGCTCAGCAACGAGACGAGGCTGCGGCCTTCGACTTGTTTCTTGACCTCGTCCGTCAGCTTTGCGCCAGCGAGTTCGGCCAGCGTCGGGAAGAAGTCGATGTGCGCGGCGAGGCGATCGCAATCGGCCGGCTTGAGTGTGCCGGGCCAACGCCAGAAGGAACTCGCTCGTGTTCCGCCGATCCACGGCGTCCCCTTTTGAGCGCGCATTCCGGCGTTGTAGATCTTCACTCCGGCGGTGCCGCCGTTGTCGTTCATGAAGATGACCAGCGTGTCCCGTTCGATGCCCCACTCACCGAGCTTTGCGAGCAGCTTGCCGACGTTGTCGTCGATGTTGGCGATCATGCCGAAAAACTTTGCGGCGTTCGGATCGTCCACCTTATCGGCATAGCGAGCTTCGTCTTCCGGTCGCACATGGAGCGGCCCGTGCGGGGCGTTCGTCGAGATGTGTGCGTAGAACGGCTGATTGCCTTTCGTCGCTTCGATCCACTTCAGAGCCTGAGTAAAGAAGACGTCGGTGCAATAGCCGTTGGTCTTCTCGAACTTGCCGTTGTGCAGGATCGCGGGACTGAAATAGGTGTTGCCCGGCGCGTCGCCGCAGCTACCGGCATACGACTGGCCGATGCCGCCCGCTCCGTGAATGAACATCTCGTCGAACCCACGCCGGCTGGGCCAATGATCCGGTTCGTCGCCGAGATGCCATTTGCCAAAGATGCCGGTCGCGTAGCCCGCCGACTTGAGTACCTGAGCCAAGGTCGTCGCGGACAACGTCAGCCGCTCGCGTTCGTTGATCGTGTGCGTGATGCCGTTGCGGAACTCATGCCGTCCGGTCATCAGCGCCGAGCGTGTTGGCGAGCAAGTCGGGCTGACCATGAAGTCGGTGAAGCGGACCCCTTCGCGATGCAGCCGGTCAATGTTCGGCGTCTTCAAGATCGGATTGCCGTGACACGACAGATCACCGTAGCCCTGATCGTCAGTCAGCACGAAGACGATATTGGGCCGCTTTCCGGCCAGCGAATCCGCCGCCGTGGCGGTCATAGAAAACGAACAGACGATGAGGCTCAAAAGGGCGATCGAGGCTTTCATGAGTTTGGCTCCTGGAGAACGGGACCGAACGACCGGTCAGAATATAGCCGAACTCGAAACGGCTTGCTGGAGTTCTACGTTCTGACCGGTTGGAGTTTGAAGGCATCCAAGTTCGTGTGAAATGTTCAATCCGTTGACGGTCAGTGCCTTGATTCGTCTTCAGGCAACTTCTAAAGCCAGAGGCCGTGCTCATGTCTGACATTCACCAAGAGCTTTACCGATTGAGAATAGATTCGGCCATCCTGCGTGCGGGAGGTGGCTTACTTCAACAGGACGTTGCCCACCGATTTGGCTTCATTCAGGAGCATCATCGAACATGGCCAGTGACCACGATGTGTCGCGTCCTTGGGGTGTCTTCGAGCGGGTTCTACGCTTGGCGGACTCGACCGCCGAATCAGTGGTCGCAGCGACGTGGACAGTTACACCAGCAGATAATGGGCATCTTTGAGGAAAGCCGAGGCACCTACAGAAGTCCGCGAGTTCACGCCGGCTTGTGGCGTGGAATCCCATGCTGCCAAAAGACCGTGGCGAAAATCATGCAACGAGATGGACTGCATGCCAACTGACCCATCGCCGAGAAGCCGACCGGAACCCGCCGAGCAACCGGCAACGATCAAGTCTCGGTCAAACGCCCCCCGGCACCATGCCGCTACGGTCCGGTTTGTGACCCGGCGGAGCCTCGACCGGTCGTCGGCCAACCCAGTTGATTCGGAGAGACCAGTCGGTGACTTACGTCAAATCCAAGGTCGCAAAAGGACGTCCGTTTGCCAACTAGAACAACTTCGGATCAACTAACGCTTTCCCGTTTGCCTTTCCTGACAACATGCGACTGACAAATCGGCGTCCGTTTGGAAATCCTGATGGCATCAGATCGACGACCGCTGAACCGTTTGGCTCTCTCGACTTTCAAAAACATACAATCCGACATCCGTTTGATGATTACTAGCGAATCAAAGTGGCAAACGGATCTTCGATCGCCAGTCCCAACAGTATCCAAGTGAAGCCGCAAAAGCAGTAACGTCCAAATGGGCGACTTCGCAGGATGTGCCACGCCGCGACGTTACTGAAAAATGCGATATCAATGAGAGGCTCTCCGAAAAATTGGTTCTTTCCTCCGTAGCCCGATCCCTTGTGGGTCGGAGGATGCGATTTTCCTGAGGAATTGACGCTCATTCAAAATCCTCCGCCCCACAAGGGGTCGGGCTACGGGCTTTTCGGAAAGCCTCTGAGAAAGCAGTCGCAGCCGAACAACATCGAGCTTGTTGAATTTCTCGCCACTTGGGCTTGTCCCAGTGGTTCCCGCGCTTCTGCACTACTCAAAAACCGCAGAGAATTCAGTAGAGCAGAAGCGCGGGAACCACCCTGACAACGTGGACCTTTTCAACAAGCCCATCGCTCGCGGAGAACCACTCATGGATTCTGACCTGACAACCCTGATGTCTCGCATCGAGCAATTGGAAGGCGAGTCGCAAGCTCTGCGGAAAGAAATCACGGCCCTCTGTGGATTGCTCGGCTTTCCTGGTGAACGAGCCAGCCAACAGAAAATGCTGGGACCGGTTTGGTGCGAGATGCTGTCGGTGGGAGCCGAGTTGGGCCAGATCGGCGTCAGCCTGGCTGCGGATGAGAAAGGAGGCAACATCGCCGTCTGTGGTGCCGACCATCGAGCGCGAGTTTATCTGGATGCGGATCGGCATGGTGGTGTCGCTCTCACGAACCACGCGGGGCAACAAGTCGTCTTGCTTCAAGCCACCGAGGACCAGGGGATGGTCAGCGTCTTCAGCAGCGATCAACGTCACAAGATGGGAATGCTGGTCTCAAACGAGGGGAGTTTCTTCAGTCTGATTCGCGACAACGAGCCGCAAGTTTCCATGCACACGAACGAGCGTGGCGGACGGATTGATGTCCATGCGTTGGATGGAAGTCCTCGCGGCTCATTGTCCAATGGTGCCGATCTCGATCTGTGGAATCATCAGGACCAGTTATGCGTGATGCTGGGTCACGACCAAGACGGCGGCATGTTGAGCATCTCATCGGACGGCCAAGCTCCGGGCGTCCTGGTGACCCAGAACCAGCATGGCGGCTGCCTCGCAGTCAACCACAAGACCAACAGGAGCAGCGTCGCTCTTTCCACGAATGATGCCGGCGGAACATTGCTGGTCTGCGGCCCCGACGGCCACAAGGGCATCTTGCAGCAAATCAGCGAACATGGCGGTTTGGTCACGATTCACGGCACCGACGGACACCCGCGAACCAGCCTCTCGGTGAGCGACGCCGGTGGCCAAGTCTCCGTCTTCAACGACGACTTCAAACTCCAAGGGTCGCTGCACGTCGGCCCGCTGGGCGGCATCGTTTCCGTGCAAGGCATCGACGGCCAAGATCGAGCCGGCGTGTGGGTGGAAGACTCCGGCGGCAAGATCGGCGTCTTCGACGACGACAAGAACTTGAAAGCCTCCATGCAAGCCGAGTCTCTGGGCGGCTCGATGTGCGTCATCAGCGCCGATTTCCCGCAAGTCGTGCTCCGCGCCGACTGGGACGGCGGCCAACTCATCCTCTTCGGCCAAAACGAACTCCCCGGAGCCACCCTCTCCCTCACCGACTCCGGCGGCTCCCTCCAACTCTTCGACGCTCAAGGCCAACCCCGCACGAGCCTGCCCAACGAGGAGGATGCAGAGTAGCGCAGGCTCCCGCTGGCCGAAGCCAAAAATCGGCCGGCTTGGCTGAAGGGTCATTTGGCGAGTGGAAAATCTCGCACCTTCTCGTAGAGAGCGTTGAGCCGCTCCATCGTATCCGAAGATTCAAGGGTCGCGTCCGGGGAGACTTTGTAAAGGACCGCTAGTTCATGAACCAATTGTTTCGGTTCGGTCTCGGCGAAGAGAGCGATGAAGAACACGGGGCGATCCGATGGTTCACTGGCTGACATCAACAGGAATGATTCCTGGAGCGGCTTGGAATCATTGGCCTCGCGAATCACCCAACACGCATCTTTTTGAGCCGGAAACCAGTCGTCCAAACACCATTCCTCGTGGGGAATTTTATCAAGCTTCGTTTCACGCAAGTCCTTTTCTGTGGGCGGCCAACCTAATGGAGTTGGCAGTAGCAATTCATCATGTTGATTCATTTTCGGCTGATGTCGATTACAGATTAATGGGCGAACGTAGGCCGAGATCCCGCTATATGTCGATTTTTCGTTGCGCGGCCGCGCGCCTCCATTGCCGTCAAGAAGTGCGTACGCAAGAAACCGGCGGATACCAGAATCGGTTCGAAGAGTGACCCAGCGCAGTCGGCCATTTTGACGGTACGCGGGAACCGTCATGAATTCCCCAAGCAGTTTTGCACCGTCCTTTGCGCCGAGCCGAAGGGCTGCTGCCTGATCCCTTAGCTCGCCGCGAACATCATAATCCGGGGCAACCACCACTTTTCGGGTTCAACGGGACTCTTGGGGGCTGTTGTTTGAATAAGCGGACATGCTGATTTCCAATCGGGTTGTGTGTTTCTTCCGAATCCCGAAAGGAGAGAGCAGCATGTCCGCAGAAGTGTTTTATCGAGCGATGGGGTTGCCG
>SXKJ01000192.1 GCA_005778115.1 Planctomyces sp. | reverse complement strand
GCTTGCTCGCTGACAAACTCGAGTTCGCTCCACAGCCGGTCGATCTCCGCCCGGCCCGCGTCGTCGAGCAGCAGCCGACGCAACGGCTCGTCTTCGCGGCGGTACAAGAAGACGCTCCCTTGGGCGTCGCGCGGGATGATCGGTTGGAAGAGGATCGCTGGCGGAAAGAGAGCACGAAACTCCGCCGCCGGTCGAGCACGTTCGGCGGCGACGCGCGGATGGACGATCTGTGCGGCATGCGGGTCGCCAACTTCAGCTTTGGCGACCGGCTCAGCCAAATTGCCGCCGCCTCCAGTCGCAGCGATCACGAATGCTTGAACGGAGGCCGTTTCGGGACTGGCTTCATCGAGGCTCACATCAGCGCGAAGGAAGCGAGGCAACGTGAGCGCCTTCTGCAACTCTGCCGGCAGCTTCCTCAGGTCGATGACGACCTCAGCACCAGCAGCCGTGACGAGAGCGGACTTGGACACCGGTCGCCCCAGCGGGTGCTGAGCGAACTTGAGCCCGGAGGCCGCCTCGATGGCCGCTCGCAATTCGGGATGCTCGGCAAACACCAGCGGCGGCCCATCACCACCTTCCAGTCGCAGTCGGTCCCAGACCACAAACGTGTCGGGCTGAGCGGGCAACGCGACCATGCGGAAGAGCGGTTCGCGGGCAGCGCCCTGAACGCGCTCGCGAGCGACCACGCGACGCAAATCCTCCCACGCAGGAAAACCGTTGCCGACCGCGAGGGCGGCATTCCTCCGGTAGTTGCCTTGAAACAACTGGTCCTGCATGACCTTGATCGCCGCCAAGACCGGTGCCGGATCGGTGGTAGCCTCGCGCCACGTTGCTCGCACCAGAGCCAGCATGTCGGGAGGCAGACCTGCGTCCGGCAAAATCGTGGAGGCACTCCCCAAGTCAGCCAGAGCCTGTCCCAAATCCGGAGCTGCGAGATGCGACAGTTCGAACGAGACTCCATCGAGACCAGCCGGGTGGGCATCGGCGACGCGGCCGGCGAGCGACAACTCGCCCGCGATCGGACTCGTCCAGGCGATGGACACGTTTCGCTTCGGTCCGGGATGCACGAAGACGGATCGCGCGGGCAACGTCGTCCAAACTTTGATCGGTTCCGCTGCCGAGTTCACAAAGACCGACGGTTCGGAACCGAGGCTCCACGATTTCAATTCGGGCCGTCCCCCGTTGCTGTCGCGCCGTTCGGTGAGGAACGTCGGAGTGGATGTCGTTTCCAAAAAACTCCAGCGAGCGTCGTGCTTGTCCGGCGACGGGTTCCCCTTCAACAGATTGGACGTCAGATCGGCGATACTCCAAGTTCGTTGATCCCCCGCCGTCTCGCGGATCGTCCATTCGACGAGCGTGCTGTCCGCCCCGTGATTCTCGTTCGGAAGCACGGTCAAGAGCAGCAGTTCGCCGCGCTGAACCGAGACCTTGCGCTCGAAGGGAACCGAGACCCCCTCCGCAACCTTTGATTCCGCGAGGACACGTTTCGACGACTTCCAATGCGACTCGATCGCCTTCTTGGCCGACTGGAGAGCCGCCTGCCGACGTTGCTTCTCGGCTTCAATCTGGGTCGCTTTCTCGCGCCACTGCTTCGTCTGCGATTCGACTTCGGTTGAGGCTGATTTGCCATTCAGCCCCGCCCAGAGCGCCGCCAGATACGTCGCATTGAGTTTCTCTTCAGCGGCAACTGCAGCAATGGCGGCTGCCCCGTCGCGAGCGAGCCGATCGCGGTGCTTCAGCGTCGCCGCCAGATGCGCGGCGAGCGGCGGCTCGCCATTCGGACCGGCGTAGCGAGCATGGAAATTTCGCAGCGACTTGAGTGCGTCCTCAGCCCAATCAGGACGGTCGGTAGATGCTGAAAACCGAAAGCCTTTCGGCAAGAGCACAACCCGCGCGGCGACGTCGCGAGCCGCTTGGTGATAGCGTTCGACCAAACCGGGAGTCACCGGCATCGCGTCGCCGACATTCGCAAAGCCCTCGCCGCCAACGCTGTCGGTGGGAAACTCGCGAGCCCGCGTCGGACGCAGATCAACGCCCGTGAGATCGCGGATCGCATTGTCATACTCGGAATTACTCAGCCGCCGCAGCGTCACCGGCCCCGGATCACCCGCCCGCGCCGCCGCTTCCGCATCGAGCGCCGCCGTGATCCAACTCAGCAACTGATCGCGTTCCGCCTGACTCGGTTGCGATGCTTCCTTCGGTGGCATGTCGCCCAGTCGTACTCGTTCGGCGACATCGCCGAGCAGCTTGGGCTTGGCGATGATCGCCTGAGCCGAACCGAAGCTCGTGAGATCGACATCGTTGTCCGTGGGTTCCTTCCCATGACACTTGCCACACGCCTTCACGAGCAGCGGTTGAATCTCCTTGGCAAACGATTGCGCGAGGTCGTCAGCAGCGTTGGCCGAGGCCGTCGTGAGCGCGAGACACGCAATGAGCGACACAGCGCAAGCCATCCGGTTCCGCAGTGACGCACCGGGCGGCTCGCGACGCACCGCGACTTTCCATGTCCCGACGAATTCGAGCGTGGATTCCAACGACATATTGAATTCCTCTACTGATTTCTCATCTGTGCTTCGGCGTTGCCATCTGTGCTAGTCAAGACTTGATCAGCACAGATGAAGATGTCTTCGCAATGGACGGGCAAGGGTGCCCGTCCTACCGAGCATCGCATCAGATCCGCTCCTTGTGACTCTCGATGTGCTTCCGCAATTCGGCCGTCGCCGCGGCGACACGGCCCGCTGCCAGTTCATCCACAATGAGCTGATGACTTTCGACACCGGCTTTCCAGCCAGCCTTATTCACGCTCTCGCGGAACCGCTGAAAGAAGATGTGCAACAAGTCGCCGAACGCGACCAGCGGTTGCAGCCCGCTCGCATCCAGCAGCGTGCGATGAAACTGAATGTCGAGCGCGATGAAGGTCTTCAGGTCGCGAGCCAACTCAAACTGCCGGACGATCTCTCGGAGCCGAGCCTCAATCGTCGGGTCATCCTTCATCCGCCGGACGACATGCGGCAGCACGCCCGTTTCGAGAATCACGCGGCTGTCGATGAGCTGCTGCGGATCGGCTTCCAGTAAGCCGGCGTGAAAGCTCAGATGCTCGGTGACTCGTTCCATGTCGATGCGCCCGACGGTGAGCCCGACGCCGGCTTTCGATTCGACGATGCCAAGAAACTCAAGCGACTTGGTGGCTTCACGCAGACTCAGCCGACTGATGCCAAACGTCTCCGCAAGCTGAGTCTCGGTCGGCAGTCGATCCCCCGGCCCAAGCTTCTGCTCGACGATGAATTGCTGAATTTGACCAGCAACCTGATCGCGGACTTTGGGACGGTGCAACGCCTGCATGAATTTCTCCAGTACGATTTCAGGCCACGAGTTTAGAGAATTGATTATCTGATAATCAGGTGATGCGTCAAGCCGCTCCCAGGAGCAAGCGAGATAAGCCGACAAGTACAGCGTCTGTCAGTGGTGCTTCAGCAGGACGTTTGCCACATATGGTCCTCTTGGCCAAGGATGCGCACGATTCTGAACGGCCAGACGATGCAGGATCGGAAGATCGAGAGTGACGGAACGGGAGCACTCATGAACCCCATCGCAGCGAAGAGCCCGAGCATGGGACGACAAACAGATCGTTGGGAAAAGCAACGATGAATCAAGAACAAAACGCCGACGGGTCCACTCGAATGCCGACTGCCGATCACCTATTGGCTGAGTCGACGATGCGACAAGTCGCCTGGCGAATCGTGCCGTTCATATGCCTGCTGTATGTGCTCAATATCCTCGACCGTGCGAACGTCGGCTTCGCGCGGCTGAAGATGCAGGGCGACTTGGGGCTAACCAAGGACGCTTTCGATCTCGGCTACGGGATGTTCTACGTCGGGTACATCCTGTTCGAAGTTCCGAGCAACCTGCTGATGCGGCGGTTCGGCGCGAGGCGCTGGATCGC
>SXKJ01000191.1 GCA_005778115.1 Planctomyces sp. | reverse complement strand
GTTTCAATCTCTATGTCAGATCCGGAACAGGAATTCGTTCGAGGCGAGCAGGCTGTGGCAGAGTTCTTGCCAGCGTTGCGATTCGCGCGCGGCGGGGGCTTGAGTTTCGATGGTCGCGTCGAGTTGCGTGAGGAAGGCCAGGGCGTCGTCGCGTTCGACGGGGGTGATGGGGCGGTTGAAGACTCGCAGCCAGAGTTGATTCAGGCGTGCTTCGGGTTGGGGAGAAGCGGCGATGAGTTGGTCGGCGAGTGTCTTCGCGCGTTGGCGGAAGAGGGCGTTGTTCATCACGAATAGCGACTGCGTCGGCACGACGGTCTGGCTACGCTGGCCGGCGATTTGGGCCGGGTTCACGAAATCGAAGAAGCTGCGCAGGCGGTCGTTCGCGTTCGTGTTGGTCCGCATGACCGGCAGGTAGATCGTGCGGAGAAACTCTTCGCCCGCGCGCGGTTTGCGATGCGTGTAGTTGGGCGGGTTCACGCCCGCTTTCTTCAGTTCCCCGCAGTTCTCGACTTCTTCCAGAACGAGGGCCGGGCCGCCGTGGCTCGGCTTCAGTTCGCCGCTGACGGCAAGCAGTTGATCGCGCAGTACTTCGGCATCCAGCCGCTGACGATTCATCCGCCACAGCAGGCGATTGTCGGGATCGACCACAGTAGCAGGCACACTCCGTGTGCCGTCGCTGTCTAGTGGGTCATCCAACATGTTTGTTTTGGCGGACGGCACATGGAATGTGCCTGCTACTTTGGGTGCGTCGTTCGTGCTGCTCAAGCGATAGGTTCGGCTGAGGACCAGCGCGCGGATTAGTTGCTTCTGCGACCAGCCGCTTTGCATGAAACGCGACGCAAGATGATCGAGCAGCTCTGGGTGCGAGGGCGTTTCGCCGCGCGTGCCGAAGTAGTCGACGCTGCGGGCCAGTCCTTCGCCGAACAGCTTCTGCCAGATGCGATTGACGGCGACGCGCGGCGTCAGCGGGTTGCGTTTGTCGGCCAGCCAATCGGCGAGCTGCAAGCGGCCACTTTGCCCGGCGGGGATCGGCGGGAGCTTGTCCCATGAAGCCACTCGAACGGTCCCGCGCGGGATCACGACACCCGGTGCGTAAGGATTGCCGCGAATGTAGACCGGCATGTCGGCGGGTTGCTCGGCGTCGTGCATCGCGAAGGCTCGCGGCACTTTCGACGAGAAGAACTCGGCGTGCTGAATCGCCGCCGCGAGCTTCTTCAGTTGCTCGGTGATCTCGTCGCGGCGTTTGGTGAGCGAGGCTTTCGGATCGTCAGCGCTGGCTAAGACCGTGGGATAGGCATCCTGCCTGTCATTCGGATTACCTCGGTCATTCGTATTACCGGCGATGCTCTCACGCACAGCAGCGAGGGCGGGTTGACTCGCGGAGGCGGGCACCGCAGCGATGACAGGCTGGAAGCCTATCCCACGGGTTTCATCAGCCCGTGCAAGCTGCTTCTCAACATCCTTCTTCTCGGCCTGTAACTTTTGTTGCTCGGCCTTCAGCGCGGCGAGCTTCTCCGTATGTTCCGCTTCGAGCTTCTGCCGCGCGGCGAGTTGCTCGGGCGTCTCCGGGAGTTCGGTCGAGTTGAGCAGGCTCCAGACGCCGAATGGGATCTTGTGAGTGGCCGGCGAGCTGCGGAGCATCCCGGCGATGCCGTAGTAGTCGTGCAGCCCGATCGGATCGAACTTGTGATCGTGGCACCGCACGCAATTGAGCGTCATGCCGAGGAACGCCGTGCCGATCTTCGCGACCTGCGTGTCGATGTGATCGGCTTCCATCTTCGCTTTGTCCGGCTCGACGATCTCGACATCGCCGACCATCAGGAACCCGGTCGCTGTGATGTTCTCGGCCCGTTCCTGCGGCGAGTTGAACGGCAGCAAGTCGCCGGCCATCTGTTCGCGCACGAAGCGGTCGAACGGTTTGTCTTTGTGAAACGCCTCGATCAGGTAATCGCGATACCGCCACGCATGCTCGGCGAAGACGTTGTTCGAGGTGCCGATCATGTCGGCGTACCCGGTCAGATCGAGCCAGTGTCGCGCCCAGCGTTCGCCGAAGGCCCGCGAACTGAGCAACCGATCGACGACGGTCTCACAAGCATGCGGCGAGTTGTCGCGAACGAACGCGTCGATCTCGGCGGGCGTCGGCGGCAGGCCGGTCAGATCGAGGCTGACTCTTCGCAGCCACACATAGCGGTCGGCATCAACGACCGGACGCAGCCCGACCTTCTCCAATCGAGCCAACACAAACCGATCGAGCGAGTCGACCGGCCATGTAACATCGTTCACATCCGGAGCCGCCGGATTGATGACCGGTTGAAACGCCCAGTGCTTGCGGCCCTCTTCGAGATCAATCGTCCGCGACGTCTTCAGTTCTTTGGCGACTCGCGGATCGGGAGCTCCCATCGCGATCCACGTTTCGAAATCCTTGATCACCGACGCCGACAACTTGCCTTTCGGAGGCATTTCGACCCCGTCATGCCGCAGCGCCTTGATGAGCAAACTCTCCTCGACCTTGCCCGGCACGATCGCCGCCCCGGTGTCGCCTCCCTTGAGCAACCCCTGCCGAGAATCAACCAGCAACCCGCCCTGCACGATCTTCGAGTCCGCCGCATGGCACTCGTAACAGTGCGTCACGAACACCGGACGAATCTTCGTTTCGAAGAACGTAAGCTGCTCCGGCTTCGGTGCAGTTTCCTCAGCGGCGAGCGGAGTGACCGCGCACAGGACAGCGACGCAGAGGAGCGTTCGTAGCCGTGTCGCTCCGCGACCAAGAGGTACGACGGACTTCCAGTCCGTCGCGCTGATCGACGGACTGGAAGTCCGTCGTACAAAGAGGCGAACGGTCTTGCTCATGCCAATAGCTCCTTAATGACTCGGCCATGCACGTCGGTCAGGGTGCGGTCGAGGCCGTTGTAGTACCAGGTGAGGCGGCTGAAGTCGTAGCCGAGCAGATGCAGGACGGTGGCGTAGAACTCCCAGACGTTGGTCGGGTTTTGAAGGGCGCGGCGGCCGAAGTCGTCGGTCGCTCCGTAGACCGCGCCCGCTTTCACGCCCGCTCCCATCATCCAGACGGTGAAGGCGTCCGGGTTGTGATCGCGGCCCGTCGTGTTGGCTTGATGAGTCGGCATGCGACCGAACTCGGTCGTCCACAGCACGAGCGTGTCTTTCAGCAGGCCGGTCCGTTTGAGGTCCGTCAGCAGCGCGGCGGTCGGTTGGTCGAAGATCGGGCAGTGGCGTTCGTAGTCAGACTTCAGCGTGCGATGCGCGTCCCAGTTCAGCAGGCCATCGACGCCACTGGCTCGCGACGCGCAGTAGAGATTGACGTACCGCACGTCTCGTTCGAGCAGACGCCGCGCGAGCAAACAGTTGCGAGCGTACGCAGCCTGCAACTTGTTCTCGCTGTTGGTGCCGTAGAGCGTGTGCGTCTCGGCGGACTCGGCAGCCAGTTCGGTCACCTCAGGAGCCGAGACCTGCATGCGCGCCGCCAGTTCATACGCAGCGGTTCGAGCAGCCAGCGCACTGTCGCCGGGGTTCGCCACTTGATGCTGTGAATTCAGCAGTCGCAGGAACTCGCGCGAGGCGGTCTCTTCGTCGGCTGTGATCTCGGTCGGACGACGCAGGTTGCGGATATCGAGATGCGCGGCCAGCACCAGCGCCTGATGTTTCGCGGGCAGGTAGCCGTTGCTCCAGTTCGCCTTGCCGTTCGGCGGTTCGCCTCGCAAGTCAGGCAGCGCCACATATGTCGGCAGGTTGTCGTTCGCGCTGCCGAGGGCATAGCTCAGCCAGGCACCGGCACTCGGGAACCCTTCTTGAGCGCGACCCGTATTCATCAGCACGCAGCCGGGGCCGTGCGTGTTGGTCTTCGACGTCATCGAGTGAATGAAAGCGATGTCATCCACATGTTTCGCCATGTGCGGCAGCAGCGACGAGATGCGTTTGCCCGACTGACCGCACGGCACGAACTCCCACGGCGGCGCCATCAGGTTGCCGTTCTTACCCTGAAACGAGACGAGGTTCTCTTCGCCGGGCAGAGGCTTGCCGCTGTGCTTGAACAGCTCGGGGCGGTAATCCCACAGGTCGATGTGCGAGGCCGCTCCGGGACAGAAGATCTGCAAAACGCGTTTCGCCTTCGCGGGGAAGTGAGCCTCCCCGCGTTCGGATCGCCATGCCGATTGACTCGCCGCAGGATCGCGATCGGCCGCGAGTCCATCGCGCCTCAACAGATCGAGCATGCCGATCCCCGCGAGGGCGGTGAGCGAGTTGTTGAGGAAGCCGCGTCTCGAACTGGTTGTCATTGGTGATAATTCCACACTTCGATATTGGGTGATTCAAACGAGTGAGAAGTCAAAAGCGATGAGTGATGAGTGAAAAGAGATGAGTGAAAAGTGAAAAGTGCAAAGTGCAAAGTGCAAAATACCGCACTTTTCACTTCTCACTTTGCACTTCTCACTTTGCACTTGTTTCTTCTCACTCTTCACTTTGGCTTTCCGTCCGCGCCGCGTCGCAAATTGTTCTTCGCCGTGACAATCGACTTTCCAATGATCAATGTCAGTTCATGGCACTCATCACTAAGCGGGACCAGTCTTTGTTCGGGCAGTAATTCACTGCGGACAATCAGATCCAGCCAGCACTTCGACTCTCTCAATTCCTTGAGGCAAATCCCCATTTTGTGAATGAAGTCCTTCTTGCTCTCCGCACCGCACGCTTCAGCATAGTTTGGAGCCGGCGAGGTACTGCAGCGGACCAATTGGCCCGCGATATGACGTCCAAGTCGCGTGTCCGGCAATGCGTCGACGACTTTGCCCGCTCGCACAGCAAAATCGAGCAACCGCTCGGCGAGGATGGCGTTTCGATCGATCATTGAGACGGCTTCATTGTCGGCGTTTTGTATGGTTGTCTTTTGATTTGCGGCCTCGATAGCAATCTGTGAAACATAATGAGAGTGGAAAGTAACAATAGTGATAAGTGCAAAATGCAAAATACCAAACGCCGCCACTTTTCACTTTTCACTTTTCACTTTTCACTT
>SXKJ01000190.1 GCA_005778115.1 Planctomyces sp. | reverse complement strand
CTTGGTATTGGTCAGCTCGAAGCGGTTCTCGCGGACCTTGTTTCCACCTTCCTTGTCCTTCGACGACAACTTGCTCGGCTGCGGACACGGAGCCGATCCGCTGAGCCATTGGTCATGCGACCCAAAATCCATCGACCGCAAGCGGTGGTTTGGATTCTGCCACCCATCAATCTCGTCGCCCGAGTAGCCAAGATTGCGGAAGACGAGATTGTGCTCCGGGAAGCGGGCATGAATCAGCGTTTCGAGCCAGCCAAAGTGCTGCATCCGCTCGGCCAGCGTGTTGCCGACAATGCAAATATGGTCCCCTTTGTTGAGCGTGAATTCTTGAGCGTTCGCGGAGGGAGCGACCATCGCCGACACAGTCCAAAGCAGTGCAAAGTGCAGAGTGCAGAGTGCAGAGCGCAAAGTGGTTTTCATATTGGGAGTCCTTGCAGGATGAGTTGCTGATTCGTGGCTTCTGGAGCCGAGCAGTGCAAAGTGCAGACTGCAAAGTGAAAAATGAGAGCAGTGCCCGGCACTTTGCACTTTGCAGTCTTCGCTCTGCACTTTGCACTGCCTCCCCTCTCGTATTCGGGGGGAGGCGTATTCGACCGGAAGCGGTTCGCTGTCTCAAGCATGACGCCTCGCTTGAAAGGTTTGAAAACAATTTTGGCCACGGATGAAACACGGATCAGGCAGGAACGATCTCTTGCCCGAATCCGTGTTTCATCTGTGTTTCATCCGTGGCCAAAGAAGTCTTTGAGTTTATGAACTCAGCGAATCCGAATCGTGAACGGCATCAGCATCAGCCGGCTCTCGCGGGCGAGGCGGTTGATTTGCAGTGCGTTGCGAAGATCGTCGGCCAAGTCAGGCGAGATCGCTTTCAACGCCGAGAACAACGCGGAGTCGGCCGTCACGCGCGTTTGCTCATCCGGGTTGAGCGGGCCGAAGAGCGATTCCAGCGGACTTGTCGGCTTCGGCAGGATCAAGCGTTCGACTTTGTCATCCGGGCCGAGCTTCGCCAATTCCTTCGCGTGCTCGACGGCGTCTTCCAACGTGCCGAGCTTGTCGATGAGTCCCAGCTTGAGCGCGGTCGCTCCGGAATAAATACGACCGCGCGCGAGCTTTTCGAGTTTCTCGTACTCCATCTTGCGACCCTTGGCCGCCTTCTCGGTGAACTGCTTGTAGATGTCGAGCAGCAGCTTGGTCATCGCTGCGCGTTCGCTGTCGGTGAAGCCCATTGTCATGCTGTTGATGCCGCTGTTCTTGCCGCGAGCGACCACACTGGTCGTGATGCCGACTTTGTTGTAGAGGCCATCGAGCGCGATCTTGCCGCCGACCACGCCGATTGAGCCGGTGATCGTGCCCGGTTCGGCGAAGATCGTGTCGGCTCCCATCGCGATGTAGTAGCCGCCGCTACCGGCGACATCTCCCATGCTGGCGACAATTGGCTTCTCAACCTTTTCGAGCGCCCGCCAAATCAAATCGCTGGCGAGCGCGCTGCCGCCAGGGCTATCGACTCGCAGCACGATCGCTTTGACGGTCGCGTCGCTGGATGCCTTCTCAATCGCTTTGACCAGCGTGTCGCTGCCGAGCGTGCTGTCGCCGAGAAAATCGCTGCTGCTGGCTCCAGGCATAATCATGCCAGTCGCGTGGATGACGGCGATCTTCGGGTTCTTGCTGGCGCGAGCCTGTGGTTCGAGGCCCATCATCATATTCATCATCTTGATCATGCCGGTCAGGCCGCTGAAGTCGGTGTCGATCTTCTTCTTGCCATACCGCTTCGCCAGCTTGATCGTCGTGTCGGCTTTGTCTCCCTTCAGGATGCCAGGGAGTTCGTCCTCGTAAGCGACGCTCGTGATGAGTCCGAGTTCCTTGGCAGCGGCCGCAGTGTGCGGGCCGTTGTCGATCGCGGCGATGACCTTCTCGGCGGTGAGGCCGCGGCCGGTCGCGACTTGCTCGACCATCTGGTCGTAGAAGTCGCCGAGGACTTGTTCCAGCTCTTCACGAAACTCTTTGCTCATCTCGGTGCGCGAGTACGGTTCGGCGGCGGATTTGTATTCGCCGACTCGCAGCATCTCGGCCTTGATTCCCAGGAAGTCGAACAGGTTCTTGTAGAAGCTGACCTCGGATCGCACACCCAGCAGCATCAGCACGCCCGACTCCGGCATCACGACTTCATCGCAACCGGCCGCGACGAGGTAATCTCCAGAGCCTGCCGAATCGAGATAAGCAACGACCTTCTTGCCTTTGGCCCGCACGCGGCTGATCGCCTGGCGGAACTCGTTGAGCTTGCCACGTCCGATACTCGGCCCATCCAGCTTGAGCACGACGCCGGTGATGGCATCATCCTTCGCCGCCTTGTCGAGCCGGCCTAGGACTTCCGAAAGACTTTCGCTGACATCGCCAAACAGGCCCATCATCTGCGGGCCTTCGGCATAGCCCCCCTTGAGTTCAATGTGCGCCCATGTCGTGAGCTTCTCCTTCGCGCTAGCCGGTTGCATCGGCAGAACAACCACTGACAACGCTAGCGCGAGGGATGACACGGAAATCCAACGGTGTGCAACGGCTCGAAAGGGAAGAACGCTGAGCATGGCTTGGTCTCGCAAAAAGCGTTTCGGTGAGATCAGGTCGCGTAACGGCGGAAGTCTAGGGCCAGTGGTTCAGCACCAGCAAGCGGGGTCAACGGATGTTGGACCCCGGCACTCCAAAGTGAGATAACGGCGATCGGCTTTCGGCTCACGGCGCTCGGCCGAACGTGATAAAAACCCGGTCTTGTCACTCTTGGCGGGCTGTGCCAGACTCCGGCCGAACCTCGCCGCTGAGATGGAATTCGTGCGGCGTTTGTCGAGACATTTTGCCTCCGGGCATCGAGGTGGCTGATGATTCGCTGTCTGACATTCGTGATCGCATTGGTGGCTGGGCTGAGCCTTGCCGAAACGCCGCGAGCAAACGCTCAAGGCTTGATCTGGAAGCTGCCGGCCGACGGCACTTGGATTCGGTACGAAGGATCGTATCAGCAGATCGAAAGCCGTTCGAACACGGGCGGCACCGACCTGACGATTCAGTGGATTCAGCATCTGACGATCAAGTCGGTCGGGCAGCAAGAGGTGGAAATCGACGGCAAGAACGTCCCTTGCCGGTGGCTCGAATTCAAAGTCCAGACCGGCAAGAAGAGCGAAGCGGGAATCAACCCCGGCCCGGTCGGCGCGTCGATTTACAAAGTGCTCGTGCCGGAGAGTCGCGTGATCGGCAAGCTGGCGGATGATGAGACGATTCCGGTTTCATTTCTGCCGATCGTGAAGGGCTTCCGCAAAGATGGCGAGAAGCCGGCCGAAGAAATGACCAGCTCGGTGCTGCAAATTTACCCAAAGATCGCGCTGATCCGGCATTACACGACGCTGGAGAAGGAAGGGGAACCGGAAGCCTTGGATGTCGGCGTGGGATCGGTGACCGCTCAAAAGTGGAAGGGAAAGCACGAGGCGGAGAACTTACAAAACCACACGGTTCACGAATCCGAATTGTGGCGCAGCGATGAAGTGCCGTTCGGGATGGCTCAATGGAGCGTGAAGCTGACGATGGAACGCAAAGGGGAAAACGAACCCCGCTCGGCGTTCAAGCAAGTGTCGCAGACGGTGGTCGAGATGAAGGCGCTGGAGACCGGCACCGACGCCAAGAGCGAGGTCGAGACGCCGTAGCGACACGCGGTTCGCATGTCGGTGCGTGGGATCTCAGGCGAGCCGCCTGAGCTACGTTCGCCGAAGTTGCCGCAAGAAATCCGCGAGTTCGCGCGGCAGACGCGATTCAAAGTGCAACGACTCGCCGGTCAGCGGGTGCTCGAATCCCAGTTCGGCCGCGTGTAACGCCAGACGCGGGGCGCGGCTGCGATCGAGGAGCGGCTTGTGGCCGAAAGGGCCGCGATAATCTTTGTCGCCGCAGACGGGATGCCCGGCTTCCGACAGGTGGATGCGGATCTGGTGGGTGCGGCCCGTTTCGAGACGGCATTCGACGAGCGTGTAGCCGTTGACGACTTCCACGGGTCGCACGTGTGTCACTGCGTGTTGTCCGGCATTCGGATCAGAGACGCTGCCCCGTTTGCCGTCGCCGCGATCGCGTGCGAGGAAGGACTCGATCGATTGCGCAGCGATCTCGCCGCTGACGATGGCGAGGTACGCACGGTCGATCGAGTGTTCGCGAAACTGCTCGACCAATGACCGCTCGGCAGCGGACGTGCGTGCGAAGACCATCAAGCCGCTGGTGTCGCGGTCGAGTCGATGCACGGGGGTGACTTGCGGCAGACGTGCGGGGCGTCGTTGTTTGTCTCGTGAGGATCTCGCGGATTTCGCGAGTACCGCGGGAAGCACGTCGGCGAGAGTTGATTCACGCCGTTGTCGCCGGCCGGACCAGTTGGCCTCTTCGGCGTGTCGCATCGTCGTCATGCCGGACGGCTTTTCGACGACGACAAGTTGCTCATCAACAAAGTGAACCCGAATGTCCTCGGCGGTCGGCGGTGCGGCGATCGCGTGTGGCAGAATCTTTACGACCTCGCCCAGCTTCAAGCGGCGGCGGCCGTCCTCGCAGAGATTGCCATCAATCTGCACTCGGTGGTTACGCAGCAGTTGAGTGGCTTCAGAAGCCGGCGTGTCAGGCTGCAATCGGCGCAACAGCGCGATCAGCAATTGTCCGGCGTCGGATTCGCGGACATGAACGACTTGTGAGCCATCTCGCCGCATGAGTCACTCGAAAGTCCGCGGGAACGGCGAACCGCCCGTGCCTAAGTGGATTCGGTGTTCTCGGAAGCTCCGACTTCTGGCTGGCGAACGGGGTTCTCGCGTTCGCGGGTCGATGGCGGACCGATTTGCCGGTCCCCTTCGTAGGTCGGCGTTTTGTCGTCGGATTTCGTGCCCAGCAATGTGAAGAACAAAAACACCATTCCCAGGATACCCACGGCGAGCCAAATGAAACTCCATTCGATCCCCTTCGAGGGGACTAAACTTCCCGCACGACGCGAGTCGGGTTCCTGAGACATGACGAGTCCTCCGCGCGAATTCGCGGCGCATAATGGCGAGCTGAGGGTTTGATCGGCAAGGCGATCGTGGTGGCGGGAGCGTTGGCAGTGGAGTGAAAATACCGCTCGCAACTGCTGACAAGCAATGTTTTTCCCAACAGCATTGCTCAGTTTCGGTACATTTTGGAAGATCGCCTGCGGCACATGTCAGTCGAACCGATTGTGCGGACGTTTGCTCGACCAAACTCAGATAAGACGGAGTTCATGCAATGCGTTGCTCAAGAGAAAATCCCCGCGAGTGGACTTGGTGCGGTGTGGCCGCCGGTCTAAGTCTGGTGTTGACCGTCTGCGGCGTACCGCACACGGAAGAGACCAAGCCGAAGACCTCCGGGACCAAATCGGTCGCCAAAGAAGCGCTGACGCCATTTCAAGATTTGGTCGGCGGCTGGCGCGGCACGGCACTCCCCAAACGTGGTTCGAATACTGGCGGCTGGATTGAGAAGGCCGAGTGGCGTTGGAAATTCGACGGCGACAACGTCGCGTTGGAATACGCCGTCGATGAGGGGAAGCTGCTGCGATTCGCATGGATGACGTTCGACCCGAAGGCAAAGAGCTTTCGATTGAAGACAGAGGAACTGGGCACGAAGCCGGGGGACACCATCGCACGCGAATACACGGGAATCTCGGAAGGGAACAAACTGATCTTCGACACGCCCCCCAAAGACGGAGTCGAAGGACGCCGCATCACCGTCACACGACTCAACGAGAAGCGGACTCTGGTCCTGTTCGAGCAAAAAGGAGCGGGCCAAAACTTCTTCAACCGAATCGCTGAAGTCGGCTACACCCGCGAAGGGACTCGGCTTGCGGAGTCCGATCAAACCGGGCCGGTGTGCGTCGTCACGGGCGGCCAGGGGACGATCAAAGTCAGCTACAAAGGGGAGACCTATTGGGTCTGCTGTACCGGTTGCCGCGATGCGTTCAACGATGATCCGGAAGGAGTGCTCGCTGACTATCGGAAGAAGCTGGAAGAGAAAAAGGCCGAGAAGAAATGACCCTTCGCGCTGGCGAGCAGGGTCCGCCGCTCGTCTGCTTTCGCTGAAAACCTCGCGTTCCCACGTTTCGGAGACACAGCTAGACTGCGACCGTTGTGTCATGGAATCAATCTCTCGACATCACGGGTCTGAAGGAGTCTCCCATGCGGTTTTCTCGCTCAAAGTTGTTTTGTCTGACGGTCGCGGGTCTGTCAGCCGGAATGCTGGTCGCTGGCAACAATTTCACTCAGGCGTGGCAGACTTCCTCGCAAACCTCTCGGCCACGAGCGAACTCGGCCCCCAGCCTCGACGAGTCAGAACCGGCCGAACAAGTGACTCGCGAACCAGGTGCGGTGACGTTGCCCAAGTGCTCGGTCAAGCTGCTCGACAGCGTGGTGCTGGCCAGCGATCGGCCGGGGTTGATCGCGTTTGTCGAACCTAAGGAAGGGGACATTGTCCGCAAGGACCAAGAGATTGTTTTTTTGAAGGACGAAATCGCGGTCGCCATTTTCAAAGTCACCAAGCAGAAGGCGGAGAACGACGTCAACAAACGCTTCGCCGAAAAATCCGCCGCCGTCGCCGAAGCGGAATGGAAGAAGATGCTGGAAAGCAACCGCAAGGTGCCCGGTTCCATTCCTTCGACCGAGGTCGAACGCGCGAAACTGAATTACGAAAAAGGACTCCTGCAAGGCGAGCAAGCCGTGTTCGAGCAGGCCGTGGCCGTCCTGGAAATGGAAAAGGCGGCCGCCGAGTTGAAGACCTATAAGATCGAGGCTCCCTTTGACGGCGAGGTGCGCAAGGTGCTCAAGCACAAAGGCGAGGCGGTCACTCAAGGGACTCCGATTCTGGAACTCATCAGCACTCGTTCGGTCAGGGTCGAGGGGTATTTGCCCATCGAGGATTACTACAGCGTGCGAAAAGGTGATCCTGTCGAAGTGCGGCTCGACATTCCGGACAAGGACTTGGAAATCGAAAAGGAAATCTTCGAGGGCAAGGTGTACTTCATCGACAAGACGGTCAGCCCGGTCACTCACGGCGCTCGCGTGTGGGCCGAAGTGCAAAATCCCGGAGCACGCTTGATCGAAGGCTTGTACGCCAAGATGACTATCCGACATGGCCGCAAGGAAGGTGGTGGCATCACGAAGAAAGCCGCCCCGAAGATCGGACCGTCCGGCATCAGCCCCGCGAGCGGAACGAAGTAGTCGATGATGTCGCCGAACTCGTGAGAGTTCGGATCGAAGTCTCACGACTTCGGCTACGCAACTATTCTCGATCCCGTTTCTAACGAAGCCTGCCCATGTCGATTGCTGGAAATCCCGCTCAGTCCGCGTTGACCCCGTCCAATCGGCGGCCGATCCCGCTTCAGGCTCGGGCCGATCTGGTCATTGAACGCATCGATTATCAAGGGGTCGCGTACTGGGTCATCAAAGAACCGGTCGGCCTGAAGTACTACCGCTTGCAGACCGAGCAATACGAAGTGCTCTTTCTGCTCGACGGCAAGCGGAGCTTGGAAGAGGTCCGTGACGAACTGCTCCGCATCCTGCCGACGGTGCGTCTGCAACTTAGCGACATTCAGCACCTCATCACCGATCTGCACGAGAAAGGTTTGGTCCACAGCAACCGCATGGGCCAAGGTGCCGCGCTGCTCAAGCAGAATAAAGACAACTTCCGCAAGAAGGTCTGGCAGACACTGCGCAGCTTGCTGTACCTGCGGCTGCCCGGTTGGGATCCGGAAAACGCTTTGACGTTTTTGAATCCGATTGCCGGCTGGCTGTTCAAGCCCTGGGGCTTGATCCTGATGACTCTGTTCTGCATCGCGTCCTGGATCATGCTGGGGACGCGGTTCAATGACTTCACCGCTCAGATTCCAGAGTTCCAACAGTTCTTCGGCTGGCCGAACCTGATGTATCTGTGGGTCACTCTGGCCACCTGCAAAATCTGTCACGAATTCGGGCACGGCCTGAGCTGCAAAGTCTACGGCGGCGAATGCCATGAAATGGGGGTGATGCTGCTCTGCTTCAGTCCCTGTTTGTATTGCGACGTCTCCGACAGTTGGACGCTGAAGAATAAATGGAAGCGGATCATGATCGGCGCGGCCGGCATGTATATCGAGGCGATCATCTCCGGCGTCGCGATCTTCTTCTGGGCCTACACCGAGACCGGGTTGATGCACCACCTGTGCCTCAACATCTTCTTTGTGACGTCGATCACAACGGTTATCTTCAACGCGAATCCGCTGATGCGGTTCGACGGCTACTACATGCTGGCGGACTTCCTGGAAATCCCCAACATGCGTCCCAAGGCCGACAAGTTGATGCGTGAAAGCTTCGCGTGGTACTGCCTAGGGATCGAAGCTCGGCCCGATCCATTCATGCCGGAGACCGGTAAGTTCTGGTTCATCGTCTTCGCGGTCACGGCCAACATTTACCGCCTCTTCGTGATGGTCGCGATTCTGACCTTTTTCTACACCGTCCTGAAACCGTATGAACTGCAAAGTCTGGGCATCACGTTGGCCATCTGCTCGTTCTCCGGAATCATCTACTCCTTCTTCTTCAACCTTTACAAAATCATCACAGCTCCCAGGATCGAACCCATGAGCCGCCCCAAAATGATCGTGAGTGGTACGCTGCTGCTGACTATTCTCGGCGTTGGATTGTTCGTGCCGGTGCCGTGGCACTTCGACGCCATGTACATCGTCGAGCCGCACGAAGTGCAACACGTCTACTCATCCACTCCCGGCTTCCTGCGCGACCAATTCGTCATGGAAGGCCAACACGTCCAAGAGGGAGGGCCAATTGTTTATCTCGAAAATCCAGAGAAGGAAGACAAGAAACGCGAGATGCAGGTCCAAGGCCGGGTGATCTTGGAGGAAATCAAGGTCCATCAAGCCAATGACTCGCAGGCCGAGTTAAAGGTCGCCCAGCAAAAGCTGCAGACGGTTCGAGAGCAATTGGCCGAATATGACAACCAACTGGCGCAGTTGCAGATTGTCGCGCCCTGCGGCGGCGTCGTGGTGGCCCCACCGTTCACCCCGGAACCGAAAGCGGACGCCACCCGCGTGCAACTCGCCGCGTGGAACGGCACGCCGCTCGCCGAGAAGAACCGCGACAGCTTCTTGGAAGAACGCACGCACGTGTGCAGCATTGCTCCCGACAACAAATTCCAAGCCACGCTGCTGGTCGATCAGAAAGACCGCAACGACATCAAAGTCGGCGACGAGGTCCAACTGAAATTCGACCACCTGCCCGATAAGACGTATGTCGGCAAGGTCGAGAAAATCTCCGACCGCGATTTGCAATTTGTGCCGCAATTGCTGTCCAACAAGCTCGGCGGAGAAGTCCCCACCACCAGCGACGATCAAGGCCGCGAACGGCTCGTCAGTGCCGCGTATCAAACGACCGTTGTGCTGGAGGAAGACATCCCACTGCTTCGTTCCGGAATGCGTGGCCGCGCTCGCTTCCACATCGGCAAACGTTCGACGTGGGATTGGATCTGGCGGTACATCAAGACGACGTTCCACTTCGTTTTGTGATCGATGCGAGCGGAACACCTTTTCAACGTGCCCCACGGCATCTGCGCTTGGCCGCGCTACGTCGTCGGAACGCGAGTAAAGTAGACCGGT
>SXKJ01000189.1 GCA_005778115.1 Planctomyces sp. | reverse complement strand
GAAGACGATGGGCATCATCGCCGCGTTGTTGTACGCCACGCTTTGGAAAGAACGGCAGGTCGGCTTCGAGTCCGGCAAGGAGACGTTTCCCTTCTGGATCGTGCTGGTCTGCCATCTGGCAATCGGCCTCGGAACATTAAGCGGTGGCTGGCGTATCGTGAAAACGATGGGCCTGAAAATCGCCAAGCTTAGGCCGTACAGCGGTGCCTGCGCCGAAACAGCCGCGGCCGCGGCCCTGTTCGGCACGGCCTACATGGGTATTCCCGTGAGCACAACGCACACGATTACCGGTGCGATCGTCGGTGTGGGAGCCGTTCAACGATTCTCCGCCGTCCAATGGGGGATTGCCCGTCGTGTGATTTGGGCGTGGATCCTGACGATCCCGGCCTCCGGAGTTGTCGCCGCCGTGTCATACGGCGTGATTGTGTTAATTCGGTACTGGTTTGCAGCTCATTGAAGAACGTCGTCCGTCCCGCGTCGATTGAATGCCGGGTTCGCTCACCGCGGGTAGGCGAGCGATTGCAAATTGCAAATCGTAAATCTCAAATTGCGAATTGTGCGGCATGGTTGTGCCGCTGGCTGGTGTCTGGGATTGATGCCGGTTTGACAGAGTTCTGTGCCTCGCCAATTTGCAATTTGCAACTTGCAATTTGCGACTTGCAATTCCCAACCCGGTCCCGATGCACATCCAGCGCGGTTTCCAGCAACCAGACCAATACCGAGGCGGCTGGGTCACGATCGGCACCTTCGATGGCGTGCATCGCGGCCATCAGAGCATGTTGGCCACGCTCGTCGCGCGAGCGGCGACCGACCGCACACCTGCGGTCGTACTAACGTTCGATCCGCATCCCATCACGCTGCTGCGACCGCGACAGACGCCTCCAGCCTTGAGCCTGCTCGATCACAAGCTGGAGCTGTTTGCCAAGTACGGCATCGACACTGTCGTCGTTTATCCGACGGATCATGCGCTGTTGCAGTTCACACCGGACGAGTTCTTTCGAGACATCATCCTCGCCCAACTCAACGCCAGCGGCTTGGTGGAAGGCCCAAACTTCTTCTTCGGCCACAACCGAGCCGGCAACGTGCAGACGTTGCGAACTCTATGCGATGCCGCCGGCCGCTCGCTGGAAGTGGTCTCGGCGGTGATCGTGAATGGGAAGATGATTTCCTCCAGTGAAGTCCGTTTGCGAATCGCCTCAGGCCAAATCGCTGAAGCAGTCGAGATGCTCGGCCATCCGTATCGAGTGCGCGGCGTCATTGCCCAAGGAGCCGCACGAGGCCGAACCATCGGATTTCCCACGGCGAACCTGGAAGGGATCACAACGCTGCTGCCGCCGGATGGAGTTTATGCGGGCGTTTGCACCGTCGCCGACAAGAGCTATCCCACCGCAATCAACCTCGGCCCGAACCCCACCTTCGACGAAGCGGCCAGGAAGTTCGAGGCGCATCTGCTCGGCTTCACAGGAGACTTGTACGGGCAGACGCTGGATGTCGATTTTCTGGCGCGGGTCCGGGATGTTGTGCGGTTTGAGTCGAGTGATGCCTTAAAGCAACAGCTCAATCACGACCTGGAGACCGTGCGTGCTCTAGCGAATGAGGCGAGAGACCAGTAGTTTGGTCTGCCTGAACGTGGGGCAGGTTTTCAACCTGCCCGTCCAAGACGAACCCATTGGCAGGTTGAAAACCTGCTTCACGAGAACGCCCGCCTCATGACCATCAACTGGGAACCGCTTCGCCCGATCATCGCCGAGCACCAACGCTTCGTGCTTTCCAGCCACGTCCGCCCTGACGCCGACGCGCTAGGATCGGAACTGGGAATGGCGGCGTTGCTCGAAGCGATGGGCAAGGACGTGCGAATCGTCAACCCGTCGAGTTCCCCAGCCAGTCTATTGTTCTTGGACCCGACTCAGCGAGTCAAAAAATTCGGCGGCGGAATGACCTCGGCCGAAGCGTTCGACACCGACGTCCACATGATTCTGGACACCAGCGCATGGGGCCAACTCACGGAACTCGGTGGCATCATCAAGCACACCAAGGCGAAGAAGGTGCTGATCGACCACCACGTCAGCTCGGACGATTTAGGGGCCCTCGAATTCAAAGACACGACGGCCGAAGCAACCGGAGCACTCGTCTTTCAGTTGTTCCGCTTCTTTGGCGTGGCAGTGTCGAAGCCTGCGGCTGACGCTTTGTTCTGTGCGATCGCAACGGACACCGGTTGGTTCCGATTCCCCTCGACGACAGCGAACACGCTCCGCATTGCCGGCGATTTGATTGACGCCGGAGCGCAACCAAACTTACTGTTTCAAACGCTGTACGAGCAGACGACCATCTCCCGAACCAAGTTGGCGGGCCGAGTGCTCAGTACGGTGAAGCTCGATTTCGACGGTCAGTTGGCCTATGTCACGGTGACTCAGCAGGACTTCGCCGAGACTGGTGCGGTCCCGGCCGACACCGAAGACCTCGTCAACGAGTGCCTGAAGATCTCTGGGACAAAAGCCGCCTTCATCGCCATCGAACAAGCCACGAAATCCGTGAAGATCAGTTTCCGCAGCCGAGTCGGTTTGAACGTCGCCGCCATCGCCGAACGCTTCGGCGGCGGAGGCCACAAGCAAGCCGCCGGAGCCATCCTCCCCGGTCCTGTGCCCACCGCCATTGCTCAAGTGCTGACCGCCATCAAAGCGGCTCTGGCCACTTGAGTCCCTCCCCAACTCCCGCCTTTGAAAAAAAGAGTTACGCGATGTCTCAACCTCATCTCGACCTCCACCAAACCCCATCGGGCGAACCTCGCCGCGGTTTCATGACTCATATCCTTGCCGCCGGAATCGGCCTCCTAGTCGGGGCCGTTCCCGCCGTGTCGGGACTGGCCTTCTTTCTCGATCCGCTGATGCGCAAAAAGAAAGACGGCAGCGGAGACGGCTTTCTGAAGATGCCTGTCTCGCTCGAGGCATTGGAGGTCAACGGCGAACCGCAGTTGGTCAAGATCATCATGAACAAGGTCGACGCCTGGAACACTTATCTCAACCAGCCGGTGGGAGCGGTCTACCTGCGACGGGCAGACAAAGAAACAATCGTCGCCTTCAACTCGCGTTGCCCGCACCTTGGCTGTGCTGTCGACTACAAGCCGTCCGAAAAACATTACTTCTGCCCCTGCCACACGAGCACCTTCGGCGTGGACGGCGTCAAGCAAAATGAAATCCCACCGCGCGACCTTGATGCCCTCGAAGTTCAAATCCGCAATGGCGGCGAAGTCTGGCTGAAATTCCAAAACTTCCGAGCCACGACTCCCGAAAAGATTCCGGTCGGCTAGTTGTGGGGCAGGTTTTCAACTTGCCCGTCTCAGACTGCCTCGCCTTCCATCCTCGAACCTGACAGGCAGGTCGAAAACCTGCCCCACGGAAACCATGAACGCACTCATCAACTGGCTCGACAACCGCACCGGCCTGAAGAAGCTGATGCACGAAGCTCTTTACGAGAACATCCCTGGCGGCGCTCGCTGGCGATACGTCTGGGGCAGCACGCTCATGTTTACCTTCACGATTCAGGTCATCACCGGCCTGTTTTTGTGGACGGCCTACAGTCCCAGCACGACGACCGCTTGGGAGAGCGTGTACTACATCCAGCACCACATGCAATTCGGCTGGCTGGTGCGCGGACTGCATCACTTCTCCGCGAGCGCGATGACCGTGCTGCTGGCGTTGCACCTGATGCAGGTCGTGATCGACGGTGCTTACAAAGCTCCGCGCGAAATCAATTTTTGGCTCGGCCTGATTCTGATGCAGATTGTCTTGGGCCTCAGCCTGACCGGTTATCTGCTGCCGTGGGATCAGAAGGGCTACTACGCGACGCAGGTTTCGACCGAGATCATGGGAGCAACTCCCGTCGTCGGCCCGCAGTTGCAGAACCTCGCCCAAGGCGGCCCGCAGTACGGGCATCACACACTGACGCGCTTCTTCGCGATGCACGCGGGGGTTCTGCCAGGGACATTGATCGCCTTTATCGTGCTGCACATTGCCGTCTTTCGCCGACATGGCATCACGGTTCCCGATCCCGATCACGCTCCGGCGACGACCTTCTGGCCGGATCAAGTGTTGAAGGATGCCATCGCGTGTCTCGCAGTTCTAGGCACCGTGCTGACGTTGACGATCTGGCATCACGGAGCCGAACTCGCGGCACCGGCCGATCCGTCTGAGGCATATTCCGCCGCGCGGCCGGAGTGGTATTTTCTGTTCCTATTCCAATTCCTGCGATTCGAATGGGTCGAGCATCAGGGTCTCGCCTTTGGAGCGATCTATCTCCCCGGTGCATTGATGGCCATCCTCGCGGCAATGCCGATCATTGGCCGTTGGAAAGTCGGCCATGCGTTCAACGTCACGTTCCTGTTCGTGATGATGGTCGGCATCATCGGGCTGACCGGATTGGCTTTGAAGAACGACGCCGCGGACCCCGATTTCATCGCGGCCGTCAAACAAGCTCAGGAAGATTCGATCCGCATGAAGTCCATTATTGAACCTCCTCCGGAGGGAATTGGGACCGGGATTCCACTCGAAGGAGCGGTCTCGTTGTTGCGAGCTGATCCTAAGGCTCAAGGTCCACGGTTGTTTGCCCGCAACTGTGCTCCGTGCCACCGCTACGACGGACACGACGGCACCGGACGAGAGGTCGTGAAGATCGAGAAGAAGAAGGACGGCACGAAAGAACGAGTCAAAGAGAACGCCACCGCCGCCGACCTCGGCAAGTTCGGCTCAACCGAATGGATCAAAGCGGTCATCACCGATTTCAAAGGGACGTTCTCCGCGCTGGCGAACGTCAAAGACAAAGACGGAAACGTCGCCGAATCGTCGAAGCGATTCCTCGAAGGGGACATGTCGATCTGGTCCGCGTCCCACGCTCAGCATTGGCGAGTCAAAGAGAACGAACAAGCTCTGACCGACCTCGTCGCGTTCCTGCACTCACAAGGCCAACGTAAAGGTGCGCCGGGCATCTCGGATGAGGCACCGAAACGTGGCCGGCAGATCTTTGAGACCGGCAAGATCCCGGTTGGCGATTTTGAATCGAAATGCACCGACTGCCATTCGCTACAACCGATCGGCGAGGACAAGCTGCTCGGAGAAGTCGGAGCGGGCCCGTCGCTAACGAACTACGGCGGCAAAATCTGGCTGACTGAGTTCCTCAAGAATCCGGGCCACGAAAAGTTCTATGGCTCCGGCAACGCGATGCCCGCCTTCGGCGAACGCCTGACCGAGAAGGAACTCGACCTCCTCGTCCGCTGGATGGTCGGCGACTTCGAGTAGCGCTCAAAAATGCCTTGGCGAACGGGGCAGCGTCAGCTCCCCGGTTCATCCGCGAATTCACCGGGGGGCTGACGCCGCCCCGCTCGCCTATTTCATTTGGCCGTTCCACATCCGCCGCCCCCCGGCGTTTCGATCGTCAACACATCGCCCGGCTGAACAGCGATCTGAGCCTTACCGCCCAAATCAACGCCCTCTGCCGATCCCGCTTTCATCAGGCTGTTACGTCCAAGCAACCCCGGTTCCCCGCCGTTCAATCCAAACGGAGGAAACGGCCCGCGCCGCTCCGTCAGCAGTGACACGTTGAGCGCCTTGAGAAACTCGATCCGTCGCACGATCCCATCGCCACCACGATGTTCTCCAGCGCCGCCCGAACCACGCCGGATCGAAAACTCTTGGACGCGCACGGGGTATCGCCGCTCGATCACTTCCACGTCGGTCAGCCGAGTGTTCGTCATGTGGGTGTGGACCGCGCCCGCTCCGTTCGCTTTGGGCGTTGCCCCGGAACCGCCGCAAATAGTTTCGTAATAGCCGAACGTCGCATCACCGAACGTGAGATTGTTCATCGTCCCCTGACTCGCCGCCGCCAGCCCTAACGCCCCCAGCAATACATCGACGACGCGCTGCGAAGTCTCGACGTTGCCGCCAACGACCGCCGCGCTCTGCGCGGGATCGGGATGCTCCGGCGGATTTAACAAACATTCGGGGACGACAATCGTGATCGGCTCCAGCACTCCGCCGTTGAGCGGGATGTCCTCGTTGATCAGGCAGCGGAAGACATACATCACCGCCGCCGTGACGATCGCTCGGTTGGCGTTGAGGTTGCTCGTCAGAACCGGCCCCGTGCCGGTGAAGTCCACCGTCGCCGAGTCTCCAGCAATCATGATCGTCGCCTGGATTGGCGAGCCATCATCCAGATGATCGACTCGCTCGTATCGCCCATCCGGCAGAGCCGAGAGCGCCAACCGCATCTTTGTCGCGGCTGCGACTTGGATGTGCCGCATGTAGGCATGCACGACTTCGAGCGATTGCTTCTCAACCAACTCACGCAGCAAGTTGACGCCGATGTTGTTCGCCGCAACCTGTGCTCGAATATCCGCGAGGTTGTCATTTACCGATCGAGTCGGATACGTGCCGGACAACAAAAGGGCTTTCAGTTCGTCCTCACGCGACACGCCGCCATCGACCAGTTTGAAGTTGCGAATCAACACCCCTTCGTCACCCAAATGCTTGGAAAACGGCGGCATCGAACCGGGCAGGATGCCACCGATTTCCGCATGATGCGCGCGGCTGGCGGTGAAGAAGATCAACTCGCCATGAGCGTCTCGCACGGGAGTTACGACAGTCACGTCCGGCAGGTGCGAGCCGCCGCGATACGGATCGTTGGTTACACAGACCGAAGGTGAGTATGCGGTATGCGGAGTTCGGAATGCGGAGTATGTTCTGTCAACTCCGCATTCCGAACTCCCCATTCCGAACTCGTCCGGGTTGTCGGCGATCACTCGCTTGACCGTTTCGCTCATCGCCCCCAGATGCACCGGGATGTGCGGAGCATTCACGACGAGATTGCCATCCGGATCGAAGATCGCGCAACTGAAATCGAGCCGCTCCTTCACGTTCGTTGAGCAGGACGTTTTTTGCAGCGTGACTCCCATCTGCTCGGCAACCGACGCGAACAGGTTATTGAAGATCTCCAGCAACACCGGATCGGCCGACAGCCGATCGCCGACAGCCGACAGCCGCGATACCGCTTTCTCTTTGCTCACCTCCAGAACGACCTCTCCGCGAGCCAACACACGAGCGATCCAACCAACATCGACGACGATGGTCGAACTCGGCTCTGAGATCAAAGCCGGTCCACCAATCTCGTCCCCCGGATGTAAATGTTCGCGAAAGAACACCGGCGTCTCGCGGAACTCGCCGCCGAACCACGCGCGTTGCGTCTCGTTCGCAACGCGCACTCGCGGCACCAGCGGTTGCGTTGTCGTTGGGGGTTCGGCAGTCAGTCCAACGACTTCGACTCGCGCGGCAGTGATTTCCAATTTGCGGGAGCTGTGCGCGTAGCCGTAAAGCTGACGATGCAATTCTTCGTATTTCGTGGCGTAGTTGCCGTCGGACGGACAGATCACTCGGATCGTCGCTTCGACGCCGGCGTAACGCAGATCCAACGAGCGGATCGCGGAATTGATTCGATCCGCGGCAATCCCCTCGGCAGCGACTTCTGCCCGCGCTGTTTGTTCGAGTTCACGAAAGAGTGTTTCCAAAACGGCCAGTTGTTCTGTCGAGTACGGCTTCAACACCGACCGCTCACCAAACCGTCGCACGTCGGCGAGTCCGATGCCATACGCGCTGAGCAAGCTCGCCAAAGGATGAATCAAGACTCGCCGCATCCCCAGCGAGGTCGCAATCTCGCAAGCGTGCTGCGCGCCCGCGCCACCAAAGCAGACCAGCACGTACTCCGCCGGATCGTAGCCGCGAGCGATCGAAATCTTCCGAATCGCTCGCACCATGTTCGCGTTCGCGATGCAGCAAAGGCCGTCGGCCAGCGCGAAGGAATCAGGTGTCGCCACGCGAGAGCTCAACTCCGTTAATCGCCGCTCAACGGCGTCGAGATCAAGCGGGAACGGAAACCGCGACGACACGATCCGGCCGAGCCACAAATTCACATCGGTCACGGTCAGCGGTCCGCCGCGCCCGTAACACGCCGGGCCGGGATCGGAGCCGGCGCTCTGCGGCCCAACGATCAGCTTCACTCCGTCGAAGTCGCAAATGCTCCCACCACCCGCCGCGACCGTTTCAATGGCGAGCATCGGTGCGACGATGCGGACTCCGGCCTTCTTGGTCTCAAATTCGTATTCGTATTCGCCATCGAACCGGGACACGTCGGTGCTCGTCCCGCCCATGTCGAAGCCGATCGCTTTGTCGAACCCCGCTTGTTGAGCGACTCGCGAAAACCCAATCACACCACCGGCTGGGCCGGACAGGATGCTGTCTTTGCCCACAAACCGATCCGCGTCGATGAGGCCACCGGCAGAGGTCATGAGTTTGAGCGGCACGGCGCTAGCCGCCGGTTTTTCGATCCGAGATCCACCGGCGGTTAGCGCCTTGCCGCTCAGTTCACGATCCGCATCGAATACACTAGGGGGCTGACGCCCCCCACTCGCCTGAAGCTGTTCACGCAGTCGTCCGACGTACTCGCGCAGGATCGGATTCAGGTACGCATCCATCACTGTCGTGTCGCCGCGGCTGACGATCTTGATCAGCGGTGCGAGGCAGTTCGACACGCTGATCTCGGTGAAGCCGACCTCGCGGGCGATGCGTTCGACGAGTTGTTCGTGAGAGGGATTCGCAAACGAGTGCAGCAGGCAGATCGCTAGTGAAGGAGGGGCGCGGGGCGAGGGGCGAGGGGCGAGGGATTGAAGCTGACGCCGAATCGTCTCTTCGTTGGGAGCCTTCAGCACTTGTCCGTCGGCATCAAGGCGTTCATCGATTTCGAGGACATCAGAAAAAAGCGGTTCGGGCTTTTGAATGTCGAGATCGAACAGTCGCGGCCGGTCTTGATTAGCGATCAGCAACACGTCGGCGAATCCGCGAGTCGTGACGAAGACTGTTCGAGCTCCTCGGCGAGTCAGTAACGCATTCGTGCCGCGAGTTGTGCCGAGTCGAACCGTCACCGGCGGGACCGGATGATCGCGACGCAACCCCAGCGCGGTGCGGATCGCCAAAATCGGAGCCTCTTCATTGGCGGTCAATTCGTAACGTGTGCCAGAGGTGATGCTCTGCGGCAACGGCGTCGAGATTTCCAGCACGCCAAGACGCCGATGAAATGCCGCCACTTGGCTGATCAGCAACGCTTGGCCGGACTCGTCGAGGAAACGAATCTCATAGCCCACCCAGAAGTCGTCAGTGTCCGCTCTTCGCAGCGGATCAACGAGTCGATTCGTCCCCTGCACTTCCTCGGCCTGCCCTTTGGTGACTCCGCTGCTGAGCACTTTGATCGGACGCAACTCACCGCTGGGGGTTCGCGCGATGCAGTCGGTGAACGTGCCGCCGACGTCGATCCAGAATTCCCAATCCGGCATTTCGATTCCTCAACGTGTGAGAGCGTGATAATGACAAGTGGCGAGCACTTCAACACAGAATCGAGCGTTCCCCAGCACCCGATCCAACCGGTCTTCATCCGCAAGCCCCATTTCTCATCAAGTCTGGAAATGCGCCGCGCTGATGACAGATTAGTGACAGGTTGTGCTACTAGGATTGAGTTATCGCGTTTCTCACAGCGTGCTCCAAGCGAGCGAGTGGAAGCAGCACACCCGACAACCGGAAGACGTGTTTGAGCCCCCGCCCAATGTCCGCCGCTGGCGAACTCTGAGCCATCCAAAAAAGGTCTTTGAGCGATCGGCGAACCGAACTATAAAATCTCCACTCACACATCATGATGACGTGTATTGAGGAGAAACGGAGTGAGAATTCGCAGCGAGAGGCTCACCAAGTTCGTGGCGTGGCTGGTTGTTGTAACTTTGAAACTGCTCTTTGCGACCTGCCGTAAGGAATTCGCCATTTTTCCCGGCACGAATGGCTGGGATCCTGATCTGCCGGGACGGTTCCTGTACTCGGCCTGGCATGACGTTTTGTTTTTCCCGTTGTTGATGGCCAAGCCGCACAATGGCTCGGCGCTCACCAGCCGGCATCGGGATGGGGCCTACGTCGCCGAGACGCTGCGACTCTTGAACGTGGCTCCCTATCGAGGCTCAACAACTCGCGGTGGAGCACAGGCGCTCCGCCAGCTTCTCAACGTCGCCGAGCAACAACACGTCACGATCACTCCCGATGGCCCACGTGGTCCTCGTCGCGAGATGAAAGATGGCATTGTCTTTCTCGCTTCTCGAACTGGGCTGACGATCGTTCCCGCGGCTTTCAGTTGTCGGCGAGGGGTGAGATTCCGAGGCACTTGGACCGACATGCTGCTCCCCCTGCCCTTCACGATGAGTACTGCATTCTTGGCAAGCCGATCCCTGTCCCCGCGGATTTGACTCGTGAAGAGATCGACCTCAACCGGCAGCGAGTTCAAGACGCGATGGACCGACTGTATGCTCGCATTGAGGACTGGGCCGCCGGCCGCGCGGAGCGGCTTGATTTCGAGGAGGCGATGCCCGCTCGCAAAGCCGCATAAGGGGATCGCAAAATGAAACTTGCAAATTGCAACTTGCAAATTAGACGAAACAAGTCATTCAGTCACCCCCTCTGCCTTCAATTTGCAATTTGCATTTTGCAATTTGCAATTTGCAATGCCTTCACTTCCGCCGCCGATCCCACCGAAGCCGACGTCCTCCTCAAAGGAGGCACGATCTTCGACGGATTGGGCTCTGACGGCCAAGTCGGCGACGTCGCTATCAGCAACGATCGCATCGTCGGCGTCGGCAAGTTTGAGCTGAAGTCCGCCAAGTGGATCATCGACTGCAAGGGACTCGTGGTCGCCCCCGGCTTCATCGACCTGCACAATCACAGCGACTCGCAAATCGTCGCGCCGCGCACGCGGGCGAACATCAACTTTCTGATGCAAGGCTGCACGACAATCGTCACCGGCAACTGCGGTTCCGGGCCGATTGATGTCGGCGAGTATTATTCGAAGATCAACGCTTCTGGTGCGGGGACCAACGTCGCGCACTTGCTGCCTCAAGGATCATTGCGAGGCCACGTCGTCGGCAGCGCTCAGCGAACCGCCAAGCCGGACGAGATCGTCAAGATGCGCGATCTCGCCGACAAAGCGATGCAGGATGGAGCCTGGGGGATGTCCACCGGCTTGATCTACGTCCCCAGCAGCTACGCCGATACCGACGAACTGATCGCGATTACGAAAGTCATCGGCAAACATGGTGGCATCTACGCCAGCCATATTCGCGGCGAAGGGAAAGACCTGCTCGAATCCGTGCAAGAGGCGATCAAGATCGGCCGCAATGGAAACTGCCCGATTCACGTCTCGCACTTCAAAGCCAGCGGTGAGGAAGCTTGGGGACTCGTGCGGCCCGCATCCGCTCTGATTGACGCGGCTCGCAAAGAGGGTCTCAAAGTGACCGCCGACCAATACCCGTACATCGCATCGAGCACGTCGTTAGATGCCACGCTGTTGCCAACGTGGGCACTCGCTGGCGGCCGAGACAAGCTGCTCGAACGGCTGAAGGACAAAGAACAGAGTGCTCGCATCCGTGAGTTCATCTCCAAACGGCTCGACAAATCCCGCGACGGAGCGACCGTGAAGATCGCCGCGTATTCGCCAAAGCCTGCGTGGATCGGCCGCAACCTCGCCGAGATCGCCAAGGCCGAGAAATCGAAATCTCTGGACATCGCGTTGACGATCGTTCGCAACGGCGGAGCCAGCGTCGTGAACTTCGGCATGAGCGAAGAAGACGTCCGCTTCGTGATGCAACAACCGTGGGTCGCCACCGCCTCCGACGGCCGAGCCTATCTCCCCTCCGCCGACAAACCGCACCCGCGCAGCTACGGCACTTTCTCACGCAAGCTCGGCGAGTACGCAATCAAAGAAAAGGTAATCCCGCTCGCCGCCGCGATCCGTTCGAGCAGTTCGCTCCCCGCCGAAATCCTCGGTCTCCCCGACCGCGGTTCGCTCAAAGCCGGCCACTTCGCTGACGTTGTCGTCTTCGATCCCAAAACCATCCGCGACACCGCTACCTACGACGATCCCCACCAATACGCCACCGGCATGAAGTTCGTCTTCGTCAACGGCGACGTCGCTGTGAAAGACGGCTCATCGACCGGCGCATTGTCCGGGCGAGCATTGAAGCGACCGGACTCCAAATAGGGTCGGCTGCTGCCGGCCATCGTTGGATAACTCCAATGGCCGACAGGAGCCGGCTCTACGATTTGCCTTTGACGAGTTGACTGAGTTGCTTGAACTCCGGCGAGCCAGCAGCGGCGCACCATTCGAACATCACGGATTCGGTGGTGGTGATAATCGCTCCGCTGGCGGACAGCCGGCGGAGGGCGAGTTTCCAGTCGAGTTTGGCTCGGCTGGCGAGGGCGTCCGCGGGGACGAAGACTTGATAGCCGCTCGAGAGCAGGTCGAGCACCGTTTGCAGCACGCAGACGTGTGCTTCGATACCCGCCACCACGATTTGATAGCGGCCGTCGGGATGCTCGGCGGCTGTGCCCCAACCGAGGCACTCGACTGCGCTGAAGCAGACTTTGTCGGGGATCGGTTCGCCGTCTAGCAACTCGCGCAGTTGCGGGACCGTTGGGCCGAGTCCTTTTGTGTATTGCTCGGTGGCAGAGACGGGCACGCCAAAGAGTTTTGCGGCCTCGATCAGCTTGCGGCAGTTCGCGATCAGTGATTCACGCACTGGGATCGCTGGCATCAGCTTTTCTTGAACATCGACGATCAGCAAGCGGCTCTCGCCGCGACCGATGAGTTCGTGGCTGCGTTCGTAGGTCATGTGATTCCTTCGTAGCCACGCTCGCCAGAGCGTGGGTGGTCGCGGTCACTTCGCCCACGCTCTGGCGAGCGTTGCTACTCCACTGTTTCTTGCCGCCGTGAGATGAATCGTGCAAGCTCTCGCCAACGGATGCGCCGCAATCTTTTCACGGCATCGAATTGCCTCGGCTTCGTCTTGGCAGAGAACCCACAGCGTCGGACCCCAAGAGGATTGGCCGACTCCGACGCCGCCGCAATCCATCAGCGACTTAGCCAGATCGGCCATTTGTGGATCAGCGAAGATGCCTCCTTGGACCGGCGTGAAATGAGTGCCATTCAACTGACCGAACTCTTGGAGCGCGGCAGCGGCCGAGGGGAAGTCACCGCTCGCGACGGCGGGTAGCAACTCCATCAACACGATTCGGCAAAGCGATTCGGTCAGCGAGACCGGCATCGGTGTGAGCCGCGAAAACGCGGCTCGTTCTGCATCGCCCGAAAGGCCACGTCGATCGTTGGGGGTGACGAGCAACACTCGCCAATTTTCGGGAAGATCAAGTCGCGCGACGAGTGGGCTGATGTCGTCTGGATTCCGCTTTCCTCCCTCAACCAATAAGCCGCCACATTCAAAGCCGTGGATGCCGAGCGCGGAGCGTGCGCCACGACCGACTCGGCGAGCCAACTCCGTCGTGGCGACGTTGTCTTCGTCTCCGAGTTGAGCCAACGCGGCAGCTAAGGCGAGCGCGGTCTGCGTGCCGGAACCCAAGCCGGAGTGCGATGGCATTGCTCGCGAGAGATGGATGAGGCAGGTAGGCGGGCGATGCTCGGCGGGGCATCGGCGGCGATACTCGTCTCGCCATGCGGACAGCCGAGCCAGCATCTCTGACTCAGCCGAGCATGCGTCTCGATCGGCGGCTTCGACCGATAGCTCGCAACCGGGGGATTGAACCATCAGTCCGACGCCGCCGAAGTTCCGGCCGCTCGCCGCTTGCACGGCGAGCAACCCGAAATGCAGTCTCGCACCGGTCTGGACTGTGATTGCCGACATATTAGGCGAACGGCAACGGAAACGGTTCGAGCGCGAAGGGGAAGACGCGGGCGGGTTTCCCGGCAGCGTGTCGCTCTTTGTAAGCGAGCTGCGCGGCGCGGTCGGCGGCGAATTGCAGGTGCGTCAGCTCGAGGCCGCAGTAGCGTTCGTCTTCGTTCTCGGCAGCGACGTCGGCGAAGACTTCTCCGGCCGAGGCTGCATGGCGACGGACGCCGTGAATGCTGTGCTCGCGGACCTTCACGCCGGCGGCGGCCATCTTGACGAGGCCCTTGAGGAATCGGCCGACGACCGATTCGTTGCCGGAGGCTCGCAGCAGGCGGTCCCACTCTTCGTGAGCTTCCCAGTAGTAGCCGTGATTGAAGAGATCAATCGCCAGCAGGAAGCTGCGGTTCTCTTGCCAGTTTTCCGGCGAAAGTGCCTTCACTGTACGGTTCTTGCGGCCGTAGCTATGTCCGCTGGGATGGCGGATCGGGTGCGGCGTGGAGGAACCGGGAATGTACGTGTAGGCCGGCAAGCTTCCGGGGAGCAGCTTCACGACAACGAGTTCGGGTTCAGCGGTTGCAGCGGCGGCAGTCATCCGACAGGTCTCCATTCATGGTCAACAAGGGGCGGCCAGGTCTTCGCCGAATGGCGGGAGTATCTGACTCGGCCCGGTAGATCGGGTCAAACAAAAAATCGTGGTTGCGAGAGGTTTCTGGGTTCTAGGAAAGACAAGGCCGATGCGGATTTCGCCATCGGCAGGAGTGGCAGGAGTCGTGACCGTCAGGCCGGTCGGGAGGGCTCGCGTGAGAGCCTTCCCAAGCGAGGGCAAGAGAATATCCGCCGATTTCCAGATGAGAAGACCGGTTTTTGTCTTCTGAGTCAGAAATGAAAAACTCCGGCGTACAACCGCTTTTTTTTGCCGGACTAGTTTGCCGCCGCCGCGAGTTTTCGGACCTCGTGCTTGATCCGGGAGATTACCCCTCGAAACCCCTGCTGCCGCTGCATTCCCAGAGCGGTCTGCAGACCCAGATGTCCAACCATGTCGTCCGGGATTCCGGCGATCTCTTCAGGGGAGGCATCCGCCAATCCCTGCACCATCAGCGTGACCAACCCTCGGACGGTCGGAGATTTCCTGGGGACATCGGCCTCGATCCGCACTCGCCCATCGATCACGTCGACCCAGAGAAAGACAGGCGTCTGGCACTCCTGAACGCGGCAGCTTTCCGATTGCTGACCTGCCGTGCGACCAGCCGACGGAGTGGGGAGTTCGTCCGAAAGCTCGACGAGCATTTCGAGCTTTTCCTGGTCATCGAGGCCATCGAAATCGGCGATCAATTCGGGGAGTTTCATAGCAACGTAGGTCAGGCTTCTCAGCCTGACCGGTTTTCAAATTTGGGAGCGTGCTTGTCAGCCTGGAAAGGCTGACCTACGAGGGGGACTGCCCGTTCTCGCTGGGGACGATGAAGCTCATGTGCATCTCGCAATGGCGGAGATGTAACTGCATGACCTCTTCGCTTGCCATCTTGCCGAACGCGGGGTGCGGCGCTGTTGGCACTTCGTGTGAGAGACGCTCGACACCGGCTTTGAGTTGTCTCAAGCCCTCTTCCGCAGTCACCGAATCGTCCGGCAGCAGCGAAGTCGCGGTCTTTGGAAGTTTGAATCCGGGCTTCATTGGTTTGATCAAAATCGAATTCTTCAACATTGGCGCGATCAACCACCGGACAAACCAAGGAGCCTGAAAACCAAACCCGTCGATCGACGAATTCATCGCCTTAGCCAGATGCTGGCAGATCTGGCCGAAGGACCATTTCCCGACGGTGTGGTGATTGCCGATCAGATGCTCGGCATCTTGAACGACTTCGGAAAGCGTTGCGTAATGAACGGTGCGGCGAGCGGACATGCGAAACCTCTTGTTGAATCGTGTTGCGGCGGCATTCTGGCGGAGGCCGCTCCGCTTTTGAAGGCGGGTGATAATTGGGCTATAAGTCGCCAAGCGTGGGGCAGGTTTTCAACCTGCCCGTCTCAATTCAATCTTATTGACTGCGTCCCTGGCAGGTTGAAAACCTGCCCCACGAAAGGCACCACATGTCGAAGTATCCCGGCGTTTCGGCGGAAGTTTTGAAGGAATTGGCCAAGTACGACACTCCGACGATCGCCAACGCGGTCGAGTTGTGGAATCGCTATCCGCGCAACTTGGGCTACATGAATGGCAGCATCGTTTCCTGTTATCCGAAATTGCCCCCGATGGTCGGCTTCGCGCTCACGACCACATTCCGCAGCATGGCTCCCCCGCGCGGTGGCGATGCGTATTCGGGAATCTCTCAGCAACTTGAGGCGTTCGCCGATTTTTCTGGCCCACCGGTCATTGTCTTTCAAGATCTCGATGTGCCGTGTGCCTCGGCCACGTTCGGAGAGGTGATGTGCTCGACGTACAAAGCCTTCGGAGCCGCTGGGCTGATCACGTCCGGAACTGGCCGCGATCTCGATCAGGTCGAGGCGTTGAACTTCCCAGCCTTCACCAACGGGACGATCTGTGCTCACGGCTATTGCCACATGCTATCGCTGAATGTTCCGGTCACCGTCGGAGGCATGACGGTCTATCCCGGAGCCTTGCTGCATGGCGACCGCAACGGCGTCTGCTCAATACCGGTCGAGATTGCTTCCGAAGTCGGCGGCGTTTGCCAGGAAGTCGCGGTCGCGGAGGCGATCATCCTGAACTACCTGAAGGGCTCGAACCTCACCGCCAAGGACTTCACCGCCGCCCGCTCCGAATGCGGAGCCATGATCAAGGCGGTCGAGAAACGCTTGAGCGGAAAGTGAGAGTCAGACGTAGCCGCGTTCGTCAGAACGCGGGCCGAAAACCGAACCCCCGCGTTCTGACGAAACGCGGCTACAAAAGCAAAAACCGCGGTCAGTCTTGCGACAGCCGCGGCCAATGTGCCGGTTCTCGTGCGGAATTACGACGGTGGAGTCGCTTTGCGAAACGGGTGGAAACCGGGCGTACTTGAGCACGTCCCTTTGGTGGTTTCGACCCACGCGGTTTGTTTAGGCACCTCCGTCTGAATTAACTGACGAGAACCAGGCATGTCACATCTTTGAGGCTGGGAACTCGTTGGCCGACGGGCAATTTCACATGGTGTGATTGACCTTGAGGCAGGTGCGATCTGCTTCATTCAGGTCGGGTAGCTGTCTCCAACCGAGCACAGCATTCATCGGCAACGGCTGCGCTCTGTCCTCTCCGATTTTGGCAGTGACAACGGTTTTCGGAAGAATTCAATCGCTGTGCGGTTCCGAGCACCCGCTCGATCTTGCTTCGAAGCGACGGTTCGTCGCCAGTTTTTCTCAAGCCAATCAAGTTGATATCCTCCCGCCCGCTGAATCGTCCTCAACTCAATCCACAGGAGCTTTCGCCATGAATTCTGCCGACCAGTCGTTTGGTTCTCGACGCGAATTTCTGCAATTGACGGCCGCCGCCGCTGGAGTCGCGGTGTTGTCGCCGGTCGTCGGTCTCGCTGCCGATCCCGACCCGTACGGCGGATTCAAGATGTGCATCCAGAGCTACTCTCTGCGCGGCTTCGATGGGAAGACCGCAATGCAGCACACGCAAAAGCTAGGACTGAAGTATTGGGAGTCTTTCCGCAACCACATTCCGATGGACACCGCACCGGAAAAGATCGAGGCGTCGAAAGCGATGCTCAAGGAAAACGGCCTCACGCTGCTGGCGTTCGGCGTCGAGGGCTTCAACGACAACGAAGGAGCCGCTCGCAAGGCGTTCGACTTCGCCAAAGCGATGGGCGTGATGTCGATCAGTGCCGATCCCCAAAAGAACAAAGCGACGTTCGACCTGCTCGACAAACTGGTGGCCGAGTACGACATCGCCATCGCGATCCACAATCACGGCCCGAAGGCGAGCTACGACAAAGTCACCGACGTTCAAACCTGGGTGAAGGACCGCCATCCGAAAATCGGAGCCTGCGTCGATACCGGCCACTACGTCCGCAGCGATGAAGACCCGGTCGAGGTCATCGAGAAGCTCGGCAAACGCGTCTTCGGCGTGCATCTGAAAGATTTCAAAGGCCCTGCCGGACAAGACAAGCGTCCGACGATTCTAGGCGAAGGAAACCTGCGACTGGTGGAGACGCTCAAGGCGCTCAAGAAGCTCGACTACAAGTACTCGCTATCGCTGGAGTACGAAGAAAGCCCAAAGGATCCAATCGCCGACATCGAACTCTGCCTTAAGGCGGTTCGCGACGCGGTCAAGAAGATCGGCTAATCGTAGGTCAGGCTTTCTAGCCTGACCCGAATCGGCAATAGACGTCGTTCGCCCATCAGGTCAGCCTGGAAAGGCTGACCTACCTTTTCGCCCCGCTCTTAAGCAGCAGGAAGCCGAGCAACCACACGCCTGCCAAGACCATCGAGTACGAAGCTGGCCGCAGGTTTCGGCAAAAACTGATCGTGCCCTCCTGGTAAAAGCGGAGGTATTCGCAACAGGTTTGCCAAAAGTGGCTCATGGTAGATGCCGCAACGGGGATTTTGGGCGGACTCGTGTCCGGCCAAAGCATAGGTCAAGAACGGGCATGTGGCTGATACGAAACTGCGAGCCGGTTCTCCGCACAGCCTCTACAACCCACGCGACCGGGCGACTGGCTGGCGACAGTGAATTCTTCAACGAGGTGCCTCATGCGGCGAATTCTGACCAGCGTGTTCTGGGTGTTGACGCTGTCCGAATCTGTCATTGCGGCTGATGTGGTGCCGGCTGTTGACCGTCGTTTCGCGAGCAAGACGGCCGAGACCCCTAGCTTTCAACGGCATGTCCTTCCGCTTCTCGGCCGGTTGGGTTGTAACGGACGAGCGTGTCACGGCTCGTTTCAAGGACAAGGGGGCTTCCGGCTCTCGCTTTTCGGATACGACTTCGAGGCGGACCACAAAGCGCTGACTGGGGGAGACAAGCCGCGCGTCGATCGCGAACAGCCAGAAGATAGCTTGATGCTGCTCAAGCCGACGCAAGAGTTGCCCCATAAGGGAGGCAAGCGAGTGACGGTCGGAACCTGGCAGCACCGCATTATTCAACGCTGGATCGAAGCGGGGGCCGCGCCGGCCAAAGACGACGATGCCGAGTTCATGACGCTGGAAGTCGAGCCCAAAGAAATCGTCTTCCAGAAACTGGGAGAATCGAAACCGCTGAAGGTGATCGCTCACTGGTCGGATGGCACACAAGAAGACGTCACACCGTTGTGCCGATTCCGCAGCAACGACGAAGCAACCGCGTCGATCAACGAGTCCGGCATCGTGACGGCCACTGGCAAGGGCGACACCGACGTCGTCGCGTTCTACGACAACGGAGTTGCTCCGGTCCAAGTGTTGTTGCCGGTCTCCGATCGTATCGGGCCGAAATATCCGAGCGTCCCGACGCCAACGAAGATCGACGAACTCGTCGTCGCAAAGCTCCGAAAGCTCGGCGTCGTGCCATCGGACCTTTGCACCGACGAAGAGTTCCTCCGCCGCGTCAGCCTCGACATGACCGGCACGCTGCCAACACCGCGCGAGGTCACAGACTTCGTCGCCGACAAATCCTCCGACAAACGCCGCAAGAAGGTCGACGAGTTGCTCGAACGTCCGGCGTATGCCGCGTTCTGGACGACTCGGCTGTGCGACCTGACCGGTAACACTGAGTCCACCGGGCCGCTCGGCGGCGAGCAAGCGTTGAATCGCGAGAAGGCCACGCAGTGGTATCTCTGGATTCACCGCCGCGTGAAGGACAACGTGCCGTACGACAAACTCGTCGAGGGAATCGTGCTCGCCGTCAGCCGACGTCCCGATCAATCCTTCGAGGATTACTCCGCCGAGATGTCCGCCTACTTCCGCAAGGACAACCCCGTCGATTTCGCCGAGCGTGACAACCTGCCGTATTTTTGGTCGCGGCGTACCGTCGGCAAACCGGAAGACAAAGCCCTCAGCTTCGCGCACGCGTTTCTCGGAGTCAGTTTGCAGTGTGCTCAGTGCCACAAGCACCCGTACGACCAATGGACCAAGCAAGACTTCGACCAGTTCACCGCGTTCTTTAACGGCATCCGCTTCGGCGACAGCACACGCGATCGCGAGACGTCCAAAAAAATGAGTGCGGCTCATGAACTGGTCGGCGACCCGGACTCCGGCACCTACAAGCGAAAGTTTCAATCGTTGCTGGAAGAGGGAAAGGTCGTCCCGTTCAAAGAGGTCGCCGTCCCTGTGCAGAAGAAAGTCGCCGCGCGAGCCAAGTCGGCAAAATCGAACCCAAAACTTGGCCGAGTCATCACGCCGAAGCTGCTCGGAGGCGAAGAAGTCATCGCTGGCGAGTACCCCGATCCGCGACAACCGCTGATGGACTGGGTGCGTCAGGAAGACAACCCGTATTTCGCGCGAGCCTTCGTCAATCGCGTCTGGTCCGTGTACTTCAACGTCGGCTTGATCGATCCACCCGACGATCAAAACCTCGCGAACCCGCCCAGCAACCCCGCGTTGCTGGACTACCTCACGGCGGCGTTCATCAAGAGCGGCTACGACATGAGGTGGCTACACCGCGAGATCGCCAACAGCCGCACCTATCAACTCAGTTGGCGTGCCAACGAGACCAATCAACTCGACGAACGCAACTATAGCCGCGCCGTGATCCGCCGCCTCCCGGCCGAAGTTGCCGCCGATGCCGTTGAACTCGCGACCGCTTCCGCCGAGGAACGCAGGCAACTCGACGAAGACCCGATCAACACGCGAGCGATCGGCATCGTCAACGGCCACGTCGGAGCCAAAGCCAACAACTACGCCGCGACTCTCTTCGGCAAGCCTCCACGCCAAATCAACTGCGACTGCGAACGCTCCAACGAGCCGAGCCTGTTGCAGACGGTCTACCTCCGCAACGACGAAGAGGTCTTGAAACGCCTCGCCAACAAACATGGCTGGCTCAACGAACTCTACCGCGAGAAGAACCTCGATCGCGACGCCTTGATCCGCGAAGCCTATCTGCGAACACTCGGCCGCCCCCCAACCGAACCGCAATTCGAATTGGCAAGGGCGTATTTCAAAGAATCAAAAGACAATGTTTCTGGATTGCGAGATTTGTTGTGGGCGTTGCTGAACTCAAAGGAGTTCATTGTGAATCATTGAAGGCAACTGACAGAAAGATGGATGACAGAAAAATGAAGTCACCAATTCTGCCACCATTTTTCTGTTATCTATTTTTCTGTCAGCCTCCCCTTCTTCCTGAGGGACTTATCCATGCTGCAGCCAATCACCCACTGCAACCCAACTCTGTCACGGCGCGAAGCCATCGCCTCCAGCATGATCGGAGGGATGTATTGGAGCCTGAGTCATTTTTTGAGCTTATCAGCTCGCGCTGACAACCAATCCCCGAAAGCCAAGTCCGCGATCGTCATCAATCTTGGCGGTGGTCCGACGCACGTCGACTCGTTCGATTTGAAGCCCGATGCGCCCGCCGAGTTTCGTGGCGAGTTCAACCCCATCGACACGAACGTCCCCGGCATCCAAATTAGCGAGCACCTTCCGAAGCTCGCGCAGTGCGCCGACAAGTTCGCGATCCTGCGTGGCGTGAGCCATTCGATCGCCGGACATGAATTGGGCACGGCCTATCTCAGCACCGGCAACCGTCCGGTGCCGAGCTTGATCTATCCCGGATACGGAGCCGTCGTCAGCAAGGAGCTCCCCGGTTCGGCCGACCTGCCCCACTTCGTCGCGATCCCGGAGACGCCGCAGAAGCCCGGCTATCTCGGCGTGCGATACGCGCCTCTGAGAACCAACGCGGCACCGAAAGCTGGAACGCCCTTCAGCGTCCGTGGCATCGCACTCGAAGACGAGCAGTCCATCGAGCAATTCGAGAAACGACAAAAACTGCTCACACAACTCGACACGACGTTTGAGGGGCAAGCGGCGAACAGCAAGTTGCTCGACGGACTCGACAAGTTCGACCAGCAGACGTTCGACATGATCTCGTCACCCCGCGCTCGCGAGGCGTTCGATGTCAGTCTTGAGAAGTCGGAAGTGGCTGAGCCGTTCGGCGAATCAAAGTTCGGCATGAGCTGCCTGCTGGCCATGCGGTTGATCTCAGCGGGTGTGCGCTTCACGACCATCAATTTCGGGGGCTGGGACACGCACGCCAACAACTTCAAGTCGTGCAAAGAGAATCTCCTACCGCAGCTCGATGCAGGACTCTCCGCGTTGTTCAACACGCTCGCCACGCGCGGGTTGCTGGATTCGACCACGATCTTCGTCACGGGCGAGTTCGGCCGGACTCCCAAGATCAACGACAAAGCCGGCCGCGATCACTGGCCACGAGCGATGTTTCTACTGCTGGCTGGCGGGGGCATTCACGGCGGCCAGGTCATCGGAGCCAGCGATGCCAACGGCATGGGCCCGGCCGGTGACATCATCACCCCCGACCAAGCCGCCGCGTCGTTCTATCACTCGCTGGGCATCGACCATCGCAAGGAGTATCACACCGCCACCGGTCGCCCGGTCATGATTGTCCGCGAAGGCTCGGTGATTCCTGGATTGTTCGCCTGATGGAAGATGGCCGCCCTCGGCCGTCCTTCGTCCTTGTTTGAAATCTGAAATTTGAGATTTGACATTTCAAGAAGACGGCCGAGGGCGGCCATCCTCCAACCAACAAGGGAGACGCTCATCATGCGACATCGCGGAGTCTTGTTTTGCATAGCGATTTTGACCGGTGTTGCATGGCAACACGCCGAAGCTGCCGACAAGCCGAATCTGGTCATCTTTTACGCCGACGATCTCGGCTGGGGCGAAACCGGAGCCTTTGGAAACAAGGACATTCCGACTCCGCACATCGACTCGCTCGCCAAGAACGGCGTGAAGTTCACGCAGGGCTATGTCGCCGCGACCTATTGCAGTCCCTCGCGAGCCGGCTTGATGACCGGCCGCTATCCGACGCGCTTCGGCCACGAGTTCAACAGCGTCGCCAACAAGACCGGTCTGCATCTGAAAGAGACCACTATTGCCGACCGTCTGAAAAGCCTCGGCTACGCGACGGCAGCCGTCGGCAAATGGCATCTCGGCGGAGGCCCCGAATATCGACCGACGAAACGCGGGTTTGATGAGTTCTTCGGGACGCTGGCTAACACACCGTTCTTTCATCCCACCAACTTCGTCGATTCGCGAATCTCGGACGACGTGCGGAAGATTGAGAATGACTCGTTCTACACGACTGACGCCTACGCCGATCGCTCGGTCGATTGGATCGAGAAGAACAAAACGAAACCGATGTTTCTCTATCTGCCGTTCAACGCCCAGCACGCTCCGCTGCAAGCTCCGAAGAAATATCTCGACCGCTTCCCGAACATCACGGACGAGAAACGCAAACTGTTCGCCGCGATGATGTCGGCGATGGACGACGCGATCGGCCGCGTGCTGGCCAAGGTCCGCGAGATCGGCCAGGAAGACAACACGTTGTTTTTCTTCATCGCTGACAACGGCGGGCCGACTCAAAGCACGACGTCGCAAAACGGCGGCCTGCGCGGCTTCAAGATGAACACGTTCGAGGGGGGACCGCGCGTGCCGTTCATTGCGCAGTGGAAGGGCAAGTTCTCGGCCGGCAAAACGTATGAGTTTCCGGTGTTCAATCTCGATGTGCTCCCGACGATCGTCTCTGCCGCCGGTGGCAAAGTGGACCCAGCCTGGAAGCTCGATGGCGTTGATCTCATGCCGTTCCTGACCGGCACGAACAAGGCTCGCCCGCACGAGACGCTTTACTGGCGCTACGGCCCGCAATGGGCGGTGCGTCACGGAGACCTGAAGCTGGTGGTCTCCAAAGGAGGCAGCGGAGACCCGGAGCTTTACAACCTCTCGACCGACTTTGCCGAATCGAAGAACCTCGCGAGCACCCAGCCGGAGAAGGTCAAAGAACTGCAAGCCCTCTGGGACAAATGGAGCGCCGAGCAAGCCGAACCGAGCGCTCCGGATGCTCCCGCTAAAGCCGCGAAGAAGGCCGGTAACAAAAAGAAGAAAGCGGCTGGGGGCTAACGCGAGCATTCCTTTAGCCACGGAGGAAACACGGACCTACCAAGGATTCGGAATGAGTCTTTGAAGGAGCTATGTTGGTTGGCGTTCGTTGAATATCGCTGAGTTTGCCTGATCCGTGTTTCATCTGTGTTTGATCCGTGGCCAAAACTTTTTTCGCTACGAGCAAACAACTCGCGTCATGGAGTCACCGAATGCCTGCTTTCCGTTGGGAATTGATCGTCCTGGGGGCGTTGATTTGCGGTGTGGCGAGTGCCGCAGAGACTTCCGAGGCGATTCGCTCGCACCAGCCGATGCGTCCGCTGCCGACTAAGTCCGACCGGCCGCTCGGCACGGGACCGACACTCTTTGTCGATCCCGTCCAGGGCCTGGATCGAAATGATGGAGCGAAACCAACCCCGTGGAAGACGATCAATTATGCGGTTGGGCAACTCAAGCCGGGCGACACGCTTTGTCTGCGCGGAGGAACGTACTTTGAAACCGTGACGATCGCCGCGGTGGGTACGGCCGAGAAACCGATCACAGTCCGCGCGTTTCCCGGCGAGCTTGTCATCCTCGATGCTGGACTGCGCGAGTTCTTGGAAGACTCTGCCGGAGCTTGGGAGCCGTGCCCCAACGGAACGAAAGACGAGTTTCGTTCGACTCGAACGTATCGGTCGGGTGGAGGCTTTGGAAACTTCGCGGACTCGATGATTCCGTTTCATCGCTACATGAATCTCACCGACCTGCGTTCGGCGAATGAGCTTTATCACGTCGGCCTCAGCGATCGGCAGGACGATCCGATCGGCATCTACTGCGGCCCCGGAACGCGCCGCGATCCGGAGACCGGCCGCATTCACATCCGCCTGTCTCACACTCTGCTCGCCGGATTGGGAAAAGACGCGTATCACGGCGAGACCGATCCGCGCAAGCTGCCGCTGGTTATCAGCGGGCACGAGTATGCTCTGCGAATCGAAGGAGCTCGGCATCTGCGGATTCAAGACCTCGTCGTGCGCGGGGCCGAACGATCGGCAGTCCTGATTGACCGCGATCAAGAGGACATCGACCACGAGGCCGAAGACATCGAACTGGATGGCGTCACGCTCTACGGCAGCGGAGCCGCTCTGCGTGTCAGCCATACGAAGCGGCTACGAATCGTGAACTCAAATCTGCGCGGACACTCCGCTCCGTGGCATTCTCGATTCACAGCTAAGAACCGCGCTGGTTCGGGATATCTGATCTTCGCCGCAGGTCACGATTTTGAGATCGCTCACAGCGAGCTGACCGACCATCACGACTGCATCACGTTTCACGGACTCGACGGCCTGCGGTTCCATCACAACCTCGTGGACAACTTCAACGACGACGGCATCGAGCCGGGACCAAAGAAAGCTCGGGGCACAACGCTGGTCTATCAGAACCTCATCACACGCACGCTGAATCCGTTTACCGCGCACGGCAGCAAGCCAATCCCCATTGATGCCGAACCGGGGAGCGGTCTGTACGTCTTCCGCAACGTCGTCGATCTGCGGCAGGGAACGTACAAAGGCCCGCCGACCGAACCCGACCCCAGCGGCAAATTCTTGAATGAGCCCACGCAACTCGTCTGCCACGATCACGGCAGCCCGGTCCATGCGGTCTACTACGTTTACCACAACACGTTTCTGCTGCACCAAAAGGCGTTCCGCGACTACTACGCCTTCTGCTGGGGAGGACAATCGCGGCTAACCACACGCCGAGTCTTCAACAACATCTTCGTGCAGGACGAAGGCATCCCCGGATTAAACTTCACGGGACTCAAACCGGACGACGATTTTCAAGCCGACGCCAACTTGCTGTGGGGAATGAAAGACGGCCCAACTCAAACCGCTGACTACTTCGCGAAGTTCCGGAAGTCCCCGTTGTTCGAGGCCAGCAAGAAACAGTACCCGCTCGGCTGGGGTGCCAACGATCGACTTGCCGATCCCCAATTCACGTCACTGCGTGCGAATGATTTTCGCCTGACCAGCGGCAGCCCCGCTGTCGACGCGGGCGTTGACATCCCAACCGAGTGGCCCGACACCCTCCGCGATCTCGACAAGGGCCGACCAGACCTCGGCGCATTCCCCATCGGCACAGAGAAGCTGCGAGTCGGCCGCCAGTAGGTTGGGACTCCGTCCCGACCCTTTCGACGCGAACCGCAAGGTCGGAACAGAGTCGCAACCTACGGAACTCGATCCGGCGGCGGATGCCACGCTCGTCGTTCAACTCAGCAACGCATCGAATCTGCGATCGGTGGTGCTGCACTACCGGCCGCTGAATCAGACGGTGGATTGGAAGCAGGTCACGCTGAAGAAAGCGGGCGACGGTTCGTTTCAAGGCACCGTGTCGAGCAAAGACATCCTGTCGCGTGACGACTTTCAGTACTTCGTCGAAGTGCTGACGAGCGACGGCGGCCACCGATTTCCGTCCTACCTCGACGGCCAACCCTACTTCGTCGCGCGAGTGCGTCGTCCGTAGGTTGGGACTCCGTCCCGACCCGCCCTATTTCCACTCGCCAACGCAGTCTCTTCAACGGCCTGCTGCACGAATTCGACAAGCCATCTTGAATTCCCCACAATCGCACGGTGGCTGTCCTTCAGTTTGATTGGCCTTTAGTCGTGAGTCTGTATGTCGGAGCCATTGGAAAATGCAGTTCCGCAGGAGTCTGTTGCGGAAATGAAGACGGTCGGGACGGAGTCCCAACCTACGTTTCGAGCGTTCAATCCTGATGGTCCGCTGCGGGTTTATTACCGGCATTTGCCGCACTGGCGACAGCCGGGAGCGACGTACTTCGTGACGTTTCGTCAGGCGGACTCAATTCCGAAAGCAGTGCTCGCGGAATGGTTGGATGTGCGGCAGCGCTGGTATCACGCACACGGACTCGATCCGGAATGGATCAAGAATGATCCCGATCGTTTCGCCGCAGCGTATCAACGAATTCTTCCCGGCGTCCGGCTGGCGTTCGAGCGGCAACAGGCTCGGTTTCTGCATGAGGAACTCGACCGTGCTCACGGAAGCTGCGTGCTGCGTCACACACGGCCCCGGCAAGAGTTGATCGAGTCACTGTCACACTTTCACGCGGCACGAGGTTGGCTTGGCGATTACGTTGTCATGCCCAACCATGTGCATGTTCCGATCCAGCCCATTGACGGTTGGGAATTGGAAGACCTGCTGGGTTCCATCAAGAAGTGGACTTCACGCCGCATTGGCGTCTGGCTGATCGAACACCTCGATGCGATCACGATGGACTGCCCGCAATACGAGCGAGATCGGTT
>SXKJ01000188.1 GCA_005778115.1 Planctomyces sp. | reverse complement strand
TGTTTTTAGCCGAAATCGTCAGATTTCGGACGTCGCGCCATCGACCTCCGAAATCTGATGATTTCGGCTACATCAGCAGCGTCTTCAGTAGAAACGCGCAACTTCATAGGTGAACTCTCCACACGACCGGGGGGCAGACGCAGCCCCGCTCGCCTGCGTCAATTGTTTTGGGCTCTCCGCCATTCGTGTTGATTTCGGTGCCATGTGAGCCGCAATGCGCTAGCCGCGGGTTCTTTTCCTCGACCCGCGGCTAGCGCCTTGCGGCTCACGAATTCGTCTTCAACACGAATGGCGGAGAGCCATGTTTTGAAAAGCGATTTCGCGCGAATTCAATAGCCGCTCGCTGGGAAGCACCGGATGGTCTGAGTACTTTGATCAAGCTCCCCCGCCCTGCCCTGCCCCGCCGACCGACTTTGGGATTGCTAGATGTCACGAATACCCCGCCGACACTTCGTCACCGCGATGCTTGCCGTAATGCTCTCACCATTGGTAGCCAGTGGCGGTGATTGGCCTTTGTGGCGCTACGATGCGCAGCGTAGCGCGGCCTCGCGTGATGAACTGCCGGCGCAACTGCGTCTGCTGTGGTCGCGTCAGTTGCCCCGTTTGAAGCCGGCTTGGCCCGATCAGCCCAAGATGCAGTTCGACGCGGCTTATGAGCCGATTGTTGTCGGGCAGCGGTTGTTCGTCGGCTCGTCACAGGACGGCAGCGTCACCGCATACGACACGCGGACGGGTGTTGAAGTCTGGCGATTCTTCTCGGATGGCCCGGTGCGATTCGCTCCGTTGGCGTGGCAACAAAACATCTACTTCGTTTCCGATGACGGCTACCTGTATTGCTTGCGAGCTACTGATGGATCGCTGGAGTGGCGATTCCGTGGCGGTCCATCGGATCGAAAGATTCTGGGGAACGAGCAACTCATTTCGACGTGGCCGGCGCGCGGGGCACCGGTCATTGAGGATGGGAAGATTTATTTCGCGGCAGGCATCTGGCCGTTCATGGGGATCTTTCTGCATGCGCTCGACGCCACGACAGGGCAGGTATTGTGGACCAACGATGGCGACGGCTCGATGTACATCAAGCAGCCGCACAACAGCGATTCGTTTGCCAGCGTGGCACCGCAAGGTCCGCTGGTTGCGATCGGCTCGAAGCTGCTGGTCCCGGGCGGGCGTTCGGTCCCGGCATGTTACGATCGCGCGACCGGCCAGATGCTCTATTACCAACTCGCCGAGAATGGCAAACGGGGTGGCGGTTCAGCGGTGGCGGCCGTCGATCCGTTCTTCTTCAACGGTGGCGCGGCGTTCGACTTGAAGACCGAGAAATATTTCGGAGCCGTCGGTGACTTGCTGACGTTTGCGGACGGCCGATTCTATGACTATCGCGAGAATGCGATTCACGCTCAGGATCTGAAATCGTCGGAGGTCAAACCCGTCGAGACTACCGACCGCAAGGGAGTCGCCAACAAAGTCGCCAAGTGGACCATGCGTGAGTTGGGCAAAGCCGAGACACCGCGATTGACTGCGCTCATCAAAGCCGGCTCGCGGCTTTACGCCGGCACGGAAGGCCGAGTCATCGCGCTGAAACTTCCTCTGCCTGAGAAAGGCGGTGCTGGCGTCGCTTGGGAAGCGGCGCTGGAGGGGACGCCCACAAGTATGATCGCGGCAGACGACAAGTTGTTTGTCGTCACGCTGCAAGGCCGCCTGTATTGCTTTGGAGATGGCAAAGATCCTGTCGCCTCGCCACGGCAACATCCGCTGGTGACGAAGCCGGTCGCGGTGAACGAGATTTGGTCCAAGCAGGCCGCCTCAATCTTCAAGGCCACGCGAGTCAATCAGGGATATTGCTTGGCATGGGGAGTCGGCACTGGTGGTCTGGTGCGGGAGCTTGCGAGGCAAACCGCGATGCGGATCGTGATCGTCGAAGCGGACGCCGCGAAGGCCAACGAGTTTCGCGAGCGGTTGCGTACCAGCGGACAGAGCGAGCGGGTTTCGGTGATCGTGGCAGATCCGCTTCAGGTTTCTTTGCCACCGTATCTGGCCAGCCTGATCGTCGCCGAGTCGCTGCCGCCGATGGCGGACGGCGATCGCGAAAGGTTCGTGCAGCAGACATTCGGGGCACTGCGGCCTTACGGTGGCGTGGCGTGTTTGCCTCATTTTGGCGAGCCGGAGGGCGTGAGCCCCCGGGCGGCGGCGCTGACCAGTCTGGGGGCTGACGCCCTCCGGCTCACCGGTGCTGTTTGGAAGGGCGATGGGGATTGGACGCTGTTGATTCGCGAAGGAGCATTGCCCGACAGTGCGAATTGGACTCACGAGCACGCCGATGCCGCGAACACGCGGGTCTCGAAAGACAAAGTGGTCAAGGCACCGCTAGGCCTGTTGTGGTTCGGCGGCTCGTCGAACGATGCGATCCTGCCGCGCCACGGGCACGGCCCGCAGCCGCAAGTTTTCGACGGCCGGCTGTTCATCGAAGGGGTCGATCTGCTACGAGCGATGGATATCTACACGGGGCGCGTCCTGTGGGAATCGCCGCTACCGGGAGTCGGTACGCTCTATGACAACACCGCTCATCAGCCAGGAGCGAACGCCAGCGGTACGAATTACATCGCCACCTCCGAAGGGATCTACGTGGCGTATCAGCACGCTTGCGTGAAGCTCGACCCGGCCACCGGTAAGAAGATTGCCGAGTTCACATTGCCATCGTCAGCGGGATCGAAGACTGCTCCGTTGTGGGGCTATCTCAACGTCGATGGCGATTACTTGATCGGCGGGGCTGATCCGGTCTTCGATCCGACGATGCTCAAGTTCTCCAGCAAGTCGAACAAGCCCGGCGGCAGCGATGATGATGACGACAACAAGAAGACCTCGCCCGCGAAGAAAGTTGCGGCGGATGCGACGGCAGTCGTCGAGAAGCTGCTCAAGATCGAGAACGACAACTACTCGTCGAGCCAGCGGCTGGTCGTGATGGATCGTGCTTCGGGCAAAGTGTTGTGGACAGCAACCGCTCGCAGCGGATTCCGGCACAACGCCATTTGCCTCGGCGGCGGGCGGATGTACTGCATTGATCGCGCGTCGGGAGCTGAGTTGTCCCGCTTGAAGCGTCGCGGCGAGAAACCGTCACACGAACCGCGGCTCGTCGTCTTTGATCTGCTGACCGGCGAGGAAATCTGGAGTACCGAGCAAGATGTCTTCGGCACTTGGCTGAGTTACTCGGCCGAGCGTGACGTGCTGGTCGAAGCGGGTCGCACCGCGCGTGACACGCTCGGTGATGAGCCGAAAGGGATGCGTGCCTATCGCGCGAAGACCGGTGCGGTTCTCTGGTCCAGCAAGACCTTCACCGGCCCCGCGATGATTCATCACGACACGATTCTGATGCAGGGCAACGGCTGCGATCTGCTCACCGGCACGCCGCGACTCCGCGAGCACCCGCTCAGCGGCGAGCCGGTCGAATGGACTTGGTCGCGCAATCATGGCTGCAACACTCCCATGGCTTCAGAGAATTTGCTGACGTTCCGCTCCGGAGCAGCCGGCTATTTGGATTTCTGCAACGACGGCGGAACCGGAAACTTCGGTGGCTTCCGCTCCAGTTGCACGAATAATTTGATCGTAGCCGGCGGAGTCCTCACCGCCCCCGATTACACGCGGACCTGTGTCTGTAGCTATCAAAACCAGACGTCTCTGGCGCTGGTCCATACCCCGGAGATTGAGACGTGGACCTCGTTCGGTTCGCAAACACCGAAGCAACCAGTGCGGCGCGTCGGCATCAACTTGGGCGCGCCTGGTGATCGCAAGGCGGAAGACGGAACGCTGTGGTTGGAGTATCCCAGCGTCGGCGGTTCCTCGCCGAACGTCGCGGTCACGATCACGCCAGAGAAGCCGGAGTGGTTCCGCCGTCACAGCTCACAGATCACCGGCGACGGCTTGAATTGGGTCGCTGCTTCCGGCGCGAAGGGGCTGACGTCGTTGAAGATCAAGCTCGGCAACTCGGACAAACAGCTCCGGCAATACCGCGTGCGGTTACACTTCTCCGAACCGGATGATGTGAAACCGGGAGATCGGATTTTCGATATCCATCTTCAAGGGAAGCCGGCGTTGACGTCGCTCGATGTTGCGAAAGCAGCCGGAGGCCGTCATCACTCCTTGGTCAAAGACATTGCCGGAGTGCAGGTCGGAGATGACCTCGTGATCGAACTGACTCCGAATCCCACCAGCAAACATCACGCGACGATCTTGAGCGGCGTCGAAATCCATGCGGAAGGTTGGTAAGCCATGCGACGATCAAGCATTGCAATTTGCAATCGGAAGACGCTGACGTTCGTCGCGGTCATTGTCCTGGCATTCGTCTCGGCTGCGCACGCCTGCAACGTTCCGGTCTTTCGCTTTGCGCTGGAACGCTGGCGGCCGGACCCATATCGCCTGACGGTGTTTCATCGAGGGACGCTCGCGAATGCCGAGCGGGCATTGATCGGAAACCTGGAAGAGCAGCAAAAAACGTCGTCGCTCAATCTCGCCCTTCGCGTCGTCGATGTGAACGAATTAGGTGATGAGGATCGCGAGCTGTTCACCTCACTTAGCAATCCTCCCCTGCCCGCTCTGGTGGTGCATTATCCGGCTCATTTGCGCATCGCCGCGCCGATCTGGTCGGGGCCGCTTGACCGCGACACGATCGCTCGTCTGACTGATTCTTCGATTCGTAAGACGCTGGCCGGTCGGCTCGCCGCTGGGCAAACAGCGGTGTGGCTGCTGTTGGAGAGCGGGCAGCCAGAGAAGGACGATGCGGCCGAGACACTTTTGCAGGAGCAACTCAAGAAGCTCGAACAGAAACTGAAGTTGCCGGAACTGACCGATTCCTCTGAGGACAAGCTGTTGTCCACGACTCCGCTGCAACTGGTTTTCTCGGTCTTGCGTATCCCGCGCAGTGAGGCCGAGCAACCGTTGATCCAGATGCTGCTGCACAGCGAATCGGATCTGGCCGAGCGATCCGATCCGATGGTCTTCCCGGTCTTCGGCCGTGGCCGAGCTCTCTTTCCTCTGATCGGCGCGGGCGTGACGGCAGAGAACATTCACGACTCGGCCGCGTTTCTGGTCGGAGCGTGCTCGTGCGAAGTGAAGGAGCAGAATCCCGGCTTCGACCTGCTGCTCGCCGCCGATTGGGACAACTTGCTGGCTCAGGACGGCGTGCCTTTGATTGCCGCCGCGACACGCGCCGCATTGCCGCAGGGCGAGGCCGAATTGGTTTCGATCCCCAGCGGTTCACCGAAGCCTCACGACTCATCCCCGGCCGAGGAAATTCGCAGCAACCATTGGTTTGTCGTGAGCGTTGTCGTGGGAGGGCTCTTGGTTATTGTCGGTTTGCTGGTGCGACGTTGATTCTCTGACTCTCAACATTGATTCGCGAACGAATTCAGGATGACGGTCCGATGCACCTCTCGATTCTCTCCGGCCCGGATTCGGGCTCGACCTTCGTCGTTACGCCGCAGAAACGACTGCGCGTCGGGCGTGGGGCCGAGTGCGAGTTGTCTCTTCACGACCCCAGCGTGTCTCGGTTGCAGTTTGAGATTTGCTTCGAAGATGGCCGTCCGGTGTTGGTCGACCAGGACAGCCGTTGGGGCACGCTGGTCAACGGCGTGAGAATTGCCCGACACGAATTGCAACCGGAAGACCGGATCAGCGTCGGCGACACGGAACTGTGTTGGATTCCCGCCAGCGATCCTTCGGCCTCAACGATTGCTCCGATGCGTCCGCCAGAGTTCATACCCGCAGACGAAAGTCCGTCATCCTCGCCACTCGAACGCGCGGTCGCGACACGACCGGCGTTCCGTCGCGTGCTCGACCCGGCCACTCTCGTCGGGCAGACGTTTTCGAGTTATCAGGTTCAGTTCGTCGAAGCGAAGGCTCGGACGGGAGTCGTGTTTCGAGCAGTCGATCGAGACAGCCAGGCGGTAATCGCGCTGAAATTGTTCTCGCCAGAGTTGATGACCAACACTCAGGCGATGACCCGCTTTCTGCGGACCATCGAGACGATGGGACCATATCGGCATTCGCATCTTGTGGCTCTCTACGACGCGGGGATCTCCGACGGCTTATGCTGGACCGCCAACGAGTTCGTGATCGGAGAATCGGCCCAGCAGTTGATCTCCAGCATCGGCACGAAGGGGCTGCTGGATTGGCGGCGAGTCCTGAGAATCGCCGTGGAAGTAACGAAAGCTTTGGAGTTCGCGGCCTCGCATCAGATCGTGCATCGGAACATTACTCCCGCGAACATCCTCGTCCGTCGCAGCGATGGCATCACCAAACTGGGAGACTTGATGCTGTCGAACGCTCTCGACTCGCTTGGTCTGGGAGCGGCGACTCGCGCGGGAGAGATCATGGGCGATCTGCCATATCTCTCTCCCGAACAAATTTTCGGCGAACGGATGGACGCTCGCTCTGACCTCTACAGCCTGGGAGCCACGTTGTACGCGCTGCTCACCGGCCGCCCCCCGTGCGAAGGACTGACCGCCGCCAGAATCGCGAAGATGATCCAAAGCCAGCGGCCTGAGACCCCGAAGAAATATCATCAGGCCATCCCCCTCGTCTTCGCGAGCATCGTCATGCGCTTGCTCTCCAAACGCCCCGAAGACCGCTTCGTCGACGCCACGCAATTGCTGAAAGAACTGGCCCGCGCGGAGAAGTCCACGCAGTAACCCGAAGCGTCAGTTTTGAAGTTGCACTGTTCAGTCGCGAAGCGACGTCAGCAGATAGCTGCGGGCGTTAGCCCGCAGAGAAATGTTGGAATTCCACGGTGAGCCGCGAAGCGGCGACAGCAAATGGTTGACGCGCAAGATTGCTGTCGCCGCTTCGCGGCTCAACGCGGTCGCAAACCCGGTTTCCGTTTGCTGACGCCCACGGCTACCTACTGCCGTCGCTTCGCGACTGTCGAAACGCGCAACTTCAACACTGAGGCATCGGGTTACAAAAAGATCATGGATCAACTCGGGTTAAGGCCGCGTTTCATCCGGCAAGCTCGACAGGATGGGGCCTTCCAAAAGGTCACCCGTGGGGCTGAGCTCTTCAAGCTGCATACTCACCGAGTCCGCTGGGACATCGATGAACGGTACTCGCCACAGGACGATCAGCGCGAGTGCTCGCCAGCCCGATGAGATCACGAAGAGCGTGTGGTAAGCCGCCGGAGTTTCTCCCGCGTAGTGCAGGATGATTCCACCAATCATCGCTCCCGCCGCCAACGCCAGACTGTTGAGCAGATTGAACAGCGTCAGCACGCTGACTCGTTCATTCGCCGGGATCGACTCGAAGAACAACAGAAAGAACGCCAGCTCGTAAGCCGCCCAACTGAGTCCGGCGATCACCTGCGTCACACACAGCCAAGCGTAGTTGTCAGACACGCTCCACATCCCGGCCAGCGGCACGATGCCGATGCCTCCGATCGTCAGCAGCCGACGTGCGCCCCAGCGTTTGGCAAAGCGACCACATATCGGCAGCGCAAAGATCTTGAAGACGAATGAGAACGCGATCAGCACCGCGTAATCGGAATACGAACAATGCAGCTTCCGATTCATGTACGGAGCGAAATAAGGCCCGGTGATCCACACTCCGAACTGCACCACGATGATGTAGAGCAACAGTCGCCCGCCGGCGCTGTGCCGATAACGCCGCAGTTGTTCGAGCACGGGGACTCGTTGACGATCCGGCGGCAGCGGTTGAGGTTCGGTTTGCGAGGCCAAAAACACCGCCGACGCGATGCGACAGACAAATGCCACGGAAAACAGCACGGCGAAGACCACCAACGTCGTGTCATGCCCATCTCCCAAAGCCAAGTCATGCTTCTTGCCGGCCTGCAGAGCGAAACCACCCGCCAGGAATCCCGCCAGCACAGTCCCCTGTTGCAGGCGAGTCCGCTTGGCGAAGAAGTGTGCTCGAATCGTGCGCGGCACCAGTGTCCCGATCCAGACATTCCAAGCCGGCCCCGTTCCCAAGCCTCCGGCCCAATACAACGAAGCCACCACCAATGCGGCCCACGGCGGGATGTAACCCACGAACGCAGCCACGATCAGCGGCACAAAGCTGGCTGCCTGCAACAGCGAGCAACAGAGCACCCACCGTTTGTGAGACTTCAACACCGCGACCGCCCACGGCGAGATCATCTGCAATGCGCCCCCCAGCAACACGGGGATGCTGACAACCAATCCAGACATTACCTCCGTCAGTCCGACCGTCAGCACGAACAGCGGCAGATAGGTCTCACCAAGTCCAACCATCACGCCGAACGACGCCGCGTCCCACTGGCTGACTCGCAGGTTGTGCGCAAGCAGCCGCGAACGTGGGCCGCGCGGTTTCGATGAAGACGATGAACTGTCGGTCGTGAGTCCGTTCACGTCAGCTTTGCTTTCCAGAACGCGATTTGAGCCAGCACCGGTTCGCGGCCTCCGGAACCGAAGCTACGCAAGGCGGCCACCGCGTTCGCGGTCCCCAGGACGTGCTTTACATCAGCCGTGATTTTGTCACAGGCCAACTGTAAGTCGGACAGTGGCAGATCGGCGAGCCGACATTTACGCGTGTCGCACTGAGCAACCAGCTTGCCGACCGTCTCGTGAGCCGTCCGCATCGGCACACCTTTCCCGATGAGATATTCCATCAACATGGTCGCATCGAGGAAACCTTCCTCCAGCCGCGCGGCAATGCGGTCCCGTTGCAACTCCGCCTGAGCGGCAATCGGTTCGGCGAGTTCCAAACAAGCGGCGGTCGTATCGAAGGCGGTGAACAACGCCAGCTTGTCTTCCTGCAAGTCGCGGTTGTACGCCAGCGGCAACGCCTTCGTCAGAAACTGCAACTGCGTCAGCGAGGCCATCACGCGAGCGGACTTGCCTCGAATCAACTCCAACACATCGGGGTTCCGCTTCTGTGGCATGATCGAAGAGCCGGTCGTGAACGCATCCGGCAGCTTGAGAATCCCGAACTCGGTCGAGAACCAAATGATCCACTCCTCGGCCCAAGCCGACAGATGCGTCGCGATCAGTGACAGATCGAAAACGAATTCGATCACGAAGTCCCGATCGCTCGAAACGTCGAGGCTGTTGCGAGCCGGTTCGCTGAAGCCGAGCAATCGCGCGGTCTCGTGCCGATCAATCGGCAGCGACGTCCCCGCCAACGCGGCGGCCCCCAGCGGCGAGACGTTCACGCGAGTCAGACAATCGGCCAACCGCTGCCGATCACGCTCGAACTTCTCGACCCACGCCAGCCAGAAATGCGGTGCGAGAACCGGCATCGCACGCTGCAAGTGCGTGTAACCGGGCAGGACGATATCGAGGTCTCGATCACAGCGACCAACGAACGCCCGTTGCAGATTGACGAGCAACCCGTCGATGCGGCCGATCGCGTCTCGCGTCCACAGTTTGATGTCCGTGGAGACTTGATCGTTGCGGCTGCGGCCCGTGTGCAGCTTGCGGCCGACATCTCCCAGGCGGCGAATCAGTTCGCTCTCGATGTGCATGTGGATGTCTTCGAGTTCCGTCCGAAATGGCAACTCGCCACGAGCGATCACACCGCGAATGTCCTCCAGTTCGCTCACGATCTGGTCCGCTTCCGTCGGTGTCAGCAACCCGACCTTTGCCAGCATCCGCGCGTGCGCTTGCGAGCCGGTGATGTCGGCATCCGCCAGCCGTTGATCGAAACTGATCGACTCGGTGAACTCTTCCACGCGAGCGTCCGTTGTCTGCTGGAACCGCCCGCCCCATGCCTTGGCCACTGGTTGTCTCCTCGTTGAGTTCGTAGTCCCGCCTTCAGGCGGTCGTTCACGCGCCGGCCGCCTAAAGGCGGAACTACAAACTTTCGCGGAATATATCCGCACGGCGCTATGCCGTCACAACCGGACTGACTTGCGGTTAGCATGTCGTTCCTGGGGAGGCATCGCTTGGAAGAGGTCAGTCGCACGCGATAGGTTATCAGCACTCTCACACCGGGGAACGAGGTCGTTCGTTCCGAATTGCCTCACCGCTTTTTCCCAAGGTGTCACCATGATCGCTTTCCGCTCGTGGCCCGTTCGATTCGGGCGTTTTTCAAATTCCGCCTTGGTTGCCGCATTCGTTGGATTCGTGGCAACAATTGGCTACGGCGACGATCTGAAGAACGTCGCTCCCATGAAGGTTCCGGTGTTCAGAGTTCCGATAGGCAATGACTGGAAAATCGAGATCATTCCCGGCCCGGCGATCGGCCCCTCTCCTGTGCCGAAAGCGGAAATGGCCGCGCGAAAAGCCGCGCAAACACATGCCGAAGCAAAGTCTGCCGCGGCCGCGACAGTCTCTGGCATCATCACGGCTGGTGGCGAAGACGCGCTGCCGGCCGGCATTACTCCGGCCGCTTATTCTGAGGTTTACAACTCGATTCCGTTCCGTCGCAGCGAGTATCTCGCGAACGCCAGCTATCGCCACGAAGCCACCATCGAACTCTTGCTCGGCCAGGTACGCCCCAAGACGATCACGAATGTCTCCGCCCCCGCACCGACTTGCTGCTCCCCTCGACCAGTTTCGTTCGTGGGATTGTTCAATCCTTGGGGCGCAAAGAACTTCTACTATCACTATTCCTACTCGCGACCAACGAGCTACTGGTTATGGTGACGCGAAATGTAGCCCGGACGCCTACGTCCGGGCTTTCGCGAGTCCGGACGTGGGCGTCCGGACTACCCGTGCTCCGGCAATTCTTGCGTCCGGTGCGGCACAGTGTTTTTGGTTATTCCAGTTATTCCGATTAGGAAAACTGGAGGGCCGACTCGCTTCCCGACGATTCGTGGATTGATTTACCAAGGACTCAGTGCGCGCACGGTGTCCTTCAAACGGATCACTACGAAACCGCGCAGGCCGCGGTCTGACGGAGCGAGTTCATGTTGAGCTTCTGGAAGAAGTTGATGACGGAGAAGTCGGCATCGAAGACACGAATGGCGCGACGCAACCGAAGTGAAACGCTTGCCGCCGCCCAAGTCGAACAGTTCGAGGCACGCTGTCTCCCGAGCATTTCGACGCTGGTGAGTCTGTCGCCCGATTCGCCCTCCGATCGGACACTGACAGTCACCGCGACCGCCGCCGAAACGCTGACGATTGGCGTCAACGCCGCGAATCTGGTCACGATCAATGGCAGCGTCGTCGGTGCGGCGGTGTCCGCGGCGAATGTCTCGACGCTGATCGTCAACGGCGGCACCGGCAACAATCGGATTGATCTCACCGCCGTGACCGCAGCCAACTTCTCACGACTCAACAGCATTCGAGTTGATGGCGGCGCGGGCAATGATCGCATCACCGGCAGTCCATTGGCCGACAGTCTGACTGGCGGCAACGGCAACGACACCATTCTTGGACAGGCTGGCAACGACACGATCCTCGCGGGGAACGGCAACGACAGCGTCCTCGGTGGCGACGGAGCCGACGCCGTGGACGGGGGCACTGGCAACGACAATCTCCAGGGGGGGAACCAGAACGATTCTCTCAACGGAGGAACGGGCAACGATGTGCTTTCGGGAGATGCCGGAAGTGATGCTCTTATCGGCGGTGTGGGCAACGATATCGCTTCGGGCGGCGCGGGAGACGATCAGCTCACAGGAGACGATGGCAACGACAATCTCGTCGGCGGCGATGGCAACGACACAGCGACCGGTGGCTTTGGTAACGACGTGCTGTCTGGTGGTGCTGGCGATGACAATCTCGTCGCTGGCGACGGCAACGATGTGCTCAATGGCGACGGCGGCTCTGACATGCTGCAAGGGGACAATGGAGCTGATCGACTCAACGCCGGGACCGACTTAGCCAGCAACACACTCATCGGCGGCGCGGGCGATGACTTCTTGAACTCCGGAGCCGGTTCGGACTCGCTCGACGCTGGAAACGGCAACGACACCGCGTTTGGCGGCGCCGGCGCGGACACCATCTCGACCGGCGCGGGAGCCGATCAAATCGACGCTGGTACTGGGAACGATTCCGTCGATGCCGGAGGCGGCAACGATTCGATCGATCTCGGCCTCGGTGATGACACCGGAATGGGCGGCGACGGCAACGACACGCTCGCCGGCCAGGCGGGCAGCGACAGCATGGATGGCGGAACCGGCAACGACATTCTCAACGGCGACGGCGATCTAAACGGAGTCAATACGCTCTTCTCCGACGATGGCGACGACACGCTGACTGGTGGGGCCGGAGATGACTCACTGACTGGCAATGAAGGGAACAATGCCCTCTCCGGTGGCACGGGAAACGACAGCCTTCAAGGGGGCTCGGAAGCCGACACGCTGATCGGCGAGGATGGAAATGACTCGCTCTTCGGCGGCGCGGGCGACGACCACATTGAGTCTGGATTCGGCCGCGACAGCGTGGTCGGCGGCGATGGCAGCGATGACATCCTCAGCGACACGTTTGACTTCGTCGCGGCCGACGGTGGTAATGATCCGGTTCAACAGGCGCAGATTTCGGCCGCATCAAACACATCCGGCAATCCGCCGAACGGCACCGGCTCTCGACAACTGCGTGACATGTCGCTCGACGAACTGACCGCACTGCTTCAGTCGCTCAATGGCTGAGACAATCTCGCCTTCGCACGGCCTGCGGAAAATCGTGACACGCCGACCATCGACCTGAGCGGCTGAGTTTGGCATAGTGTTGTCGCCTTCGCCGTTGGGAACGCTCCCTCAGGAACCGACACCGTGCGACATGATCCGCCCGAGCATTGGAAAGCGATCACCGGTCCGTCAGGTTGGTTTCACATCTGGTGTCCGCCGTCGTGGCAGGTGCAGGTGTTCGAAGGCGTGACCCACATCATGCTGCCGGAGCAAGCCGGCATCGTGTCGCTCCGCTGCATCTGGGGCGATCCTCCCGTGCTGGAGGATTCAATTGAGTTCGACCGCCTCTTCCCGCGCCGCCGCAAGGTGCGCCGCATTCATCCGCTGAGATTGGCGCAGCCATCGGCCGGTTGGGATGGCGAAGCGGTGCTCGATCCGCCGCAGAGATGGTGGCGACGTTGGTTCACACGCTCGAAATGGCATCGCTGGAAGGCTTGGTCCATCGAATGGCCCAGCATGATGCTGCTGGTCACGTTCGTCGAACGTGGCGATCGGCCACATGATCCCGAGACCGCCACACTCGTCCGCATGGTGCTCAACACAATGGAGGCTCCCGACATGATCGCGGATCCGCCCCAATTGTTTGCCGCGCGTGCTCTCAAGTTGGCTCGCGACAAATTCCCACTGCTCGAATGCGAGCAGACCGGCGAATTCCAACTGCGACTCGGCAAGTCGAACGTGAACCTGTTCAACTTCTATCGCTCGTACGTGCAGTCGCCCGACCGCTTTGAGAACATCCTCCTGCCGGCTCTGACCACCGTCGTCCAAGTCCAGGAATGGGGAGAGGACCAAACCACGCCGTCACTCGACTCCGTGCGCGACCGCATCATGCCGATGCTCTACCCAGAGAAAGTCTGGAAGCAAAACTTCCCAAACTCCGTCGGCGAACCGTGGGTCGCGAACCTGATGATCCTCTACGTCGTCGATGAGGCCCAAGCTTACTGGTACATCCGCAACGAACTACTGGAGAAGTGGAGTCTCACCGCCGAACAACTCCACGAGTTAGCGATGAGCAACCTCGACCGCTACTTCGATGAGCATCCCTCCGAAATGATGCTCACCGGCCAAGAGGACGGACCCAAGCTGCTAATGCCACACAAACCGGACGCCTACAACACGTCGCGATTGCTCAGCCAGTCCTTCCACGAAAAGGTGCGCGACGTGCTCGGCAACGAGTTCGCTGTCGGCCTCCCCAACCGCGACTTCTTCGTCGCTCTCAGCACTGACGCTCCCGACATGCTCAAACACATCCGCGACCGCGTCCGCGAAGACTTCTCGCAGATGGATCACCCATTGACCGACAAGCTCTTGTTGGTCAGCCAAGATGGCGTGAGCGAGCTACCGTAGGTCAGGCTTTCCAGCCTGACACAAGCGATCCGAACGACGATGCCTCCGAATGGTCAGCCTGGAAAGGCTGACCTACACCAGCGTCGATTCGCAGACGCCGTTCATCAGCCAGTGGTCGACGTCGGAAAGCAACTTAGAAGTCGGCGATTCGCTGGAGTCATACGCTCGCAGCACAGCTTGAATGCCGAACGAGCGGAGCAGGCGGCCGACGCTGGTGACGTCAGGCATAGAGACGCGGGGGTCGCGAACTCCGGCACTCAAGAAGATTCGCTTGCCACGCATCTCATCATAGTTCGCGAGAGCCGAATCGAGCTTCGGGCCGCGCAAGCCAAATGCTAGCGCGCCAGCGAACCATTCGGGGCGACGCAGCAACATTCGCAACGCGACCGAGGCTTGGTCACCGAAACCGGCGAGGTAGATGCGTTCGCTGTGGACGTGGAACTCGCGCCGCATCTGGCGAGCGACGTCCTTCAGCGTTTCCAACAAACCATCCAGCGGATCGAGACTTCCCGTCGGCGACATTGGACCGCTGGCGAAACGGTTTGTCGGCGTCAGTCCTTCGATCGCGAGGCCCAAATAACTTTGTGGACTGATGCGCGGCATCAGGTCGAGCAACTCGCGAGCGGTCCATTCTTCGTCGTGCAACCACACGACTAGCGGGTAGGCATAGTTCGGTTCGTAGTGCGGAGGCAGATGCACCGGCGATTCGTCAGGGAGCGCGAAGTGCCCCCACGGGGCGTCCGCGCCAGCGACCGCGATCTCCAGAGAGACGTCTGCCTCGACGGCGTTGGGTTCTGCATCCGCCGCGAGATTGGCGGGCACCAGAGTATCCCACGGCTTGCGTTCGTGGAGTTCCATCGACGGCAACTCGTGCGGCGCAAACCAGCGGCCTTTCCACGGATTGTCTGCATGTGCGGTCATTCGCTGGCCCCTCCTGCGATGCTCAACAAACTCGGCGATGACTGAGCATCGCGTGAACTGAAAAACGGAACGTCTTCTGAAAGTGCAATCTCGGTCAACGGAAACATCTTGCCTGGGCACGCAGTCGCTTTGACGTCCTTGTGCCCGACCACTTGGCTGCTCTTGAGGCCGTACTCGCGCTTCAACACGCCGACCAATCGCTTGATCGAAGCCAACTGAGCGGCCGACGGCCGATGATCTTGAAAGTTGCCGACCAGGCAGATGCCGATGCCGTGCTGGTTGTATTCGTCGTTCCCCGCGTGAGCCCCTTGCATCTGCTTTTTCCAGCGAAAGGTCGGCTCGATCTCGCCGTCACCCATGCCGGTGCCGTTGCCAATCAAAAAGTGATAGCCGATCCCCTTCCAATTGTTTCCGTTCTTGTCCTTGCGATTGAGGTGCTCGGCGTGAATCGTCGCGACGCTGCCCCCTTCGGAGGCGGTGTGATGAATAACGATGTGCTTCCAATCGCGGGCCGCCACGCTGGGCTTCCAGGGGTTTCCGAAGGGGATCTGCGGCATCGCCACGATAGGCGGGGAAATCTCAGCCGGTTCTGGCACCGTGAATCGCTGGCTGCCGTACCGCTGCACTTCCGGAGAATGAACCACCGGGCGCTGGCAGCCACCGACGCTGATCCAGAAGATCGCGATGAAGCAGAGCATCCACGTACCAAGCTTACGCACGCCGTCCTCCATGAACAGCAGGGCCAAGAAGTCGATTTCAGACCGCAGCCTCACGAGCAGAGCGAGACAGAAAACCTGTACGCAATGACCGTCAACCAGAAAGCGGGGCGGACTGTAGTTCGATCGAAAAAACCGGTCAACGTGAAGGTTTCGAGCGTGACACCAATGCCGGATGCGAGAGTCACAACACCGCTCAAAACGTGTTAAACCGGAGCGGTCATAGCGATTTCACGGCACCTCAAACGGCCGCAAATCGCAGGCTGTTTTGCCCAACTTTCCCAACCGTTGCGACCGACGCGAATTCGATGTTTTTCAGAAGACTTCGCTTGCCAAATCACAGTATTTCGATTGGCGACGTCATGCGGTTCATTCCTCTGGTCCCATTCCTCTGCCAAGGATTTCTTGGCAGTGGAGTGGGGCCAGAGGAATGCCGGCCAACGAAGTCATTCCTTCGACTTCGAGTCCCCTGTGCTCGACGACTTCGGAGCACTGCTTTCAGACTTCGAGGACGACGACTCCGACGCGGACTTATCCGCCTTCGCGGCGTCCTTGTAGGACTTGCTGCGATAATCGGTCAGATAGAACCCGGAGCCTTTGAAGATCAGTCCCGCGCCCGCCCCTATCAGCCGGCGAGCTTTCTTCTTTTTGCAAGCCGGACACTTCTTCTCCGGTTCGGCTTTGATGGATTGAAACAGTTCCCACTTGTGATTGCAGGCACCGCATTCGTAGTCGTAGGTAGGCATGATGGCAGGTGAGTCTCGCGGAGAAACGGGGTTCGTATGCGGCAAAATACGGAGCGACTCACCGATTGTGTAGCCTGAGGCGACTGTTATCTCCCGCGATGCTTGGTCAGCGTACGTTCGTAGAGATCCAACATGCGGGGCAGCATTTTGTCGAGGCTGTAATTCTCTTGAATCATGTGCATGCCGGCGTCGCCGAGGTGGCGATAGGCCGGAGGATCGTCGAGCACCTGCAGCGCGAGTTCGGTGAGTCGATCGACATCGAAGAACCCGCCGAGCAGACCGTTCTCACCGTGGCGGATCATCTCACGCACCGGGGCGGTATCCGATGCCAGGACCGTCGCGCCGCAGGCGAGCGAGTTCATCAGCGACCAACTCAGCACGAACGGCACCGTCAGATAGATATGCAGGTCTCCCATGCTGATGATGTCAGCGAGCTGATTTGGTTCGACGCGGCCGGTAAAGATGAACCGGCTGAGGTCGTAGTTGTCCTGCTTCAAAATGTGATCGCGATAGCTCTCGGCGTCGGAAATACGCTGCATGTCGCCGCCGTAGCAGACTCGGTCGGAGCCGACGCAGACAAAAACCACGTCCTTACGAGCATCGCAAATCCGCTTCGCCACTTTCATGAAGACATCGAACCCGCGCATCGACTCGAACCCGCGTGAGACATAGGTGACGATCTTCGCGCCAGGTGGGATCACGCGGTCGCCGATCTGACGCGGGACTTGGCGGCGATGCCAGATGGAGGTGTCGATGCCGTCGAAGATCGCGTCGATCTTTGGTTGGTACTCGACGGGAAAGAGGCTCTTCTGCCACTGCGTCGGCGAGTAACCCGCCGCGCACGTTTGCAGATCGAGCAGGATCATCGCGTTTCGCGTGCGCGAGCGGAGCAGATCCAGCTCTTTGACGGGAATCTCCGGCCGGAAGTCGAGGTCCGAGTTGCGGCCGTGATAGTAGTACTCGAAGTAATTGATGATTGGGCAGTCGTAGAGGTCTGCCAGAAACGTTGTCGACCCGAACCCACTGTGACCGACGACGAGGTCCGGCTTCACTTCCGGATGCGCCTTCATCGTTTCGTAGACGCCGTGCGTGTGCCACACGCAGTTCTCGAACGTGCGGCTGCAATAGTGGACCGTCTTGGTCGCTCCACCGGTCAGCTTGTACTGAAACCGCTGGATGCCATCGAACACACCCGACGGCAACTCGCAAACGAACGAGCAGCGGAAGCCGTGCTTCTTGATGAGATAGCTGGCGATGTGACCGAACTGAGCCGGAAAGTTTTTGTGGACGAACAAGACGTGCATGAGATACTCCGAAATTGAAATGAACTGGCGAGCGGGGCGGCGTCAGTCCCCCGGTTGTAAGCACGCGTTGCGAACCACCGGGGGGCTGACGCCACCCCGCTCGCCTGTTGATTGGATTTATGCGGCCGCTTTCTTGGCGAGGAACCGCGTGGTTGCTGGCATGTCGTCGGCGTGTTTGCGAAGCGCGTCGAACTTCAAGACGGACAACCCCTCTCCTTCGAGGTGTTTCGAGTTGCTGTAAATCGGATCGCGCCAGTTCGGGACATGTCCGCCGACCACGGCATCGACCATTTCTTGGACTCCGTCGACCAAGTCGATCGAAGCTCGGAAGCCGACTGCCCGGCGGATCTTTTCAAAGTTGACCCGATAGTTGCGCATGTCGTCGTTGTTGCGAACTTCCTCGACCACGATTCCCGGACAGGACTGGGCGACCATCTGGCCAAGTTGGGTCAGCGTGTAGTTCTGGCTTTCGTCACCGACGTTGAAGATTTGGCTGCCGACTTTGGCGAGCGGGGCCTCCAGTGTCAGGACACAGGCGCGAGCGATATCGCGAGTGTGAACGAACGGCCGCCATTGTTCTCCATTGAAGACGCGAATTCTCTTGTCGGTCACAGCTTGAGCACTGAAGAGGTTGGCCACGAGGTCAAAGCGTGGGCGATGCGACCAGCCGTAGGCAGTCGCGAATCGCAAGATCGTCGGTTGGAAGTCGGCGTCCGCCGCATCGAGCAGCGCTCGTTCGGCGTCGATCTTCGTCGTGGCGTATAGCGAGACTGGGTTGAGCGGCGAGTCCTCGGACATGATCTCTTCCGAGTCGCCGTAGACGCTGCACGTCGATGCAAACACGAATTTCGACACGCCATTGGCCTTCGCCAGTTGAGCCATCATCTTCGCGGCGGCGTAGTTCACCGTGATGGTCGTCTCGCGATCGAGCGCACAGGCCGGATCGCCAACGATCGCCGCTAAGTGACAGACCGCGTCCATACCTCGCAGAGCGCGGGCGGCGTCTTCGATGTTTCGGAAGTCTCCCTTCATCACTTCCAGTCGTGGGTGCTCAAGCACATCCGCCAACGACTTGGTGCCGAATAATTCGAGGTCCAGCACTCGCACGCGGTAACCGGCGTCGAGCAGTTGCCGAGTCAGAATCGAACCGATGTAACCCGCTCCGCCGACGACGAGCACGTCTTCGATTTTCGTGTTCGCGGCTTCGCCTCTCACCACGACTCGGAAGCGTTCGCCGACTTTCATCCGAAAGTACCGCACGCTCGCAACGACCATGCAGAGCAGCGTCCAGGCGGGGAGACCAATCTCCAATGTCTGCTGCGACTTTTTGAAAGCAAACGTGCCCAACGCCAAGTGAGCGATCAGGCCGATGCCGCATGCCAACGCGATGGCGGTCAAACGTTGTTGTACTCGCGAGAAGGGAACCGGCAGATAGACGCGCGTCAGAGCGAACAGCACGACGGTTGAGAGTCCGAACCAGCCGGCGTTCATCAAATAGGTGGCGTTGACTCGGTCAAACAGCGTTCCGATAGGGTTATCCCAGCTCAGGCCTCCCATGAGGGCCAGTCGCACGACGGCGGCCATCACCAGCACCACATTCGCAACGATGAAATCGACAAACACACGCACCGCGAGTTTGTCCGACGCCAGTGATCCAAACAGTTGCGTCCACGCTTGATCGAACAGTTTTCGAGTTCCCGGCATCGTGACGGGCGGAAAGACCTCGCGCGGCAATTCACCGCTGCTCAGACCCGGCTGCATGAGGCATCCCTGCGACATCGTTGGCTCCTTCCCTGATTGCGTCTGCATTCCGGCTGGGCGCGCAAGCGAGACCGTCGATCGAGCGACGGATCGCGAACGCATCCCTGCGGGCGAGACTTCGCCCATCAGGTTTTTCGGACGACAGCCATCGGGAAGATGAGCAAACTTTGACGGTCACGCGGAGTTACGCGATTCCGCGAGCGGTGCCAGCGCGGCATGGAAACGGCAGAGATTGCCGGAGCGAGACCGATCGGCTCAGTAGCCGAAGTCGTGAGACTTCGGTCCGAACTCTCACGAGTTCGGCTACATCGAGTCTTTATGCCGCTCGCGCGAGTGGCATCAGCGACCGCTGCGTCGCATGCAACATGACCTTCGTGACGGCGCGAGCCGTGTCGAGCATGTCTGGTTCACTGAGCGTCGGATGGACCACAAACATCAAGCTCGTGTCGCTCAATTGCCGAGCGTTCGGCAGACGCTTCGCCGGTTTGAGGCCGGAGGTCTCGAATGCGGCTTCCTGGTAGATCTCGCAGCAGATGCCGCTGCCGCAGGGGATGCCTTCCTTCTGCAATGCTTTCACGATTACGTCGCGAGACCATCCGCCTTGCAGTCGCTCCGGCCGCAGGAAGGCGTATTGCTTGTAATAGCTATGTCCGCAATCGCTGGCGGGAGATTCCACTCGAATGCCAGGAACGCGTGACAGTGCGCTATCGAGTGTCACCGCGTTGCGGCGGCGAGCGGCCACCCAGTTCGGCAACTCGCGCAAAGCACACCGGCCGATGGCGGCCTGCATCTCGGTCATGCGCCAGTTGGTGCCGAGCGACTCGTGAGTCCATTTGAAGATCGTCGGATGTTCGCGGTTGTAGACGGCGTCCCAATCTTTGCCGTGGTCTTTGTAACTCCACGCGCGACCCCACAGGTCTTTGCGATTGGTGACGAGCATGCCGCCCTCGCCACCGGTCGTGATGATCTTGTCCTGGCAGAACGAGAACGCCGCCATGTGTCCGACCGAGCCCACCGGCTGGTCTTTGTAGGTCGCTCCGTGAGCCTGAGCACAATCCTCGATCACGGCCAATCGGCGGTCGTGAGCCAAGTCCATGATCGAGTCCATGTCGCACGGCCAACCGGCAATGTGAACCGGAATGATGGCTTTCGTGTTCGGTGTTAGCGCAGCCTCGATCGTCGCGGCGGTCAGATTGCCGCTGATGGGATCGACGTCCGCGAATATCGGCCGAGCGCCCCGTGCCCAGACCGCGCTGGCGGTCGCGATGAACGTGCGCGGCGGGACGATGACGTCATCGCCCGGCCCGATGTCGAGTGCCTGCAACGCCAATTCAATCGCTAGCGTGCCGTTGGCCAGAGAGATTGCATGTTCGCAATCGACGGCGGCGGCGAATTCCTTTTCAAACAGTCGGCATTCCTGTCCGGTCCAGTAATTCACCTTGCCAGATCTCAATACGGACTGAACGGCCTCGCATTGAGCTTCATCAAAGACAGGCCATGGTGCAAAAGGCTTTTGGCGGACAGGCAACCCACCATCCGTGGCGAGCAAATCGAGAGACATTTCGGAATCCTTTCCGTGGAAAAGTCGGAATTCGGGGGGCGGAAATTGGAAAGTGATCCTTCGATTCCGACTTCCCCACTCCGACTTCCGAATTCGATTACACCGCCCACCGCAACATCGTCGCTCCCCAGGAATAACCGACGCCGAAGCCGACCAGCATGACTCGGTCGCCGATTTTCAGGCGTCCGGCTTTGTAGGCTTCTTTCAAGGCGATCGGGATCGTGGAGGAGACCGTGTTGCCGCAGTGGCTCATGGAGACATAAAACCGTTCCGGCGGGATTTCGATTTTGTCCCGCAGGTGCCGCAGCATGTATTCGTTGGCTTGGTGGAAGAGAAACAGATCGACGTCATCGAAGGTGATGCCGGCTCGACTGCAAATGCCGGCGACCAAGTCGGGCACGGCGTCGAGCGTGAAGAGGAAAATTTCCGGCCCGTTCATGTAGAGCGTCGGAGGAACCAGGACATGCTCGTCCGCGTCCTCGACTCCGCCGCCGCTGGCGAACCCGGCGACCGGCTTGCGCATCCCGCCGGTCTGGACGATGAGATTCTTCGCCCCGCGCCCGTCCGTGCCGTACACGAACGGCCCGATCGCCGGGGCTTGTTCACTGTGCGAATCCTGAGCGGTGATCAACGTCGCGGCCGAGGCATCGCCGAACAGCGTGCGGACTGACATGTCGGTCGGCGTGATGAACTTGGTGTAGGTTTCGGCGGTAACGACCAGCACGTTCGTGGCCTGGCCCGTCTCGATCAAACCCTTAGCCATGCCGAGCCCGTAGATGAATCCCGAACAGCCGAGGTTGAAATCCAGCGCTCCGCAACTGGTCCGCAGGCCCAGCCGGTTTTGCAGCAGGCAGGCGGTTGTCGGGAGGAAGTAATCAGGCGACTGCGTGCAGAGCATCAAGTAGTCAATGTCTTCGGGTTTGCACGCTCCCGATTCAAACAGTTTCGTGACCGCTTTGACGGCGAGATCGGACGAAAGCTCCTCCTCTTCGGAGATGCGTCGTTCTTCGATGCCGGTTTTGCTTTGAATTTTCTGAGGCGACCAATTGGGCGCGATCTCGCACAACTGCGGGTTGTTGAGAACCTGCGGAGGCAAGTAGTACTCGATCGCTTTAAGAATCGCCTGCATGGATCATGTCTCGAGGGCTTCGACGGGGGACAGGATAGTCATCGCCGCACTCAGGCCGCCATCTTATTGGGACTGAGTTCGGCCGCGACCTCGTCCATCAGGTCTTCCACGGTGTGACAACGCAGGATCGTGCCCGGAGGAATCCGCACTCCGAATTCCTCGTCGAGCATCGCGATCAGGCCAATGAAGGTCATCGAACTCCAACCTTCGATGTCCTGTAACACCGAGTCTTTATGGATCGAGCCCGCGCTGACATCAAACAGTTCATGCAACGCGGCGAGGAATTGCGGCGCATTCATTTCGATCTCTCCTTCGCGAACCGAAAGTCTCCAAGGGGCGCGGCTTGTAGCAGAGGCCGTCCAAACCCGGCAACACGAGTTCCATTCGTGGGGCCGGTTCTCAACCTGCTCGGGCCGTCTCAGGTTGGTCCCACCGAATTCCGTGACTGGCAGGTTGAAAACCTTCCCCATGAGACCACAATGCGGCCCCTTTGTTGGAGAGCATCACCATGTTGATCGGATTTGTCAGCGACGAGCGCTACGTCGCGGTTTCGGATGTCCTGCTGGAATTTGTCAACGAGCGAGGCCAGTCGTGGGAGACGCGATCTCGCGCCAGCGGCTCCGTGCATCTCGATCTGCCGAGCGGCGAGTATCTCGTCACGCTGCAACGCCCCGGCTTCGGTGGCAAGCGTGTTCGGCTGACGCTTCCCAACGCGAAACCGCATCACTTCCGACTGCTGGCGGACGGACTGCTCGGCTATGCCTGGCCGAAGTGCGTTCGATCCGGCGAAGAGGCCGAGTTCCGCGTCCACTCGGTCGAATGTTTCCATTTGGAACTCTGGCGCTACGGCTGGACGAAAGAGCTTGTCCGCGGACTCGGCTGGCATGACGAGCACGGTCCGCGAGCCATGATGCAGATCACTCCCGACGGCGATTACACGCAGACCGGCGTCGAGTGGAATAAGTTCGGCTACACCAGCCCGGCTCAGAAACAGATGGTTCAAGCTCCGCAGCGATCGGGCTTGTACTACTTCCACGCCAGCACCGCGTCCGGCAGAGCGTTCGCGTTCCCCTGGGTCGTCGCGCCAGCCCAGCCGACCGCGCCGGTGGCGGTGCTGGCCTCGAACATCACCTGGAACTGCTACAACAATTTCGGAGGCCGCAGCAATTACATCCATGCGAACGCGCTGCCCGATGTGCCGGTCGTCAACTCGCGGCAGGAGATCGCTCGCTACATCGACCCGAAGTTTCAAACTTGGGGCTGGAATGACTACGCCGCGCTGTCGTTCGAGCGGCCGGAGCCGATCAACGACATCGCTCTCGCCGAACAGATCACCGATCCGATCGAAGGCCGCGCCGCGTGTCACATCGCTCCGGCCGAATGGCGACTGCTTGGTTGGCTCGAGCGCGAAGGATTTGCCTACGACTTTTACTCCGAGACGCAGTTGCACGACGAAGTGCTCGACCTGTCGAAGTACAAAGTGCTCATCATCAGCACGCATCCGGAGTATTGGACCCGGACGATGTACGACCGCGTCAAGCAGTGGGTGTTCAACGAAGGCGGCGGGCTGATGTACCTCGGCGGCAACGGCGTGAACTGCGAGGTCACGCTGCACGACAACGACACGATGACCGTCCACAACGGAACGATGACCAGCCTCTGGCCAGAAGGGATCGGAGCCGAAAGCCGGCTCGGCAAGCGGCATGAATCGGAAGCAAATCTGCTGGGGGTCGTATTCACCCCCAGCGGCATCATGACCGGCGCACCCTACCGAGTGACCGACGACACACACTGGTGCTTCGAGGGAACCGGCCTGAAGAACGGCGACACGTTCGGCGAGAAGAGCCTGCACCGTCGCTGTCCTGGCGGAGCCTCCGGTCACGAGACCGACAAGATTTCAGCGAGTTCACCCAAAGGAACGCGAATGCTCGCCAAGGGACTCAACCCAGACGACGGCGGCGCGGAGATGTCGATCTTCGATACCGAATCCGGAGGCGGCACATTCTCCGCCGGTTCCATCTGTTGGCCCAGCAGCATCCCAATCGACGACCACGTCTCGCGGATCACTGCCAACGTGTTGCGGAAGTTTTCAGAGGGGTGAATCGAAATCGTGTGTTGAAATGCGAGTCGTGGAAGCGACTCGCCTACGTAGCCCAGTCGCTCCCGCGACTGAAATTCCGTTGTGTTCGTCGCACTTATTTCTTGTCGTCCGCCACAAGCCCGCGTCGCAGGCGGAACGGTTCGCTCTTCACCGTTTCAACAATCAGAGTTGAAAACCGATATCCGTTTTGAGCCAGAGCCGTGGTGATCCGATCGACGGCGGGGCGGTCGTAATACTCAAGGCCACGTCCCAGAGCGTACGTCATCAGTTTTTCAGTGATACACCGCGTGAACAGAGCTTGCCGAGTCTTCAAAATCTCCTTGAGTTCGCTCGGTCCCGAAAACTTCTCGCCGGTCGGCAGTTCTCCGGCCGGGTCGATCGGGAACTCGCCATCCTTCTCGCGGAAGCGGCCGATGGCATCGAAGTTCTCGAAGGCAAATCCCAGCGGGTCCATGCGCGCGTGACAGTTCGCACAACTGGGATTCGCTCGATGCTGCTCCATGCGTTGTCGCAACGAGCCGGTCAGTTTCTCTCCTTGCTCAAGTTCCGGCACGTTCGGTGGCGGAGGTGGCGGCGGCGTGCCGAGCAATTGTTCCAGAACCCAGCGGCCTCGTTTGACCGGTGACGTGCGGGTCGGATTGGACGTGACCGTCAGCAGGCTCGCTTGCGTCAGCAGTCCGCCTCTGCCAGTGGAGCCGACATTGACTCGGACGAACTCTGGGCCGCGAATTGGTTGGCCTTTGTCACGATCCGGCTTCTGTCCGACTCGATTTCCGTTCGTGTCGGCGATGCCGTAATGCCGAGCGAGCGGTTCATTCACAAACGTGAAATCGGCCGCGAGCAACTCCAACAAGCTCCGATCCTCGGTCAGCAGCGTTTGGAGAAACATTCGCGTCTCGGTCAGCATCGCGCGGCGGAGAATCTCGTTGAAGTCGGGAAAGAGCTTCCCATCCGGAGCGATCAACTCCAACCGCTTGAGTTGCAGCCACTGCATCGCGAATTGATCGACCAACGAGGGAACAGCACGCGGGTCTTTCAACATGCGGAGGACTTGCGGTTCGAGGTTCTTCGACAGCTCGCCGCGCCGAGCGAGATCGAACAGCTCGTCATCCGGCATCGTGTTCCACAGAAAGTACGACAACCGCGAGGCCAGATGAAACTCGTCAATCGGCCGAGCCTCCGGGCTATCGGGGCGGTCATCGAGTTCGACTCTAAACAAGAACTTCGGCGAGCAGAGCACGGCTTGCACGGCCCATTGCATACCCGCTTCCCACTTCTCGCCACCGGCGACGAGTTGATCGACTACCTTCGCCATCGCTTCGACTTCTTGCGGCGTCGCGGTTCGGCGATACCCGCGTGACAACAATCGCGTCAGCACCTCGCGAGTCTGTTCCGCTTGCGGTTTATCGGGCGAACACTTTAGGAGCATGATCTGCGACGCCGGCCGAGTCTCCAGCGGCCCTTCGCTCCAGATGTGTTCAATGAAAAGCTGGGGAGTTTCCTCCCCTTCGGACGGCTTCACGATCGCCAGGCCGGCTCGTTGGATGTCCCCTCGGCGATTGATCGGGAATTCAATCTGCTGAACGCTCTTGGCATCGCGAGCGGTGATCTCGAAGACCTTCAGAATCTTCAGCGGCTTCATCGTCTTCAAAGCCGCTCCCATGAGCTGATCGACTTCTTCGTCCGGCGACGGATCAGGCAGCTTGCCTCCCGAAATGAACAGCGCGACCTTCACCGGCGACGAGCCTTTTGTCTCGGCATACATGTTCGCCCGCAGAATCAGATCGGCATCGGCGGAGAATTTGAGGTAATCGCCCGCCGCTGCAAACGGGCCGGAATTCACCGGCTCGGCATCGGCCGGGTTCATCGGACGGAACCGTCCTTGCGGTGTCTGGGCATTGTTCGGCTGCAAGTAGCGACCAGAGAGATATCGCTTCGCCGGTGCGGAGGGGTTCGGATTGATGACTCGCTGCGAAACCGTCTCCGCCGCCGCGAGATATTGCTCCATCAGCACCGGCGAGAGCGTCAACACGTCGCCGATGTTGTCGAAGCCGTGACCGATGTCGTCCGAAGGGAAATCGGCCGCCGGGTTAAAATCCGCTCCGACCAGATCGCGCAGCGTGTTGGCGTACTCAACCCGATTCAGCCGCCGCATCGTGACTCGGCCCGGATCAGGCTTCGCATTCTTGTCATGATGCTCAAAGACCGCTCGCGCGAGCGACGCAAACTCTTCGATCTCTTTGGCGGTCGGCTGCGGCTTGTCGTACGGCGGCATCTCGCTGGACTCGACCATCTTCAGCACCGACTCCCACGTCTTGCGCTTCTTGATGACCGAGGCATTGTCCATGAAGCCAACCAACGAAAGCTCGGCCTTCGGCTTGTCGCCGCTGTGACACTCGATGCAGTGCTTCTTCAGAAACACGACGCCCACTTTGCTGAAGTCAGGCGACGAATTTTGGGACTGGCTCCACGACGGCAACAGCAGCACGGACAGCAAAGCGAAGCCTGTAAGAAATCGAAGCGAGAATCGTCTCATCGACAAACAGCCTTTGCGGGAATCGCGGCGTGAGAGTTTGGGTGGGAAAATCGAGGCAGGATACCTATCGTCGTCGGCTGGTCCCCCCGATTTCAAGAGCCAAAGCCCGCGTCTCAACATGCTCACGATTTCCGATGTCGCCTGTCCTGTCTGTGGCTGTGTGTGCGATGATCTTCAGTTGACGGTCGACGGTTCGCGAGTCGTGCGTGCGGAACGGGCCTGTGCGTTGGCCGAGCCGTGGTTTTTGGCTCAATCGTCCGTGACTCGGCCAGCCGCCGAGATCGACGGTGAGCCAGCCGACATCGATCGTGCGATTGTGATTGCGGCGGACTTGCTCCGCTCGACTCGCGCCCCCTTGATTTACGGACTGTCGCGCAGCAGCACCGGCGGTCAACAAGCCGCCGTGAAACTGGCCGATCATCTGGGGGCAACCATCGATACCACCGCGTCGTTGTGTCACGGGCCGTCGATCATGGCGATGCAAGCGGTTGGAGAGTCGACCTGCACGCTCGGAGAGATCAGCACACGAGCCGACTTGGTCATCTTCTGGGGCTGCAACCCGGCAGCCAGTCATCCGCGACACGCCGAACGTTACTCGGCGTTCCCTCGTTGCGACTTCCTGCCGAATGGCCGAGCGGATCGCACAATCGTGATGATCGGTGACGAGCGGGACGTTCATGCTTGGCGACTCGACCGCGACGACGCTCGCCCCGATTGGGTGATTCCGATTGAGCCGGATCGCGACTTCGAAGCCATCTCCGTTTTGCGAGCACTCGTGCGCGGCGTGTCGTTCCGCGACCAGTGCCTGCCGGAGAGCACTCTCTATTCGCTGACCGAATTGGCGCGGCGCATGAAGTCCTGTCGTTATGGAGTCGTCTTCTTCGGCTTGGGGCTCACCGCGACCGACTTTCATCGACCACCGCGTGCCTCGGGGTTGGGGCATTTGAATGTTGAGAACTTGCTACGGTTGGTCACCGAGTTGAATGACTTCGCACGCTTTCACGCACGCCGGATGCGGCTGTATGGCGACGTCAGCGGAGCCGACAGCGTGCTCTGTTGGCAAACGGGCTATCCTTTCGCGGTCAATCTGTCGCGTGGCTATCCGCGTTACAATCCAGGCGAATTCTCAGCGAATGATCTGCTGACGCGCGGTGAACCGGACGCTTGTGTTCTGATCGGCAGCGAGACCCTGGGACAATTTTCGTCGCAGGCTCTCGACCACCTGCGTCGCATTCCTGTGATTCTGCTCGACTATCCCGCCACAACGCCGATCATCGAACCCACCGTCCGCTTCACCACCGCCGTTTACGGACTGCATGCCCCCGGCACGGCCTACCGGATGGACGAAATCCCGATCGCCTACCGGGCCTCCTTGCCAGCCCCCTGGCCGACCGACGAGGCCGTGTTAAAACAACTCATGGAGCGTCTGGCTCAGAACTAAAACTGAGAGAGCATCATGCCGCAATACCGCATCTGGGATTTGCACTGCCATCTGCTGGGAGTCGCCGGTCGCACTCCGGAAGAGAAGATGGCCAACCTGCTGGAGATCGCCGACCGGCACGGCATCGAACGGCTCTGTCTGTTCTTCAGCAGCACCAGGTCGAAGACGCCGACGCCGGAAGAGCTCAAGACCGACAACGATGTCGTCATGCAGGCGATGTCGCACTGGGCCAATCGAACGCACGGCTTCTGCTACGTCAGTGGCGAGCACGTCGACTTCAGCCTCGCCGAGATGGATCGTTGCATCAAGCACGGCCCGATGGTCGGCATCAAGCTGTGGGTCGCGATCCGGCTGGTGCTGTTGAATGTCTTTCGCTCGCTGCCTGTGCTGCAATGCGGCGACGTCGCTAAGGCCGATCAGGTCTGGTTCGACATCGCGATGCTCGAATCGGTCGCGGGAGTCGCCAAGCTCGTCGAGCAAGTGGGGCCGCAGCGAATCTTTTTCGGTTCACACGCTCCGCTGTTCTACTTCGAGTCGGCGGAACTCAAGCTGACCGAGAGCGGGTTGCCGGAGACTGTGTTACAACAGATTCGGAGTGCGAATGCTCAACGGGTTTTGCCGTGAACCGTAGGTCAGCCTTTCCAGGCTGACCCGATTGAGATTCGACGTCGTTTGAAGCGTTCGGTTCAGGCTGGAAAGCCTGACCTACAACAGGATCATCTCCGTCATTCCCGAACCGCAGAACCCGATCTTGGTCAAAATGCTGGACCGGCTGTTCGCGGGTTTGATGCGCGGACCAAACCTGAATTGCCGCCCGCATTCCAGCCGGCAGCGTGTCGATTGGACGCAGTTCGCCAAGCTGCAAGACGTGACTCCGGTCGAAGCGTTGCGGCGTCTATTGTCGGAAAAGCAGAGCACGCAACTGGTGGCTCGCGTCACCGCGCCGAAGAAGATCGAGAAGGTTTCGGAATCGGGGGAGGAAACGCTGTCGCCCGAAGAGCTGCGATTGCGAGACGAGTGGTCGGCTCAGCAATCGTTGCTGACGAAGCTGCGCGGGTTGGCCGAGGATGCTCGCGATTATGTACAGGACACCGGCGTGCATGCGCTGCATGTGGGCTTTCCGTTGCTCAGCCTGCCGCCGGGCACGGCGGGGACGTTGAAGGGGCAGTCCAGTGGAGCGAAGCGGTTGCTGGCTCCGATCGCGTTCGTCTCGGTCTCGTTGGCGATGCGAGCGGGGCCTCATCCGGCGGTTGTGGTGGAAGGCTTGCATGACGGGGCGGAGTTTCTCGTTCCGAACGAAGCGCTCTTCGCGTGGCTGGAACGTCAGACCGGCAAGAAGATTCTTCCGGAAACAAACGGAGCCGCGAGCAATCTGCCGACCGAGAACGATGCGTCTGATGCCGAGTCAACTCTTCCGGCCGCCCCGCATGATCCTTGGGTAGAGATCAACGACTTAGTGCGCCGTGTCTCCGAGGTCTTGCAGCTTGAGCCACAGACCTTCGTTCCCGACAAGCTAACCGAGTTGCGGTCGGCTCCACGAGCCGACGACGAGAACGCGAAGGCGGAAATCGTTCCTGCCGCCGTGCTCGGATTGTTTCCAATGAACAACCAGGGTTTGCTGCGCGACATGCAGGCGATGGTCGGGGGAGACTCGCTGGATGGCCCCGTGGAAAGCTTCATCGCGGCCGACGTGCGACTCGACGCGTCCCGTGACAACACCGAGCGCCCCGATGCCCCCACCGGCGAACGTCGCACACGGCAGTTCGAGACCGAGCGAATGGTGACACTCGCCGATCCCTGTCAGGCGCGAGCCGTGAGGTTGGCTCGCGAGTGTCGCGGCTTGGTCATTCACGGCCCGCCGGGCACGGGCAAGAGTCAGACAATCACGAACATCATCGGCGACCATCTCGCTCGCGGCGAACGGGTGCTGTTAGTGTGCGACAAGCGAACTGCGTTGGACGTCGTCGCGCGGCGACTGGAGCACCTCGAATTGGGCGACCTCTGCGCTCTGATTCACGATCCGCAGCATGATCAACGGAACTTGTACAAGCAGGTGCGCGAACAACTCGAAAATCTGACCGACACCAAAGTCAGCGGCACTGCGGAGGCTCGCCTGCCGAAGTTCGACAAAGAACTGCGGAAGACCCACGACACACTCGCTGCGGCTTGGTCACTGGTGATGGACCGCGACCCCGAACGAGGCGTTTCGTTTCACGAGCGAATGGGGGAATGGCTCGAAGCCGCCCTCCCCTCACTGACGGCAGAACGGACACCTGATGAGCCCTCAATCGCGACTGCGGTGACGCCGGAACCTGAGAAACCGACCAAACGCCGCCGGCGTCGGCGAGAAAAAGCCGATCAACCAGTGATACCCACGATGGAGCCGGCGACGGCCGCGATGCTCGAAGCTCATGCAACCGACGTGCGGGATGTTTTGACTCGCGCATTGCAGATCGAGTTCGCTCAGCAACCGTGGCGAAACGTTGTGGAACTGTCGTTGAATCAGTTTTTGTCTCGGTCGATGTCAGACATTCGCGACGACATGAACGCGATCGTGGAAGCTTTCGCGGAGACCGATGAGACGCTCGCCGCTCAATCCCCCCCCATTGCTGGTGCCAGGCGACTCCGATTCCACGAGCTTCATGCAACAAGCGACCGCTCGGCGCGAATTGGCCGACCGTCTGGAATCCTGTCTGAGCGACATCAAACCAACTTGGCGAAAGCGTTGAGCGAAAGCCTCCGCCTCGGTCGTTGATCGAGCTTGGCAGCGACTGAGCGAAATCCAACCGGCGATCGAAGAACTGCGAAGCGGATCGTTGGAACCGGACTTAGCGTTGCTCGTACAAACGCTGCCGCCGATTCGTGAAGTGGCGGCGCAATTAGGTGACGTCGAAGCGTATCTGAGCGTCTGCGATTCGTGGCGCGGCTGGCTCGCGTTCGGCCGGCGTTCGCGAGCCAACTCGAACTGCCGGATGATCTCTCGGAGCCGAGCCTCAATCGTCGGGTCATCCTTCATCCGCCGGACGACATGCGGCAGCACGCCCGTTTCGAGAATCACGCGGCTGTCGATGAGCTGCTGCGGATCGGCTTCCAGCAAGCCCGCATGAAAGCTCAGATGCTCGGTGACTCGTTCCATGTCGATGCGCCCGACGGTGAGCCCGACGCCGGCTTTCGATTCGACGATGCCGAGAAACTCAAGCGACTTGGTGGCTTGACGCAGACTCAGCCGACTGATGCCAAACGTCTCCGCAAGCTAAGTCTCCGTCGGCAGCCGATCACCATGACCGAGTTTCTGCTCGACGATGAATTGCTGGATCTGACCGGCAACCTGATCGCGAACTTTGGGACGACGCAGCGTTTGCATGAGGTTCCTCTCGACTCTTCGTTTGTACGACGCGGCTGCGACCGAGCCGCGTTCGCTGCTTGCAGCCCGAATTTCTCGTCGATAGATTATCTGACAATCTGATTCCGAGTCAATCTTGTCCTGCACTCTCCCCTTCCGAGGAGCCAGCCCCATGCCGACGGTCGCGATCACCGATTACTCCTTTCCAAATCTGGACGTCGAGCAGGCGATCCTGTCCGCCGCCGGCTTTGAGCTGCGGAGCGGAAACGACAAGCAGGTTCCCGCGCTGCAGGCGTTCGTAGCCGAGGCGGACGCGGTCATCACGCAGTTCGCGCCGATCAATGCGGACGTGATCGGAGCGATGCAGCGTGCCAAAGTCATCGTGCGATACGGCATCGGCTACGACAACGTCGATGTGAAGGCGGCACGCGAGCGGGACATTCCGGTCTGCAACATTCCTGACTACTGCATCGATGAAGTCGCCGATCACACGTTGGCGTTCATCCTCGGAGTCACGCGGCAGGTTGTGCCAAACACGTTGCACGTGCGAGACGGCAAATGGGGATTGGTGCCCGCGCTGGATCAATTGCGGACATTACGCGATCAGACGGTGGGCGTTGTCGGCTTCGGTCGCATTGGCCGCGAGGTCGCGGCGCGGCTGGGGCCGTTCAAGTGCCGACGGCTCGTGCATGACGCCTTTGTTCCGGCCGACGCTGTCCGCGCTGCGGGATGCGAACCGGTGACGCTCGACGAGTTGTTGGCTCAGTCCGACATTGTGAGTTTGCATTGCCCGTCGACGCCGCAGACGAAGAAGCTGCTGAATGCCGATTCGCTCGGCCGCATGAAACGCGGGTCGGTGGTGGTGAATCTTGCACGAGGCGACTTGATCGACACCGCCGCTCTCGTCGCCGCGTTGCAATCGGGACAGATTGCCTCCGCCGCGATCGACGTTTGCGACCCCGAGCCGATTCCGGCGGACAGCCCGTTGCGTTCTCTGCCGAACGTCATCGTCGCGTCGCACATCGCCTCGGCCAGTCCCAAGTCGGTGCGAACGCTTCGGGAGACAGCGGCCAAGATCGCGGTGATGGCACTGCGAGGCGAGCCGCTGCCGAACGTCGTGAACAAGTAGGACGGCCTTTCCAGGCCGTCTTGGTGAATGTCAGTGAATCGACGGCCTGGAAAGGCCGTCCTACGATCAATCATTTCTCACAGGAGTCAAACATGCCCAAACCTTTGTTTCGCGGCGTCTGTGCCTCGTCCATCACACCGTTTCGTCCTGACGGCAGTCTGTGGCTGGAACGGCTCAAGCCGCACATCGACTGGCTGATCGGCGAGCGTGTCGATGCGATCTCGCCGCTGGGAAGCTCCGGCGAATTCCCCGCGATGGAGTGCGCGGACCGCGAACGCATGTTGGCGGCGGCTCTCGAGGCGATCGCGGGGCGCGTGCCCGTCGTCGCCGGGACGCACGACTACTCGACCGCACGCACGATCCGGCTGTCGAAGTTTGCCGAGTCTGCCGGAGCCGATGCTCTGCTGATCGTGCCGCCGTACTACATGGCCCCGACGCCGGCACAGGTGATGGACCACTATCGCCGCATTGCGGAGGCGGTCTCGATTCCCATCATCGTCTACCACAACATTCCGCTCACCTCGGTGGACCTGACGACCGAGCATTTGCTGAAGCTGTTTGAGGAGCGGGCGATCGGCGGAGTGAAGATGTCGCACCCGGAGCCGGATCGACAATGCCAGTTGCTCCAGGCGACCAACGGCACCTTCACGGTCTATGCGGGCATCGACACCGCCGCGTTTGAAGGGCTATGCCATGGCTCGCACGGCTGGATTTCCGGCATCCCGAGCACCGTTCCGGGTGCGGCTCGCCGACTTTATGAACTGATCGCGATCGAAAGGAATCTGCCGGAAGCTCGCCTCCTCTGGCAGAAGCTCGCACCGCTAATGCGATTGCAGTTCCAGGCGTATCACTCCAAGGGGGAAGGGGCTCATTGGTTCAGCACG
>SXKJ01000187.1 GCA_005778115.1 Planctomyces sp. | reverse complement strand
CCGAACGGGGCCGGCAAGACGACGCTCTTCAAAATGATTATGGGACAAGAGCAGCCGGACAGTGGATCGCTGCGCATCGGCAACGCGGTCGAACTGGCGTATGTCGATCAGTCGCGTGACACGCTGGATGGAGACAAGAGTGTCTATGACGAAATCTCCGGGGGAGCCGACATTCTGGAAGTCGGCGGTCTGAAGATTCACGCGCGGAGTTACTGCGGCCGGTTCAACTTCAAAGGCTCGGACCAGCAGAAGTTGGTCAAGCAGCTCTCGGGGGGCGAACGCAACCGAGTCCACTTGGCCAAGCTGCTGCGGCGCGGCGGCAATGTGATTCTGCTCGACGAACCGAACAACGATCTCGACGTCGAAACGTTGCGCGCGTTGGAAGAAGGTCTTTCCAGCTTCGGCGGCTGCGTGATCGTGACCAGCCACGATCGCTGGTGTCTGGACCGCATCGCCACGCACATCCTGGCCTGTGAGGGTGACAGCCAGACGTATTGGTTCGAGGGGAACTACAAGATGTACGAGCAACAGAAACACGAACGGCTCGGAGCCGACGCCGATCAACCACACCGCATCAAGTACCGGCCGCTCGCGCGGTGAAGGTTTCTGCGAGCCGCAAGGCGCTAGCCGCGGGTTGTATTCATCAACAACCCGCGGCTAGCGCCTTGCGGCTCACGAATTTGCTCCCGGTCAGACTTTGGGCATGACGGTGGGAAGTGCCGGACCGCGTGCGGCATGTTCCAGACGACTCGGCGTATGAGCTGGTGCGATGAAGCTTCGCGAGCGGCGGAACGCGGTCGCTCGGCGGCGGCGATCTAGCAGGGTGAGGATAGCCGGAAGTGGGACCAGCGCGATGAAGACGGAGCTGGCTACGCCAATCGTCAGCACCAACCCAAACGTGTAGAGTCCGCGATGCGCCGCCAGCAACATGCTGCCAAAGCCGACGATTGTGGTCGTGGAGGTCAGCACCAGCGAGTTGATGATGCTGGGCGAGATGCGATAGCGGCGCGTGGTCTGCAAACGGAAGTCATGCACCATGTGGACTCCGCCATCCATACCCAGGCCCAGCAGCAGAGGCAGCACGATCAGATTGGCTGGGTTCAGATCCACGTGCATCAAACGCATGACGCCGAACATGATTGCCGCTCCGCCCAGTGAAGGCAGGAACGCCAGGAGGCTGTGTCCGACCGTCGCGGAATCGATCAACCAGGTGATGGTGACTGTCATCGCCAAGTACAGGCCGCAGAGCAGCGTCCAATTGATGTCGATCTGTTGCCAGCGAGCGATCGCCCACACCACGCCAATCACGAGGGCGGGAGGAATCAGCACGCGGAGTGCCTGTTGGCGGCCGAGAAAATCGACGATCAGCGTGATCCAAATCGCCAGCAGGGCGTATGCGGCCGCGTCTTGATAGCTCTGCCGAATCTGCCCGGAGGCTTCGTAGTTTTGCAGCGGAGTTCCCGTGACATCCGGGTCCACTGAGCGGACATCTTCGACGAACTCGCGCAGAGGCTCGATGTCCCAGACTTGCTCCTTGGGATAAATCTGCAATTGCCAGATCCCATTGGGGCTGACGAATCGTGACACCAACTCCTGAGGAAAATCCTGCAACGTGATCGGGGCCGGATCGGAGGCATCGGCCAGGGATTGCAACTGTCCATGCAGGGCGAAGTTCATGCGGGCCTGGAACTCGTTCAGGAACTGCATTTGCTGTTCGACAGGTAAACGCTCGAAGCGATTGAGGAACTCATCCAATGCGGTGGTTCCTTGCTTGGCCCAAGATTCGTCGTTCTCCGAAAGACGTTGAAACAGCCGTTCGATCAATAGTCCCAACGCTTCTGGATTGACCTCACGCGGTTCGTATTTCACCGGAGCCAGCTGCGCGACTTCCGAATGCACCGCTTGGATGAGCAACTTCGTCTCCGCGAGATTCGTGGAGGGCAAGTGCGACGCCAACTCCTCCACCTTGCGAACGCTGGGCAATTCCTCGAATTGTCGTTTCAGTGCGCGAGCTCGTTCGGGCGAATCCGCCAGCGACACGGCATACAGCAGCGAACCGTTGGATTCTCGAAAGATGCGGGCCTGCCAATCGACCGAATCGACTCCTGTGGCTTGCAGGTTCAACAGGTTGTAGTCGTACTTGATCGCAAATTTCGGCAGGACGCCTCGCCAATCAAACGCCAAGCCGCCGAGTCCTCCCAGCAGAGCCAGTCCGCCGAGCGCGACCCACCACGGATGACGGTGAATGGTCCAACGCAGAGCGTTCCCTTGGATCGGCGTCGGCAGTTTTGCGAGCGGCACGTGACGATCCACAACCTTGATCAGCGGCGGGAGAGCGAAGAACGAGGCGATCGCACACAGCACGATGCCTCCCGCTGAAATGACGCCCAGTTCCACAACTCCCAGGAATTTCGTGAGTGTCGCGCAGTAGAATGCGAGTGCGGTGACAATCGCGACGGTCAGAATGCTGGCTCCCACCGACGCCGACGTGTTCTCTAATGCGTCGTCCAAGTTCTGACCTCGGTGACGCAGCGCCAGATACTGAGACAGATACATGATGGCGTAATCGCATCCCAACCCCATCAGAATCGGTGCGAACGAGGCGGACAAAATGTTGAGATGTCCGACCGCAGCCGTCGCAAACGCGAAGGACAGAATCATGCCCACCGCCAGCATGGCGGCCGCAATCAGTGGATGCCGAATTCCGTGGAACCCCGCCAGCATCAGAGCCACCACGCCCAGGAACGACACGATCGTGGAGAGTGTCATATCCTTCTGCGAACGGAGCATCTCGTCGTTTTCCAACACCGGGATGCCGGTCAGACCAATCCGGACATGCGGGTGCTCCAACTTCGTCTCGGCCACGATTTGACGCATGTGTTCGATCGCGGCGGTCGCGCCGTTGAAGTCCGACCGATCAATGATCGGCACGACTCGCAAAAAGCCTTGCGTGCCCCGTTCGTTCAGAAAGTACGTCGGCTTGGATGCGGCGTTGGCCAGGTCACCATCCAGAGTGATCAACTGCGGCCACGGATTGCGAACATCATCCGGATTCTTCAGCGCGGCTGTCATGCTGGTCGCCAGCGACGTGACGTGTTGGCTGATCAACTGGATAAGGTCATCGGTGGATGGCCCCGGCAATTGAGAAGTATCGCTGTTGGCTGCTGCCGCTTTGAAATGCAGCAAGTTGAGTCGATGCAGCAACTGTGAGATGACTCGTTCCAGATTGACCGCATCCCAGTCACCTTGAATGACCGGCCGCAACTCACGGAGCTGCATCAGGCACATTTCTAACTGCTCTGGCGATAGGAATTGCAGCCCCTTGCGGCGGAGTTGATCGTGCTCCATGCGGTACAGCACGCTGCGAAAGTGCTCATCGTCGGCACGCAACCGCATCCCTAAGTCGTCCAGCACCGGCACGATGTCTTCCGCCGATTTCCCCTCGACCACGACGACGATATCCGAGGCTTCGCCAAAGCTCTTCGTGTAATTCAACCAGCGCTGGTGAAAGTCGGCTTGCGGATCGATCAGGTCATCGCGGTCGTTTTTGAACGTCAGGTTTTTCGAGGTGTAGGTGCCGCTGGCCACACAAACCGCGATCAACAGCGTCACTGAAATCCACGGCCGAGCCACAATGAGGCGCGTCCACGACCGCAGAAATTCGCTGAAGGCGGATGCGTGGTGGTCGGAAGGTTCAGCCGGCATGAAACTCTCGCTTGCGATCTCAACGGTTGCGGCCGAGCAAGCCCCGGCCGGAAGGGGCGGGAATCTATGCCGATCCAAAGACCAACGGCAATACGAGGCTTGAGTTGCGACGCACGCGCAGAAATTGCCGTTGTGGCGATTTGGAAAGCAGGTCTATAAACCGCCGCGCAGTCCGGCGAGGGTCTCCTGGCCCCGCCGTTGCGAGGCCGAACACCGAGTCGTTCGGTCATTCTTCTCACACGCGCATGCAGGGAGGCTCAGCGTGAAGACATTCTTGATCGTCGGTGTCGAAACAGTTGTCGGTGCGAATCTGGCCGCGAGTTGGTCCGAAAAGGAACGAGTCATCGGACTCGCGGCAGGTCCAGGCATCAGTCTGCCAGGTTGCGACCGCGCGGTTCTCGAACAGCCTTCGGCCGAGGGGATCCGTCAGTGTCTCCAGCGGACAAGAGCGACTCACGTGATCTTCTGTGGCGCGGCCGCTCGTTCAACTTGGGAGCCAGCCGGCCCATCCTTCGCGAACACAGACGCCGAACTGTGGGCCGCTGCGGCCGCTGAAGCCGAGTTGCATTTCACGATGATCTCCTCCGATGCGGTCTTCACTGGGCCGTGGATGTTTCATGACGAGAATTGCGCGACGCTGTGTCCCAGCCCCGAAGCGACGGAAATTCGCCACATCGAAACGCGAGTCTGTGAAGTTTGTACGAAGTCATTGATCGTGCGTACGAACGCATTTGGTTGGAGTCCCACCGGAAAGCACGGTTGGCTCGAATCGGTGCTGTCGGCCTTGGAAAACAATCGCGCACTGGAACTCGATCCGATTTGCCATGGCACACCGATCCTCGCCAGCGATCTGGCGGACTATCTGGCTCCGGCGCTCGAAGACGAATTGACCGGAGTCTTCCACATTGCCGGAGCCGAGCGAGTCAGCCCGTATCAGTTCGCAAAACAGTTAGCGTCCGCGTTTGAGTTGGGCACCCCCGCCTCGCGCACGATCCGCGAGCTGTCCGCACGCCCAACCGGCTTTGGCCGAGGCGAAGCATCGCTGCAAACGCGCCGCTTCCGCACCGAGTACGACTGCTCGATGCCAATGCTCAGCGAGGGACTGGCACGACTGGTGGAACAGCATCGTTCCGGCGTTCGTGACCGGCTGTGTGGTCAAACCGTGCGGCAAGGCAAGGCGGCGTAGCCGGGGTTCTGCGTGGACGGCAATTAGCACGACGCGCAAGCGAGTGGCCAAATCGTCGGGAAATCAACCACTCGCTCGCGCGTCGTGCTGGTTTTGAAACTGTCATTACGAGCTTGAACTGGCGAAGGCATCCAATTCGGGTTGCACGCGGTCGAGGGTTTCTTGCAGGCGCGCGCAAGCGGGTGGGGTGATTGACTGCTTCAAGGACAAGATCAAGGATGTCCGCGAGCAGCGGAAGGGGGCGCGGCTGTTTGAAGAGATTGGTGACATGATTGCCGATCGACTGCGGCCGACGCTCGAGCAGGCAGTCAAGAGCGGGCAGGTCAACGTCCCAGAGGTCACGGGAGAGTTGGTCAAGACGCTCGCGGCCCGTGTCTCCGCCGAGTTCTTTGTGCAAGCGGTCCTGGCCCCGGCCCGGTTGACCACCGCGTTGCGAGACGCTCGACCTGTGGAACACGGGACGTTCAACGCGGGCGAATTGGCGTTTTATCACCAAGAGGCTGTGATTTTTTAGAAGCCGAACTTCAAGAAAGTGTTTTGGGCGCTATAAGTTCTGACATGAATGAATCCAACTCACAAAATGAAGTGTCGGCCGCTCAAGCTCGGATCAAGCGGCCTCATCGGGATCAGATTCAGTGGCAGGATGCGTCGCTGGACCAGTTGGTTCCGAAGGAT
>SXKJ01000186.1 GCA_005778115.1 Planctomyces sp. | reverse complement strand
TGTGGCTCGCGATCGCTGGTCCACTCTTTCAATCCCCTGGAAGCTCCATTTCCCGTCACGGGAGATGGCATCGCGAGGAATGTCATGAAGAGGTTAAGTCTTGCCTGGATGGTCATGTTGTTCCTCGGTACGGCGACATTTTCCGTCGCGGGCGAACCGGCGGTTCAGCCGGTGAGCTACCTGGAAGAAGCGTTCGACTCCGAGAACGTCCTGGCCAAGGCATTCGGCGATTCGGGCCCTTCCGAACCGGCCAGCCAGATTTTTGACGGCGGTGAGCGGCCGATGTTTATGAGCGATCATTGTTTCGACAATTTCATCGGCCCGATGACCAACCCCGTGCTCTCCAAGGATGCTCGCTCGCTGACCGAGGCCCGCGTCCTGTTCGTTCAGAATAAGATCGATCCGCAGCATCCGTTCGGCAGCGGCGACTTTCAGGCGTATGGCCTGCAATTGCGATTGGCGCTGACCGAACGGCTAACATTGATTGCCGACAAAGAGGGCTACGCCAAGATCAGTCCCGCCGTCGGTGCGGATGCAGACGGTGCGCTCAACTTGGCGGTCGGGCTGAAGTACGCATTCATTCGCGATGTGGAAAACCAATTCCTGTTGACCGGCGGTTTCATGTACGAGATCCCGACCGGCTCGGGGGACGTCTTCCAGGATCACGGCGACGGGATCTTCTCCTTCTTCGCGTCAACCGGCAAAGAGTTCGCCGGCACGAGCCATTGGCTGAACACCGTTGGCTATCAGGTGCCCGTGGACGGGAACGCCCACAGTAGCTTCATCTACTGGAGCACGCACGTGGATCGCCAATACGGCGGGTGGTTCTATCCAATGATCGAAGCCAACTGGTATCACTGGGTCAGCAGCGGCAATCGGGGTTTGCCGGCGGCCTTGGGAGAAGGTGACGGCCTGATCAATCTCGGCACCAGCGGCGTGACGGGGAACGACGTGGTGACGGTCGCCATCGGAGCCAAAGCAAAGATCAACCGGCATGTGGAATTCGGTGGAGCTTGGGAACTCCCGGTCTCGCCCCGACACGATCTGCTCAACAACCGTCTGACGGCCGATTTGATCTTCCGCTATTGAGCCGAACCCAGACTGATTGCGCTGCCGTGATCCGCTTGCGGAGCCATCCCGTCGCCGCCACGATCTCGAGCCGTGAGGCTCAGCGCAGTTCCGCGTTCATGGTGCCTCGCGTCAGACCGAGGTCACATGCGACAGCACGAGATTCAATTCCGAGTGCGCTACTCAGAAACCGACGCGATGGGCTTTCTGCACCACGCGAATTATTTCTCGTACTTCGAGGTCGGGCGGACGGAGTTGTTCCGCGCGCAAGGGGGCGACTATCGAGCGATGGAGGAGGGTGGCCTATTCCTCGTGGTCGCGAAGCTCGATTGCAGGTATCGCGTGCCGGCGCGATTTGACGATCTGCTGACGCTGCGGACGACCATCACCGCCGCGTCCGAGGCCAAGCTCGAACACGAGTACCAACTCTTCCGCGAGGAGACGCTGCTTTGCACCGGGCATAGCACGTTGGCCTGTGTGGATCGCAGCGGAGCACTCCAGCGGATGCCGGCGGAGTTGTTGCGAATGTGCGGCGAATCAACGTAGCCGTCATCGCTCCGCGTGACGAGCCGAACGCTTCAAGAAACATGATTGCCCAGACAATACCAGCCGCCTTAAGACGCTCGGCTCATCACGCGGAGCGATGACGGCTACGTCGCGCCGAGTTCGTGGACGATCTCGACCAGCGCCTTCGCATGTTCCGGCGGGACATCGGGGGTGATGCCGTGGCCGAGATTGAAGATGTGGCCGGGGCGGTGCTCGGCGGCGGCGAGCACTTCTAAAGCTCGGCGGCGGATCGTGGGGATGTCGGTCAGCAGCGTGACCGGATCGAGATTGCCTTGCACGGCGACATCGTGGCCGACGGTCTTCCAACCCTCGCGCAGATCGACTCGCCAATCGAGGCCGATCACGTCGCCACCACCTTCGCGGAGCAACGGCAGCAGCGCGGGGTTGCCGGTCGCGAAGTTGATGACCGGTGTGGCGTGCTTCACTCCGTCAATGATGGCTTTCGTGTGCGGCAGGACGTACTCGCGATAGTCGTTCGGCGAGAGGCAGCCGGCCCAACTGTCGAAGAGTTGAATCGCCTGACAGCCCGCCTCCACCTGCGCGAGGATGTATTTGATGAGGCTGTGCGTCAGGCAGTTCATCAGCGCGGTCCAGGCTCCGGAGTCGGAATACATCAGCCGTTTGACGTTGGCGTAATTCTTCGAGCTGCCTCCTTCGATGGCGTACGACGCGAGTGTGAAGGGGGCTCCAGCGAAGCCGAGCAGCGGGATATTGGCGGGCAGATCGCGGCGAATCAGTCGGACGGCGTCAAACACGTAATGCAGCGAATCGACGTTTTCGAGCCGTCGCAGCGAGTCGATTCCGGCGGCGTCTCGAACCGGATTGTGGATCACCGGGCCTTCGCCGGCGGTGTATTCCAGCTGCAAACCGATCGGTTCGAGGATCGGCAACAAGTCGGCAAACAGGATCGCCGCATCGACGCCGAGCACTCGCTGAGCGGTCAGCGTGACCTCGGCGGCTAGATCCGGACGTTTGCAGAGTTCCATGAACGTCACGCGGCGGCGGACCTCCATGTATTCCGGCAAGTAGCGGCCGGCCTGGCGCATGATCCAGATGGGGGTGGTGTCGGTCGGCTCGCGGCGGACGGCTTTCAGGAAACGGCAGTTTTGCAGGCGGTCGGTCAAAGCGTGGCTCCTCAATTGTGAGCCGGATTGTAGTGGCCGTTTTGAGGACCGCGACTGTCAGTGTGTTGCCCGGTTGTGACGACGAAGCGGGTCATTCCGAGAATGCTCCTGATCTGGATGGAGCTTGGCGTCGTGCTGGAAAGCAGAAGTAGCGACTGGTTTAATACTTGCTCGATTTTTTGAGGTATAATTCGCGCTCCACTTTGCGCCGCACGTTTGGGTTGATTTCGCATGGCCCTCAAGCTGACCGTCGAATCGTTTTTGCAAGTCGTTCGGCAGAGCGGCTTGATCGACAAGGATCAGCTTCAAAAGCTGTTGCAGCAGTATGAGGCTCGCGGGATCGACGTCACCAAGTCGCAGTCGATTGCCGATGCGCTCGTTGGCGACGAGGTCGTCACACGCTGGCAAGCGGAAAAGCTGCTGGCCGGAAAGCACAAAGGCTTCTCGCTGGGCAAGTACAAGCTGCTGGACTTGCTGGGCAAAGGGGGGATGAGTTCGGTCTATCTGGCCGAGCACGTGCTGATGAAGCGACGCTGCGCGATCAAAGTGCTCCCCTCCAAACGAGTCAACGACACATCGTACCTTGCTCGATTTCACCGCGAGGCGCAAGCGGCCGCGTCGGTCGATCACCCCAACATCGTCCGAGCTTACGACGTCGATTGTGCTCAGGACCGCGATTCGCAAATTCACTTCCTGGTGATGGAGTACGTCACCGGCCAGAGCTTGCATGAGTTGATCGTTCGCAGCGGCCCGGCCGAGTACGCCGATGCTATCGAATACGTCCGGCAGTCGGCGGAAGGTTTGGAGCACGCGCACCGCGCGGGGTTCGTGCATCGCGACATCAAGCCGGGAAACATTCTGATCGACGCGAGCGGTGTCATCAAAATTCTGGATATGGGTCTCGCAAGGTTCTTCAACGATGCGGACGAGAATCCGCTGACCGTCGCGCATGACGAAAAAGTGCTCGGCACCGCCGACTATCTGGCTCCGGAACAGGCCCTCGACAGCCACACGGTCGATACGCGAGCGGACATCTACAGCCTGGGTTGCTCGCTGTATTTCTTTCTGACGGGACATCCGCCGTTCACTGAAGGAACACTGACGCAACGGCTGATGTGGCATCAAACGAAGTCGTTCCCACCGTTGACCGATTCGCGGCTGGATTGCCCGGCGTCGCTCATGGCAATTTTAGACAAGTTGGTCGCAAAGAATCCGGACGACCGTTATCCGTCGGCGGCCGAAGTGGCGATCGCATGTCGGAAATGGCTGGACGAAAACGCGGGAGAAGACTGGCGGCAGAGCCATCGTCCGCTCACTCGCAGTGGATCGGACCCTCGTTTGGCCGCGACGTCGCGAGATTTGCAAACCGACTCGGTGACGATGCCCAAGGGGGGATCGAATGTTTTGGAGTCGTCGGTCTCTCCCCGCGACGACATGGACTCTTCCGTCACCAAAATCTCACGTCCGGGTTCTGCCCCGGCGGCAACAACGCCGGTGATTTCTTCCGAGCCATCGACGGTAATGTTGCCAGTGGCAGCGCCGGTTCCGGCTACGGCACTTCCCCCCATTCTGCCGGTCGCCGCTCCAGTGGTCGCGATTCCGGTGGCTCCCGTCGCGCCTCCGATTGCACAGCCTGTGGCTGTGCCGCCTCCACCGGCCGCTCGGCCTGTTGTTCCTGTCGCCATGCCAGTCGCGGTGCCAATCGTAGTGACTCCCGTGGCCCCACCGATCAGCGTGCCGACTCCGGTCGCCACTTCGGTCGTGCCGACCACAAGTTTCACGGAAGTCGTCGCCCCGCCGGCGGAGGTAGTGCCTGACTTTCAATTTGGTTCGAACACAGCCACCGATGAAACTGTGCTAGTAGCACCGGCCTTTGAGGCAGAATCGGACACGGCCGGCGACCTGTTCTCATTGTTCGCCGGCAGTGAAGAGCAGACCCCCATCGCGCAATCCGTCATGGTACCGATCGCCGCTGCACCGATCGTGGAAGAAGCCGTAGCAGCGCCCGATTTCAATTTCTCCGAACCGGCCGTTTCTGAACCACCGGAGGTCGCATTTCCGCAGGCTGAAACGGTCTTGTATGAACCAAAGGCGGAACCGCAGCCGAGCGCGGTTGAAGCCCCATTCGAGATCAGCGATGCGGCCGCGACGGAGCGAACGCCCGCCCTACCGACATCCTCCGCGAGCGGACCCACGACCAAGGGCAAACCGCTCAACAAGAACGTTTTGTTCGCGGCGATCGCCGGTGCGGTCGTGGTGGTGCTCGGTGGCATTGGATGGTGGGCCACTCGTGGTGCGTCCAAGGATGAAAAGGCGGTGACAAATTCCGGCAAGAAGAACACCAAGTCGCCCGCGAAGACCGAAAGCTCCAAACAGATCAACGCTCACGAAGTGACTCTGCATGTCGGAGCGGGTAGCGAGTTCCAGTCTGTCGGCCGAGCTTTGCATGCGGCGGTGGAAGGACGCGCCGACCACGAGGCGGCCGCCAAAGGTAAGCCGCTACGTTTCCTGATCAGCGTCAAGCCGGGACCGCCGTTCGAGGAATCTCTCGTGTTTGATGAATCGATTCCCGGCGAAGTGCATCTGCTGTCAGAGACCAGCGGCAAGAACATCACGTTCAAGTCGCCGGGGGACGAACCTGCCATCAGCATCAAGAACCTCAGCGGCGTGACGATCGAGAACGTCTTCATTGACCTCTCCGGGTTCCCTCCGAAAGACACCGGCATCGTCGTCAGTGGTGCCGCCACGCGCTGTCGCATCAAGAACAGTGTAATCTCCAAAGCAGGCAAGTCCGGCATTGAACTGCGAAGTGCGATTGGAGGCGACGGCAGCGATGGCATCATTCTCGACGGGGTCACGTTTCAGAACGCTGCTCCCACCGCGTTTGGAGTCCATGTGGCCAAGCCGGCCACTGGCCCTGCGACTCAGAACGTGACCCTCCAGCGTTGCCGATTTATCGGTTCGATGTCGGCCGCCGTGTTCTTGGAGGGTTCCGTCAATTCGTTGACGATGCGGAACTGCGGCGCGTCCAGCACGAACAGTGGACTCCGCTTCGCCGCTGGAGTGGTCGCGAAGGATGTGGTCGTCGATCATTGCTCGTTCCGAAACCACGCTGAGGCCGGCCTGCTCTTTGACGGCATGCCGGGAGCCGGTGCCGGTGGTTTCGTGTGGCGGAATTGTCTCTTCGGGGGATTGAAGAAAACCGAACTGCTCATCGCGAAAGAATACGACGCGGCCAAATTCGACACGCTGATGAGCGCCGACAAGCCCGTCGAAAACAACTGGAGCGATCGGAATGCCACGAAGCAGTTGAGTGGCGAACGTGACGCGCTTGGAAAAGGTGGATCGCGCGTTTCGGAGATTGAATTTGCTTCGACCAGTCCCACCTCGGATCTGTTTTTGGTCGCCCGGCCCAGCGAGCCGTACAAGACAGCCGGCATCAAAGCGAAATAGCCGGCTCAACGGCTCTGCCGCCAACTGCCCAGACGCCCGGTTTTCTCCTTGTGCAACCGGCACAATCGTCAGAGCCAGCCATCGGCGAAACGGCGCGATACTGAACAGACTACGAAATTCAGTTTCGACGAATCGCCATTCGGCCCGGCTTGTGAATCTTGCGGAATGGCACTTTCACCGGGACTTTTGAGGCTTTTAGAGCGGTCGAGTCGGCGATCGCTGTTCGTCGTCTCTAAGTGTCCAGGCCCGCCGAAACGCTGCAACTCCCAGCCTCACCGCCTCTTTCTGTGTACAGGTAGCGTGCCCTTGGTTCGAGCCGGAGGATGTTCGGCACCTCGCGGCGGGTTGGCTTGAGCCTCGCCCGCACAGTGCCCTCGAAAACTACCTTCCGACTCGTGCCGATCATGAAACGCTCTTCGAACAACTCGACCAGTCGCACGATCCCTGGCCTGCGAGCCGGCCGACGCCAGACCGTGTCGCGTCCCGTGGCAACATTTCGCCAACGCGGAATCGGTGGTGCCGAAGAGAAGCCTGCTTTCTTCGCTCAGGAAGACTGGCACCCGCCGCGATCCGAAAGCGAGCGTCATGCCAACGCGACACGATTCATCGTGCAACCGGCCGGCCCCAAGTTCGTCCATGCGGTGACTGTCGCAGAGGTCCGCGAGCGATTGACTCAATTGCCACAGCCGATTGTCGATCAAGTGGAAGTCATTCAACTCAGTCGGATGACTCGCAAGCGGCAATTGTTCCCGTGCTACGGAATGCAGTGGGGAGCCAGCGTCTACCTCTACCCGATCGAGGACTCGCTGGTCGAAAACTACATCCGCCCGCCCACTCCACAGCAACAAATCGAAGCACGCATGTTCGGCGGCGTGTGGTCCGAAACGGATGGCGAGTGGACGCTGACTTGGACGTCTGAGAATCTGAAAGACTTCTATCTCAACAACGTCCTGATCCACGAAATTGGCCACGTGCTCGACAAACGCAACACACGCACCGAAGACCGTGAGCGTTACGCCAATTGGTTCGCCATCGAGTACGGCTATCGGTCGTCTCGTGGCCGAAAATAATTCAGGCGAGC
>SXKJ01000185.1 GCA_005778115.1 Planctomyces sp. | reverse complement strand
GCCCAATGGCACTTACGTTAAGAGTCTGGTTTGGGTTCTGGCGTTTTGGGTTTTCGTTTTTTGAATTGGGTGGATTTTGGTCGTCTGGCGTAGGTTTCTCGTTCGAACGAACGGCCGGGACGATTCGGGAGTTTGTCTTGCGTGGCAATCAGCAAAGCTTGACGGTATTTAGCGCGCCAGCCAGAGGAGTCCTTGGATTGCGAGGACCAGAGAAAAATATTGAATGTGGTCCAAGTGCTTTTGAAGCTCATGCGGCGTGGGGGTTGGGCAATGAGCGTGGCGGCTTGTCGGCGGATTTGCGTCAGCGTGTCATGAATGCGGATCTCGTGCAGGCGGACTTCCAGGACGGCATCGGGTGGCCAGTCCGGATGCGTTTGGCGTTCCTTGACGCTGGGGCACCAAGTGTGCGAGTCGGTGGTCCAGTTCTGGCCGCTGGCAACGATCGTGGCTCGGCCACGCAGTGCGGTGAAGCGCGACTCTGTCAGGCGGAACACGAAGTCGCGATTCGTCTGCCGCGCATCCCACGCGACCGCGAAGAGCCGAAGCCGGCATCGGCCATCACGATCCCGTCGTCCGGCATCTGCACGAACAGGTCACGAGCCAAAGCCGTTTCGGAAACCGCCTGCTCGCCGTACATGGCTCCCACGGAGGGGATCAACGCCGCGCCACTGCTCAATTCGTGAGCGACGACCAATCCACGAGATCGCGCAACAATTCGAAGGCTCGATCAAACTCCGCATCCCGCGAAGGATCCACCGGAAAATGAACTTTCACTCTCCCCGCCATGCCCAATGGACTCCCTTCCAAGAAGTCATTCTCTGGCGCAAACGGCGTGCTGAACCCAAGTGTCTTATAAAGTAAGTGCCATTGGGTGCTAGCCGCGGGTTCCGCATTCGTCCAGAACCGGCGGCTAGAGCTTTGACGCTCACTCAATTCAACGCTCTGCACGTCTACTCTAACAGACGGCCTGGAAAGGCCGTCCGTCGTACATCGAAGTCTATCGGATCCCCGTCAGCCGCTCATTCGAGTCGCCGAAGCGGTCGAGTTCTATACCGCCCCAGTCCATGAGGTGGAGGAACAGACTGCACATGCGGCGGTTCGGCGAATTGAGGTAGTCGAGCACGCGGCCGCCACGGAGCTTTCCGCCCGCGCCGCCGAGCAGGATGATCGGCAACTGCTTCGCGTCATGGTTGCCGTGCAACATGCTCGAACAGTGCATGATCGACGTGTTGTCGAGCAGCGTGCGGTCGCCTTCTTTGACCTCGGCCATTCGCTCGCAGAGGTGGGCCAACTGCGACATGAAGTACTGGTTGAGCGGGACGAGTTCCGCCGGCTGAGTGTGGGCCATCTGGTGATGCTGATCCTTGGCGCCGCAATGAGCGTGAGTTTCCGCAGAGCCATCGTTGCAATACTTGAGCGTCGCGATCCGAGTGGTGTCGGTGCGGAAGGCGAGCAGTACGATGTCGTTCATCAGCTTCCAGTACTCCGGGATCTCAGCGGGAATCCCGTCGGCTGGTCGCGGGCGATCGGGGGCGGTCAGCATCGGCTTCCAAGCGCCGACATCGCTTTCCTTGTCGGCTCGTTTGATGCGGCCTTCGATCTCGTGAACGCTGCCGAGATATTCCTCGAACCGCTGCTGGTCCGAGACGGAGAGTCGCTGCCGCAGTGACTTCGCATCTTCGAACACCGCATCGACGACGCGGCGGTTGCCCTGATTGGGGTCAGTGCGGAAGAGCTGGTCGAAGGCCAGCGCCGGCCGCGTTTCCGTCCAGGTCGGCGACACCGCCGTGCTCCACGAAATGTGCGAGCTATACAGCAAAGGATGCCCGTCCTGGAGCCCCGGAATCGGTCCTTCGCAGCCGAGCACCAGCGCAGGGATTCGCGTGCGGTCGCCGATCCGCTGGGCCATCAGTTGATCGAAGCTGACTCCCGTGCGGACCTCGGTCTTCGACATCGTCGCGCCGCTGAGCATGGCCCCCGTCTGCATGCAGTGGATGACGCCGTTGTTGGCCTGTTCGTTCCACCGGCCGCGAAGAAATACCAGCCTCTCCTTCCACGGTTCGAGCGGCTTCAGGCACGGCCCGAGTTCGATGCCGGCGCCTTCGCCCTTGGCCCATCAGTGATTCGAGTGGAAGCCCATGCCAGTGAAGGTGACGAGCGTGCGAATCGGCGGCTGAGCGGCGGCGGTTTTTTCGCCCGCTGCGAACGCGAGCGATTCAAGCCACGGCAGAGCCATCGACACGCCCAGCCCGCGCAGCAACGTGCGTCGCGAGATTGTCGAAGCGGATGTGTTGGACATGGGTAGGTCCTTTCGATGGTTATGGTCTTCGTACGACGGACTTCCAGTCCGTCGGCATCCGAATCACTTTCGAGCGACGGACTGGAAGTCCGTCGTACTGGCGGCAGTCGGCGAGGAGGCCGCTGGCCATCGTCTTGGTCACTTCGTCGATCAGTTTGCGGTCCGACGTCATCACGGCTCGGCCCAGTGCGTAGCCCGTCAGCTTGCGGGCGAGCGTCCGCAACAGGTCCTCGCGGCGAGGACCGGCGAAGTAGTTCCGCAGGCCGGCGATGTCGTCGAACTCGGTGCCATCGCGGAGCGTGCCTTTGGTGTCGCCCGGCTTCAGTTCGCTGGCTGGTCGCAGCCGACCGATGGCGTCGAACCGCTCCATCGCCCTGCCGTACGGGTCGACGCGGACGTGACACCCGGCGCACTTCGAGTCCGCACGATGACGCTCGGTGATCTCGCGCACGCTGAGTCCGGAGGGTGGAGTCTCGGGCAGCGGAGTCACGTCCGGCGGGACTTTTGGCAGCCGCTCGCCGAGCACTTGCACCAGCCACGCTCCACGCTTGATCGGGCTCGTCCGCGCGGCCGCCGATTGCTTGGCGATCACCGCGCCGAAACCGAGAAACCCGCCGCGACCGTAAGCGGAAACCTTTTCGACTCGCCGCCACTGGGGACCAGTCACGCCGGGGATGCCGTAGTGCTTGGCGAGAACATCGTTGACGACCACCGCATCGGCGGCAATCACGTCGGCAACCGGTTGGTCGTTGATGAAAAGTTCCTCGAAGAACCGCACCGGCTCCTCGGCGAGTGCGTCTCGCAGTTCCGGCGTGAACTCGGGGAAGTGCTTCAGGCTCCGGCCATGGTTGGCGGCGAAGTCCCGCACGCCGAGCCAGCGAGCACCGAACTCCTCGGCCATGCCCCGCATCCGCCCATGCTTCAGCATACGGTGCAGTTGCTCCTCCAGGACCGCAAGCTCGTGGAGTTTCGCGGCCTTCGCTCGCAGCTCGTCGTCGGGTATCGAATCCCACAACAGAAAACTCAGCCGCGTCGCCAGTTCGTCGCCCGAGACCGGTTGCCAGCGCGGCCCGGTTGCCGGTTGTTCGACTCGGTACAGGAACCACGGCGACGAGAGCACGCGGGCCAGCGCGGCTCGGAACGCCGGACCATGCTTGGCGCCCTCAGCTCGGTCGTCGCGGTAAGACGCGAGAATCGCCGCGCGTTCGTCGGCGACGAGCGGTCGTCGCCAGGCGCGGGCGGCGAAGGCGAGCGACGCTTCCAGGTGCCCTGGTTCCGCGGCGACCTGGGCCGCGAGGAAGGCTTCTATATGGCCCCACTCTGTCAACAGAGCGCACCGCGAACGCGGTGAGGAATTTTCGAAGATTTTGTCCTCACGAATTTGGGTGACAGATCACTGAGTTCATTTCCGGTTGCGTATCGCTTACGGGTTGGCTTCTTCAAACGGTGTCATAGCGCAACGGATCGCTCCGCATCGACTACGCACACATGCATGGTTCGGGCGTGCAAATCCACGCCACAATAGAAAGAATGCGCGTGTTGATAGAACCTCGTCATCGGTCCTCTGGAAGAAGAAGCGGTTGATCCGGAAACCCAGCCGGTCCCACAAAGACCAGCCTGCGAGCCTCCGGGCATCGCGCCAAAACTTAGGACAGCCACCTCCATCCCAGGAGGCCATGATGAGTATCACGACGCTCAACCCGAGCGCCGGTTCACCCGTCATCTGCCTTCAACCTTGCTGGCCGCCGCCGGGTTAGATTGGACGTTCGTCGGCAAAACAGAGATTGCCCCTCAAAGGAGAAACGCGGAGTGGCACGCACAAATACGGCAACAATCGAGGCAGCCAATTCTGGACTCATCGTTAAGGGAAACCTCAATGAAGTCGCCGACTTTTTCACGCCCGATTATGTCGCCCACGTGACAGGACAAGACTTCACCGGAGGTCACGACATCGTCAAAAAGATCGTCCGAACATATCGCCGCGCATTCTCGGATATCGAAATAGAGATCGAAATCTTGGTCAAAGCTAAGAATCGCATTGCTTGGCAGCGAACGCTGAGGGCAAAACAAACAGGCGCTTTCAAGGGTTTTCCAGCTACCAATCGGACTATCATCTGGCGTGACATGATTACTTCAGCGTTCCGTGACGGATTGATCGCCGAAGACTGGGTGGTAACCGATCTTGCCGAAAAACTCTTGCTTGCACGCAAGTCGAAGAAAACAAAGGCTTTCATGCGTAGCATCATCGAATGAAGAGCCGACGAACAAAACGGTGCACCGGAGCGGGCGAACGAGCCGGTTTTGAAATCGAACGTCACCTGCGCCCGCCCGGTGACGCCTGTCGTTCGGCGGTGGAGGGCGGCGATTCGTCTGAGGATGTCCGATGAGAAAGATTGGCGGTGTTGCGGTTCTCTTGTGGACGGTTCTGGTGTTGCCGACCGCCAACGCTCAAGGAACACGAGCGGATTACGACCGGGCGGCGCAGTTGTCGGCGCTGACGCGGGACAAGGTCTTCAAGGCGGCGGTGCGTCCGCGCTGGCTCAACGGCAGTCAGCGGTTTTGGTATCGCAATGATCTGGAGAAGGGCGCGCGCGAGTTCGTGTTGGTCGATGCGGCTGCCGGTGAGCGGCGGTCGGCTTTCGATCACTCGCGACTGGCGACCGCGCTCGGCAAAGTCTTGAAGAAAGACATCGCGGCGGAGCGATTGCCATTCGAGGAGATCGGCTTTGATGAGCCGCTCACGACGCTGCGATTCTCGGTCGGCGGTAAGCGCTGGGAGTGTTTGCTGGCGTCCTACGAGTTGCGCGAACTCGGTCCCGGCGACGCGACGACCGAGTCACTGCCGATGCTCGATGAACCGCATCCGTCACGGCGGACAGGCGAAGAGACGTCGCTGCGGTTCATCAATCGGACGAAAGAAGCGGTTCAGGTTTTTTGGCTCGATGCCGAGGGAGGACGCAAGGCGTATGCGACGCTCAAGCCGGACGAGGAGCACGAACAGCACACGTTCGCTGGTCACGTTTGGCTGGTGACGGCGGCGGACGGGAAGACGCTGGGCATCTTTGAAGCCACCGAGGCCGCCGGACGAGCCATCATTGATGGGGTCCGTAAGCCGAAACGGAATCAACGTCCGGCTCCGTCGCGCGGCAACTCGAACGCCGATTCTCCCGATGGCAAATGGACGGCGATCGTGAAGGAGCACAACATCGTGCTGCGCGATCGCAAGAGCGGCGAAGAGGTGTCGCTCAGCCACGAAGGAAAGCTCGACGATGCGTATTCGGGAGCGGCGTTCTGGTCTCCCGACAGTCGCCACGTCGTCGTGATGCGGACTCAAGCCGGCGACGATCGACAGGTACAGATCATTGAGTCTTCGCCGCGCGATCAGCTTCAGCCAAAGCTGCAAGCGTTTCACTACCTCAAGCCGGGGGACCGCATCCCCATCTCGAAGCCGCACCTGTTCGACGTGGCGGAACGGAAAGAGATTCCGATCTCTGACGACTTATTCGCGAATCCGTGGAGCATCGCCGACCTCCGCTGGCAGCCGGACTCAGGAGAGTTTCGGTTCGTCTACAACCAGCGCGGCCATCAGGTGCTGCGCGTCATCGGCGTCGATGCCGGCTCCGGCCGCGCGCGAACCATCATCGACGAGCAACAGCCGACGTTCATTGATTACGCCCAAAAGCAATTCCGGCACGATCTCGATGAGACCGGCGAGATCCTCTGGATGTCGGAACGGGACGGCTGGAATCATCTCTATCTCTACGACGCTCGTGCGGGCGCGGTGAAGAACCAGATCACGCGCGGCGAGTGGATCGTTCGTGGCGTGGACCGAGTCGATGCCGAGCGGCGTGAGATTTGGTTTCGAGCCAGCGGGATTGATCCGTCAGAAGATCCGTACTTCGTGCATGAATGCCGCATCGGATTCGATGGCTCGAACCTCGTGAGGCTGACGACCGGCGACGGCACGCACTCGATCGAGTTCTCACCCGATCGCGAGTTGTTGGTCGACACGTACTCGCGAGTCGATCTGCCACCGGTCACGGAGCTGCGTCGCTCGAAGGACGGGTCGCTGGTCTGTGAACTCGAACGTGCCGACTGGTCATCGCTGCTCGCCGCCGGCTGGAAGCCGCCCGAACGATTCGCGGCGAAAGGTCGCGACGACAAGAGCGAGATCTTCGGCGTGATCTTTCGACCGGCTAACTTTGATCCCGACAAAACATATCCGGTCATCGAGCAGATCTACGCCGGCCCGCATGGCTCGTTCGTGCCGAAGCGATTCCAGCCGTTTTACAACCTGCAAACGTTGGCCGAGCTGGGCTTCATCGTCGTCCAGATCGACGGCATGGGGACGAGCAACCGATCGAAAGCCTTTCACGATGTGAGCTGCAAGAACCTCGGCGATTCCGGCTTCCCCGATCGCATTCGCTGGATGCAGGCCGCCGCCGCGAAATACCCGCAGATGAATATCTCACGAGTCGGCATCTACGGCGGCTCAGCCGGAGGCCAGAGCGCACTGCGAGCCATGTTGGCTCACCCCGACTTCTACAAAGTCGCGGTGGCCGATTGTGGCTGTCACGACAACCGCATGGACAAGATTTGGTGGAACGAACTGTGGATGGGCTGGCCGCTCGGCCCGCACTATGCCGAGCAATCGAACGTCACGAATGCTCACAAGCTGCAAGGCAAGCTGCTGCTGACCGTCGGCGAACTGGACCGCAACGTCGATCCCGCCTCGACGATGCAGGTCGTCAACGCGCTCATCAAAGCCGACAAAGATTTTGATTTCCTCATCGTCCCCGGCGGCGGTCACGGCATCGGCGAATCACCGTATGCCGCACGTCGCCGACAAGACTTCTTCGTGCGTCACCTGTGGGGAGTGGAACCACGCCGTTGAGTGGAACCGCCTGACTTCGGCTCGAACTGTTTCCAGAACTTTGCAACCGGGTTGTCGTTGATCCTCACGAGAGCAGATTCAGGATTGGACTTCAGTGAGCCGCTGGCGCTAGCCACGGGTGATCTCAATCACAACCCGTGGCTAGCGCCAGCGGCTCACTGCAAATGAACGTTGATAATGCTCTATCGACATGAAAACGGCAGCGTTCAACTGGCTCGAAGCGATGCGACGCTCACTCGCAACCCACAAGGCCATATCAAGTCGATCACCATCGAAACGAAGACTTACGACTTCGACCTCGACGCCAACGGATTGGCCGAGAACGTTATGTCGCCTCCTCCGCAACGAGTTGACGAACCCACGACTCAACCTGCCCGCCGAGTGACTTCGTCGGCCCAAGATGTCAAAGTGCCGGACGTGAAAGGGCTGAGGCGGTCCTGTTCTTCGATTGGTGGAACGGCCCCATGAGATATTCGGTGTTGGTTCTGGCTTTCCTGTGTGCATTTGGCGGTGGCTTCGTCATGGCTGATGACGCGAAGAGTCCGGCCCCCGTTGAGAGCAACGAGATCGAATCGGCGATGCGGCGCGGGCTGGCCTTGCTCGACAAGGCGGGGCCGAGTTGGCGAAAGTACAAGAGTTGTTTCTCTTGTCATCATCAAACGCTGCCGATGCTCGCGATGGTCGAGACCGCGCGAGCCGGCGTCGCGGCCGAGCCTGCGTGGATGACGGCTCAGGCGGATTTCACGCACAAGTATTTTGAGGACCACATCGACGTGATGAACTCCGGCGATCACGTCCCCGGCGGTTCGGTCACGGCGAGCTATGGGCTGTGGGCGTTGAGCCTCGCCAATCGTCCGGCCGATGAGACCACGACGGCAATGGTCGGTTACTTGCTGAAGGTTCAAGGGGTCGTGCGGCTGAAGGATGCGGACACCGGCGAGACTCGCGTGCCGAAAGACTGTCGCTAGATGACATCGTGCAATCGGCCACCGCTGCAATCTTCGCAGATCGGGATGACGGTGCTCGCGCTGATCGGGATGCAGCGGTACGCGACCGACGAGCAACGTCCGCTGTTGTCGGCCGCTCGCGAACGAGCCGAGCAGTGGTTGGACGCCGCGCCGCTCACGAGTCAAGAAGATCGCATCTGGCGATTGTGGGGACTGCATCAACTCGCCGGCGACGCGGGTGAGAAGTCGCTCATGGCGACGCGCGACACGATCGTCGCCGCACAGCGCGAAGACGGCGGCTGGTCGCAGACCGACAACATGCCCAGCGACCCCTTCTCGACCGGGCAGACGATCTTCATGCTCTGTCAAACCGGCACATTGCCGAGCGATCCAGTGGTACAACGAGCCGCCAAGTTCCTGTTGAACACGCAGCACGCGGACGGCTCGTGGCTGGCCGAGACGCGCGTGAAGCCGGTGCAAACCTATTTCGATAACGGCGACCCGCACGGCAAACACCAATTCCTCTCGACCGCCGCGACCGCCTGGGCCACGTCGGCATTGGCTCAACTGCTGCTAAAAGACAACCGGGAGGACGATGCTCGCGCCGCACAACGATTTCAAAATCTTCGACGGGCAGCCGACGCGGTTGTACGTCACGGGCAACCCGCATCATCCGACGTTCGGCCGTGACAAATTGGTGAAGCTGCTCGACCGGTATTTCGATGGCCAGAGTCCCGTCATCGTCGATGGCTTGGCGGACGCTCGCAAAGACCCGATCACGCAGAAGCCGATCGCACTACAAAGAATGGCTCTCCGCCATCCGTGGTGATTTCAGGGCCAGTGAGCCGCAAGGCGCTAGCCCGCATTATTCATGCATCGGTCAGTGGCCAGTTTTTTCGGGTGCGCTGTGGATGGAGGCTGGTGGGGAGTCCGGAATGTCGGAGTCTGCGCGGAGGTTCCCCCTCCCCAAGCGTTGTTCAG
>SXKJ01000184.1 GCA_005778115.1 Planctomyces sp. | reverse complement strand
GATGCTGGCCGGCTCGGTTCCCGACGTGAATGTGCGGCCCTTGAAGCATGTCGATGGCGAATCGATGGCGGACTTGCTGACCACCGTTTACGAACGATTGAATCGCTCGCGTGGCCGTTCCTCGACCGATCAGTCGCAGCAGATCGTGGTCATCGCGATCGGCAAGCCGAACGCGGTGATGGTGCTCGCATCGGAGCGCGACATGCCGACCGTCGATAAGCTGATCGAACAGCTCGACCAGCCGGTTGATCCGGCGAATGAGTTCGAGGTCTTTCGCTTGCGATACGCGGTCGCCAGCCAAGTGCTGACTGCGATCGACAGCTTTTTCAGCGGCGGCACGACGGGTGGCCCTGGTGGACAAGCCACGACTCCGGGGACGACACGTTCGACCGCCGGCGGATTGCGCGGCCGCGTAAAGACGATTTCCGATTCGCGAACGAACTCGGTGATCGTGCAGGCTCGGCCACGCGATCTGGAAGAGGTCCGGCGGTTGATCGAAGAGCTGGATCAAGCCGGTTCGCAAGCGGTCAATCAGATCAAGTTGATTCCGCTGAAGAACGCGGTCGCGGACGAAATGGCGGAGTTACTGAATCTCGCGATTCAAAGCGTCATTAGCCCGCCGCAGCAGGTTCGAACGCAACAAGGTGGCGGCGGTGGAGGTTTTGGAGGAGGTCAGGGGCAAGGGCAGGGTCAGGTCGATCAAAAGCTGCGCGAGGCCAAGAGCGCGGTGCTGCAACTGCTCGACACTGAAGATGGCGAGCAGATGTTGGAGTCCGGCGTTCTGTCGGACATTCGCATCAACTCGGACTTGCGGACGAACAGTTTGGTCGTGACGGCTCCGACGGAAAGCCTCGCGCTGATTCAGGCGCTTGTGAAGCGGTTCGATCAACCGGCGTCGCTGGTCGCGGAGATCAAGCATTTCACACTCAAGAACGCGGACGCTGAGTCGGTCACGACGATGCTGAATCAGCTCTTCAACAATCAGCAGCAGCAACAAGGCCAGCGCGGTGGCGGCGGAGCGAATCAGCAGAACCAACAACTTGGCATTCAGTTGGCTGGGGCCGAGGACGCCAGTAGCCAGTTGATTCCGTTGCGTCTTTCAACCGACGTGCGGACCAACAGCATCATCGCGGTCGGCGGCGGCGAGGCGCTCAGCGTCGTCGAAGCGATCATCTTGCGACTGGACGAAGATGATGTCCGCCAACGCAAGATGACGGTCTATCGCTTAAAGAACAGCCCGGCGGCGAACGTTGCGACGTCGATCACGGCATTCCTGCAAAGTCAGAGCGATCTGGCGACGCAGGCCAATCAGGGATTGGTCAGCAACTTTCAGCAGTTCGAGCGGGAAGTCATCGTCGTCGCCGAAGCGAACTCGAACAGCCTGCTGATCAGCGCGACTCCGCGGTACTACGACGACATCCTGAAGATCGTCGAGAAGATTGACATGGATCAGCAACAGGTCGTCATTCAAGCCTTGTTGGTCGAAGTCGAATTGACCACCAACGACGAGTTCGGCGTGGAGTTGGGAATTCAAGACTCGCTGCTGTTCGACCGTGGTGGTTCCTCGGTCGCAAATGGTCTGACAACTCTGGTTCCCGGTTTCAACTTCAACAACGCACAGACAGGAGGTGCGCCGAATGCCAATTCGACACCATTCAAACCTGACCAAGTCGGTGGCCAGGGACTTAGCAATTTCTCGCTGAACCGATCCAACAGTGATTTAGGCTATGGCGGATTAGTGCTTTCGGCCGGATCGGAGTCGGTCAATGTGCTGCTGCGAGCACTCTCGGCAAGTCGCCGTTTGGAAATTCTGAGCCGGCCGCAAATTCGGACACTCGACAACCAATTGGGGCGAATCAATGTCGGCCGAAACGTGCCCGTTATCAACGGCTTCACGACGAACGGGGCCTTGGGGCAAATCACGCCGACAGTTCTTCGCGACGATTCGGGAATTATCCTCGAAGTCACGCCTCGGATTACGCCAGACGGTCGGATCGTGATGCAGATCGGGGCCGAACGCAGCGACTACGATTTGCAGAATGGTGTGACACTGACGAGCGGTGGCGTCGGCGGTGATATTCAAGCACCGGTGAAGAACATTACGCGCGCCGTCTCGACGATCGCGGTTGCCGATGAGCAAACGATTGTGCTCGGCGGACTGATCCAAAAGACCGACACGACGAGCGAACGCAAAGTCCCGTGGTTGGGGGACGTCCCGATCATTGGTCACGCTTTTCGGTTTGACTCGCACGCCACCAAACGTACCGAGCTGTTGATCTTCCTCACGCCGCGAATCATCAAGAACGACGGCAGCAACGAAATGCTCAAACAGGTCGAAGCGGAGCGTCTGCACTACACGGAATGCGAAGCCGAAGCGATGCACGGCCCATTGTTCGCCGCTCCTGCACCGACGGACGGTTCCCTCCCACCGCTCTATTCGCCGGGAGGCATGTGGTCGAATCCGAATCAGAAGTCGAACCCGGTGCCACCGGCACCAATGCCGAACGGAACCGCTCCGCAAGTGCTGCCCGTTCCACCGATGTCGGACGAAACGCCTGATGCCGTCAAAGGCGCGAACTATCAAGAGACCGGCAGTGGCGGAGTGTCGAAGCCGCGAGTTCAACAGGCCGGAGCGACCAATACCTCCAAGGCGACGAAGAAGCCCACGATCCTCGACACCTTCCGGCGCAAGGAGGCCCAGCGATGAGGCACACGATTGGAAGAGCGATGGCTTTGTGCGTCCTGCTGACCGGCTGCGCGACGTCGGGACTTGTCTCGAATGCCAACGCCGTCAAGAAATTCTCCAAAGCGACTTCGCGCAACCCGGCGGTGAAATGTCTGTGTGTTTGGCAGACGGCGGATGGCTTCGACTCTGAAGGAAAATCCTGTCGCGGCGTCGCGGGACAAGTCTTCTTCTTCAATCAGGAGAGTGCGATTCCCGTCATGGTCAACGGCGACTTGCGCGTTTATGTGTTTGACGACCAAGGCACCGAGGCTGACCAAGCCAAGCCACTGAGCCAATTTGACATCGACCGCGAAACATGGAGCACACAACTGACCAAAACACAGTTCGGCCCGGCCTACCGGCTGTTCGTGCCGTACACTCGGTCGGGTCGGAATCAAGCCGAACTCGCGCTGCGTCTGCGGTTGACGCCAGACAGCGGCCCGGTGGTGTTCTCGGACCTCTCGACCATCAGCCTGATCGGTCACAAGTCCGAGAAGTCGCCAATAACCGACGAAGCTCACATCGCAACAAAGGTCGAACAGGCACTTCGCGACCGATTGAACGGCAGCGAAACACCCAACTCCAGAACGGACACTCCGCCCGTCGATGCTCGTAACAAGGCCGCTGGCCGGCCAAACTCGCAGACCATCGCCACAATTCGTGGGACAGGTTTTCAACCTGCCCAGCAGATCGCCGATTGACGGACAGGTTAAAAAACGACACCACGAATAATGGGGTCGTGCAATTCGCGGGCTGGCAAGTACTATATCCGGCGTTCATGCGTCGCTGAGTGACCCAAGGAGACTGATTGTGAAATCCCTGCAACGATCCGCGTGGCTGATTGCCGCCATCAGTGGCTTGATCGCGATTCAACCAGTTGCCGCGCAGGCTCAGCAGCGAACCACAACCGGAGGTGCAGGCTCGTCAGGCTTCGGTGCCCTAGGCGGCAGCGCTGGCGGCCTGTCTGGCTCGAATTCCTTCGGCGGAGGGTCGAACCGTTTCAGCTCCACAAACGCGAACACCGCTTCCGCCAGTCAAAGCGTGTTGCTGAATCAGCAATCCGCCTTCGGCTTGCAAGGTCAAGGCCAGCAGAACGGCATGATCGGCTCGCGCAACACGCAGCAGTTCTTGGGAGCCAATCAAGCCGCTCTCCAGAACTCCCAACAACAAAACCAATCTCGCAACAATCGCGGCCGACAGAATCAAGGCATGGACCCGAACGATCCCAACGGCATGAATCAACAAGGCCAGCAAGATTCGCGTCGCTCGATCCGCCCACAACAAAAGGTGGCGTTTGAAGTGCCGAGACTCTCGAACGAGGAACTCAACGCGACTCTAAACGGCCGCTTCGAGCGAGTCACTCGGCAACCCGCGTTGCGCGGCGTGACCGTCGAACTCGAAGCAGAAGGGGTGGTCGTGCTACGCGGAGAAGTCGCCACACCATCCCAAAGGCAGCTCGCTGCCAACATGGTGCGTCTCGAACCCGGCGTGAAGAATATCCGCAACGAACTGACGCTGACGGAACCCGCCGCGACGAATTGAATTGAGATGAGCTCCGTAGGACGGGCACTCTTGCCCGCCCTACAAACACTTCTGCGGCTCACTCCGGGATCGGATCATTCCGCCGCACAGTCTTCCCTTCCCAGACCGCTTCGTCCGTGTCGCGATCGTAGGTGAGCACGCGATGCTGGCTTCCCTTGGCCGGCGGGAGGTCGATCTTCGGCAACCAGCGGCGATGCTCGGCG